>NZ_JBJJMM010000003.1:0-305568 GCF_046231795.1 Pseudomonas sp. KCJK9016 | reverse complement strand
ATTGCCGACAATGATGTTGTCCAGAGCGTTGCCAGTGACTACAAAATCGCCTTTCCCGCTCAGCAGCACATTTTCGACGTTTTGCAGATTGGTTTGGCTCAGGTCGACGTCAAGCTGTACACGGTTAGGGTTATAGGTAATGTTCAGAACGTCGGAGCCTTCGTTCGCGTTCTCGACCACTCGATCCAGTTCCCAGTAGCTGTCGAGGTTGTAAATGTCATCCCCGGCACCACCGATCAGGGTATCGATCCCGCCACCGCCGAACATCACGTTGTTGCCAGAGTTGCCGATAATTACGTTGTTCTGGTTATTGCCGTACGCGTTTATGTTGGCTGTACCGGTCAGGATCAGGTTTTCGACGTTGGCGGCCAGGGTGTAACTGACGGAGGACAGCGCGGTGTCGATACCGTTGTTTTCCTGGTTGGTTTCGACAATGACGTCCTGCGCATTGTCGATGATGTAGGTGTCGTCGCCGGCACCGCCGATCAAAGTGTCCGCGCCGATACCGCCGTCCAGGATGTTGTTGGCACTGTTGCCGGTGATGGTGTTGTTCAGGGCGTTGCCGGTACCGTTGAGTGCAGCGGAGCCGAGCAGGGTCAGGTTTTCGAGATTCGTGCCCAGGGTGTAGTTGATCGACGACATTACGGTATCGATTTCAGTCGGCGAATCGTTCTGCTCAATGATCGTGTCGCCGACGTTGTCGACGTAATAGGTATCGTTGCCCAATCCACCAATCAGGGTATCTGCACCCATGCCGCCATCGAGGATGTTGTTGCCACTGTTGCCGGTCAGGGTGTTGTCCATGCTGTTACCAGTCAGGGCCAGTGCGCCCGTGCCCAGTAGCAAGCCGTCCTCGACGTTGGCGGACAAGGTGTAGTTCACCGTTGCCTTGATCAAGTCGTGACCTTCGCCTGCCAGTTCGATAATCGAATCGCCAGCGTTGTCGACGGTATAGACGTCATCACCAATGCCGCCGATCAGCGTGTCGGCTCCGGCACCGCCGTCGAGCTGGTCGTTGCCGGCGCCGCCTTGCAGTGTGTTATTCGCCGCATTGCCCACCATGATGTTGTCCAGGTCATTGCCGATCACCGTGAAGGCTCCGGCACCTGACAGCAGAACGTTTTCAACGTTTTTCAGACTGCTTTGATTCAGATCGATAACGCTGGTCTGTGCATTGGCGGTGTAGGCAATGTTCAGCACATCGGAGCCTTCGCCGACTTTTTCAACCAGCAATCCCAACTCTGCAAACTGGTCGATGTTATAGATGTCGTTGCCGTCACCGCCGATCATGGTGTCGACGCCCGCTCCGCCAAACAGGACATTGTTGCCGGCGTTGCCGACAAGAACGTTGTTCAGTTCGTTGCCATAAGCATTGATGTTATCGGTACCGGTCAGTGTCAGGTTTTCAACATTGGCACTGAGTGCGTAGCTGACAGAGGCATAAACGTTGTCGATCTCGGTTGCCAGCGTGCTGGTTTCGATGATCGTATCGAGGCTGTTGTAAACCAGGTAGGTATCGTTGCCGAGACCACCGATCATGGTGTCGACGCCCCAGACACCATCGATGAGGTTGTTGCCGTCATTGCCGACAAGTACGTTGTCGAGTGCATTGCCGGTCACTTTCAGGTCGGCTGATCCAGTGATTGTCAGGTTTTCAAGGTTGTCGCCTAAGGTGTAGGCAATGGAGGAAATCACTGTATCGATACCCGCTCCCGCGAGTTCGACAATGGTATCTGCTACGTTATCGACGTAATAGGTGTCGTTGCCATTGCCCCCCTTCATGGTGTCCGCACCGGCCATGCCATTGAGAGTGTTGTCCAGGTCGTTGCCGATCAGCGTGTCATTGAACGCTGATCCAATGGCATTTTCGATCTTGGCACCGATGGCGATCGCCAAACCATCGTTAATGGCGGTGTTGCTGTTCAGATCGGTGAACGTTTTGCCGATCTGGCTGTAGCTGCCTTCGTTCAGGTTGATGGTAACGGCCGTCAGCTGGTTGCTGCCATCGATGGTGTCATTGCCACCTGCGTCCCAGATAGTTTCAAACACCGACTGGTTGGCATCCCATTTGTAGACAGTGTCGCCGGTCTGCCAAAGCATGTTGGCGCCGTACAGACTCTGGATCGCGAGGATGTCCAGTACCATCGGCGTCGTTGGCTGATAGGAATAGTTGCTGTTGTAACTCATCACGGTGAAGTGCACATCGTCCAGCGATGGGTCCAGCAGGGTCTTGTTGGTTGCGCTGGTATCGAAGGGGTGTTTGAGACCAAGCGAGTGACCGATTTCATGAACGAAGGTCAGGTAGTCATAAGTGCCCTTGACCGGATTAGGGTCACTGGTTTCCGTGCCGACCCAAACATCGCCGGCAGCCGGAAGGTTGTCAGGAAAGTAGGCCCAGGCCGCAGTCTTGTTGTCCATCAACCGATAGCCGCCAAAACGCAGGTCACCAACATTGTCGAGGGTGTCGCTGGTCAGCGTGAATGTGAGGTTGGCAACGGCACTCCATGTGCCCAAGGCGCTGGTGATCGCGGTCTTCTGTGCAGTCGTCAGCTCATACAGGGCGTAGTATTCATTTTTGGGACTGTAGGAAGTAGCGAAGTAAGAAGTCCCCGGTGCCATGAAGCTGTAGCTGAGCTTGGTGTCTCCGGCGAATGGCCAGTTCGCTCCCATCCAGTATTTGCCGGAAATAAGGCTGTCGACGAGAGCGTTGCCAGTCAATTTGGCGGGTAGTGCGAAGGTATAAGTTAAGGGCGTCGGCATGCGGGGAGTTTCCTGAGTGCGCTGCGGCCCTTCCTGAATGCGACCGCTACAAAAAAATGCGATTTTGCACCAGAAACGATACATTTGACATCATTGGGCCACTATCTTTCTGATTAATGGCGTCAAATTACTGTCCGGGCGATCTATATCGGCATGTGAAGTAGAATACTGAAGCAAGCCCACTTGCCGTTTGTCCAGGATCTCTATGTCCGTTTCCAGCCCCATGCTTATCCGAGAAACCTTTCCCGTCGGCCCACTCCAGTGCAACTGCACGATCATCGGCGACCCGATCACCAAAAAAGCCATCGTCGTCGATCCGGGCGGCAACCCTGATCTGATCATGGCGCGCCTCGATGCACTTGGGCTTAAAGTCGTCAGCATCATCCATACCCACGCGCACCTCGATCACTTCCTTGCCTCCGGTCAGATGAAAGAAAAAACCGGTGCGACCCTGCATCTGCACAAGGACGACCAGTTCCTATGGGACAACCTCGAAATGCAATGCCAGATGTTCGGTGTGCCCTATACCCCGGTGCCGTCGCCGGATCGCTGGTTGAGCGACGACGAGGAGCTCGCCTGTGGCTGCGGCGTGGCGCTTCACACACCGGGGCATACACCCGGTTCCATGAGCTTTTGGTTTTCCGAGGCTAAGCTGTTGATTGCCGGTGACACATTGTTCCGGCGCGGAGTAGGGCGCACGGATTTGTGGGGCGGCGATCAGGCGACCATCGTGCGATCGATCAAGCAGCGGCTGTACACATTGGACGAGGACGCGATCGTTGTGGCCGGACATGGCCCGGACACGCGTCTGGGCGATGAAATGCGGGAAAATCCGTTCGTGCGCGCCTAAACATTTTGTCACGAGTGCCCGGCGGAATTTTTGTGCATTGTCATGATCCAACGCCCGCAATGGTCCATTGCCAAACCGCCGTTGCACCACAGAATGCAGAAAAGTAGGAGCTCTCCATGTTCACCACGCGTCGTTTGATTATTGTCGCTACTGCCGTAGCCGTATTGTCCGGCTGCGCCTCGCCCAACCCGTATGACAATCAGGGTCAGGCCGACGGTGGCTCCCAGGGCATGAGCAAAACCGCCAAGTATGGCGGCCTCGGCGCACTGGCCGGTGCATTGGCCGGTGCTGCCATCGACCACAACAACCGCGGCAAGGGCGCCTTGATCGGCGCTGCAGTGGTCGGCGCTTCCGCAGCCGGTTACGGTTACTACGCCGACCAGCAAGAGAAGAAACTGCGTGCCAGCATGGCCAACACCGGGGTTGAAGTGCAGCGTCAGGGCGACCAGATCAAGCTGATCATGCCGGGCAACATCACCTTCGCCACCGACTCGGCGAACATCGCGCCAAGCTTCTACCAGCCGCTGAACAACCTGGCCAACTCGCTCAAGGAGTTCAACCAGAACCAGATCGAGATCGTCGGGTACACCGACAGCACCGGCAGTCGCCAGCACAACATGGACCTTTCCCAGCGTCGTGCGCAGAGCGTGGCGACCTACCTGACTTCCCAGGGTGTCAGCGGTGCCAATCTGTCAGCCCGTGGTGCCGGCCCGGATAATCCGATTGCCAGCAACGGCGACGTCAATGGTCGTGCTCAGAACCGCCGCGTTGAAGTCAACCTGAAGGCGATCCCGGGTCAGCAATACGGTGGACAGCAGCAACAACCAGGTACGGTTCAGCAGTATCCGTAACCGTCAGGTACAAAAAAGCCCCCGGACAAGTGATTGTCCGGGGGCTTTTTGTTGGTGCGAAGGCTGATTACTTCTTCAGACCGTAGTGCTCGTCGAGCATGCCCGGCGAGTTCGGGGTCTTCGGCGCATAGTCGCGCGGCGGCTCCTGATCCCGTGGTGGTGTCAGGCGCTCCCGTGGGGCCTGTGCCGCTTCGGAGTGCAGAGAAGCCAGCAGACGCTGACGGGTCTGCTCGTCCAGGGCCAGGCGGTTGGCACCCTCGGCGAGGTGGTCCTGCACTTCCTGATAGCTCTGGGTCAGCTTCTTGACCAGATTGGCGGTGCTGTTGAAGTGGGTCACCACTTCGTTCTGATAACTGTCGAAACGTTCCTGAATATCATCCAGTTGACGCTGCGTGCGGCTGGGCGCGGCGTTCGGCGCAACGCGAGCGATCAGGAAACCAATGGCGACACCCACAACCAGGGCAAGAGTCGGTAACAACCAAACTAAGAGCGAGTGTTCCACGAGTCCTTCCTCTATAAACGGCTTTGCTTTACGTTAACGGCTCGAACCTGCGCTGTATACCGCGATTCACTCGCAATAGACTGGCACAGACAATTTGCTAGACGAGTCGACCCGATCCGAGGTCACGGAGTTCCTTCCTTGCTGATGCGTGAAACCCCTGTAGTGATTGATGGCCCGGTGGGTCAACTTGAGTCCTTGTATCTGGACAATGAGCAGCCACGCGGCATCGCGCTGATCTGCCATCCCAACCCGGTGCAGGGTGGCACCATGCTCAACAAGGTCGTTTCGACCCTGCAGCGTACCGCACGCGATGCCGGCCTTGTCACTCTGCGCTTCAACTATCGCGGGGTCGGTGCCAGCGAAGGCTCCCACGACATGGGCAGCGGTGAAGTCGACGACGCTCAAGCCGCCGCTGCCTGGCTGCTGGAGAAGCACCCGAATCTGCCGCTGACTCTCTTCGGTTTCTCCTTCGGCGGATTTGTTGCAGCAAGTCTCGGCGGTCGTCTTGAGGCCCAGGGTGTGCAGATCCAGCAGCTGTTCATGGTGGCACCTGCAGTCATGCGCCTGGGCGATCAGGATCAGTTGCCGCAGCAGGGCGGGCTCACGGTGATCCAGCCGGAAACCGACGAAGTGATCGATCCACAACTGGTTTACGAATGGTCCGACAAACTCCAGCGCCCCCATGAGCTGCTGAAAGTGGCAGAATGCGGACACTTTTTTCATGGCAAGCTGACCGATCTCAAGGATCTGATCCTGCCGCGTCTTTCGAATTGATTGCAGTCTGACAAGCGATTACCCATGACGAACCGTACCCGCATCCTCACCGGTATCACCACCACCGGTACTCCGCACCTGGGCAACTACGCCGGTGCCATCCGCCCGGCGATCGTCGCCAGCCGTGACACGAACGCCGACTCGTTCTACTTCCTGGCCGACTATCACGCCCTGATCAAATGCGATGACCCGTTGCGCATCCAGCGCTCGCGCCTGGAAATCGCCGCGACCTGGCTGGCCGGTGGTCTGGATGTGGATCGCGTGACGTTCTATCGCCAGTCCGACATTCCGGAAATCCCCGAGCTGACCTGGCTGCTGACCTGCGTCGCAGCCAAGGGCCTGCTCAACCGCGCCCACGCCTACAAGGCTTCGGTGGACAAGAACGTCGAGACCGGCGAAGACCCGGATGCCGGTATCACCATGGGCCTGTACAGCTATCCGGTGCTGATGGCGGCCGACATCCTGATGTTCAACGCGCACAAGGTGCCGGTCGGCCGTGACCAGATCCAGCACGTGGAAATGGCCCGTGACATCGGCCAGCGTTTCAACCACCTGTTCGGCCAGGGCAAGGAGTTCTTCACCATGCCCGAAGCGCTGATCGAGGAAAGCGTCGCCACGTTGCCGGGGCTGGACGGTCGCAAGATGTCCAAGAGCTACGACAACACCATTCCACTGTTCTCCAGTGCCAAGGACATGAAGGACGCGATCTCGCGCATCGTTACCGACTCCCGTGCGCCGGGCGAAGCGAAGGATCCGGACAATTCGCACCTGTTCACCCTGTTTCAGGCGTTCGCCACGCCGGCGCAGGCCGACGAGTTCCGCAGCGAACTGCTGGGCGGACTGGGTTGGGGTGAGGCGAAGAACCGTCTGTTCCAGTTGCTGGACAACGAACTGGGTGAGTCTCGCGAACGTTACCAGCAATTGATCGAACGTCCGGCGGATCTGGAAGACATCCTGCAGCACGGTGCGAAAAAGGCCCGTGCGGTCGCCACTCCGTTCCTCAACGAGCTGCGTGAAGCGGTCGGCCTGCGTTCGTTCGTCAATCAGGTGCAAGTGGCTGCCACCACCAAGAAGAAGGCGGCGAAAGCCGCACGTTTCGTCAGCTTCCGCGAAGACGATGGCAGCTTCCGTTTCCGCCTGCTGGCCGCCGATGGCGAGCAACTGCTGCTGTCGCGCAACTTTGCCGACGGCAAGACCGCAGGTCAGGCAACCAAGCAATTGCAGTCGGGCCAGCCGCTGGATGTACGCAGCGAAGACCTGAGCTTCAGCGTCTGGCTGGAAGGCGAGCGCGTCGGCGACAGCCCTGTGTTCGCCGACGCGGCTGCGCGGGATGCGGCCATCGAAGCTTTGCGGATCGCTCTGACACCGGTTCAGGAATAATCAACGGCCCGGCCCGACCAAGGGCCGATTGCCATTCCCACGGGCCATCGCTACAGTGACGGCCCGTTTTTGTTGCCTTGCTAACGAATTATGACGCCCCTAGAACGATATCAAGCTGATCTGAAACGCCCGGACTTTTTCCATGACGCCGCGCAGGAAACGGCCGTGCGTCATCTGCAACGCCTTTACGACGATCTGATCGCGGCCGAGCAGAACAAGCCGGGTCTGCTGGGCAAGCTGTTTGGCAAAAAGGATCAGACGCCGGTCAAGGGCCTGTATTTCTGGGGCGGCGTGGGTCGTGGCAAAACCTATCTGGTGGATACCTTCTTCGAAGCCCTGCCATTCAAGGAAAAGACCCGTACCCACTTCCACCGCTTCATGAAGCGTGTTCACGAAGAGATGAAGACCCTCGGCGGCGAGAAAAATCCGCTGACCATCATCGCCAAGCGTTTTGCGGCGGAGTCGCGGGTCATCTGCTTCGATGAATTCTTCGTCTCCGACATCACCGACGCCATGATCCTCGGCACGCTGATGGAAGAACTGTTCAAGAATGGCGTGACCCTGGTCGCCACTTCGAACATCGTGCCGGACGGGCTGTACAAGGACGGCCTGCAGCGCGCGCGTTTCCTGCCGGCCATTGCGCTGATCAAGCAGAACACCGAGATCGTCAACGTCGACAGCGGCGTCGATTACCGTCTGCGTCATCTCGAACAGGCGGAGCTGTTCCACTTTCCGCTCAATGAAGCGGCCCACGAAAGCCTGCGCAAGAGCTTCCGTGCGCTGACGCCTGAATGCACGGCGGCCGTGGAAAACGATGTGCTGATCATCGAGAACCGCGAAATCCGCGCCCTGCGTACTTGCGATGACGTGGCGTGGTTCGACTTCCGCGAACTGTGCGATGGCCCGCGCAGCCAGAACGATTACATCGAGATAGGCAAGATCTTCCACGCCGTGCTGCTCAGCGGCGTAGAACAGATGAGCGTCACCACCGACGACATCGCCCGACGCTTCATCAACATGGTCGACGAGTTCTACGACCGTAACGTCAAGCTGATCATTTCGGCCGAAGTCGAGTTGAAAGACCTGTACACCGGCGGGCGCCTGACGTTCGAGTTCCAGCGGACCCTCAGCCGTCTGCTGGAGATGCAATCCCACGAATTCCTGTCCCGGGCACACAAGCCTTGAGCGGATTCGGCAAACAAAAAGGGCCTGCAGATGCAGGCCCTTTTTTGTGTCTGGTCGAATCGTCAGGCAGCTTGCTGGAACTGCTGTCGATACTGGTTCGGTGACAGTTCGGTGTGCTGACGGAACAGGCGTGCGAAGAAGCTCGCATCGTCGTAGCCCACTTCGTAGCTGATGGTCTTGATGCTCTTGCGGCTGCCGGACAACAGGCCTTTGGCCGTTTCGATGCGCAGTCGTTGCAGGTAGTGCAGCGGCTTGTCACCGGTGGCGGTCTGGAAGCGGCGCATGAAGTTGCGAATGCTCATGCCGTGCTCGCGGGCCACGTCTTCGAAGCGGAACTTGTCGGCAAAATGCTCTTCGAGCCAGTGCTGGATCTGCAGGATGATCACGTCTTGGTGCAGCTTCTGGCCACCGAAACCAATTCGGCCCGGTGAGTAGCTGCGCTGGACTTCATAAAGAATGTCGCGGGCCACGGCCTGGGCTACGTTGGCACCGCAGAAACGCTCGATCAGATAGATATAAAGATCGCAGGCCGAGGTCGTGCCGCCGGCGCAGTACAGATTGTCTGCATCGGTCAGGTGCTTGTCCTGGTTGAGATAAACCTGCGGAAAACGCTCGGCAAAGGCATTGAAGAAGCGCCAGTAGGTCGTCGCCTCCTTGCCATTGAGCAACCCGGCCTCGGCGAGCCAGAACACGCCGGTGGCCTCGCCGCAGAGCACTGCGCCGCGTGCATGTTGTTCACGCAGCCACGGCAGGATCTGTGGATAACGCTGGCTCAGGGTGTCGAAGTCGTCCCAGAAGGCCGGAAGGATGATGACATCGGTGTTTTCCAGGCCGCCGTCCACCGGCATGACCACGTCACTGAAGCTGTTCACCGGTTTGCCGTCGGGGCTGACCAGGCGTGTTTCGAATGCCGGCGTCAGACCCTGGCCCAGTTGTTTGCCATAACGCAGGCTGGCCAGGTGGAAGAAATCCTTGGCTTGCATGAGGGTGGAAGCGAAAACCCGGTCGATCGCCAGGATGCTGACGCGCCGCAAGGGCGTGGAGACTTGCTTGGACATAATTCATCTTTTGTTTTTATAAGGGAAAGTGGTCACCAGACGGCTGGATCGTCTTATTTTTTGTCGGATGTGTCCAGTGTCCTGTATCGGGTGTGCGGCTTAGTCTCTGAAGGTCTGATCCCTCCAATTCATAAGAAAAGGTGTCGCATGATCCCCAGAACCCTGTTCAGCTCCGAGCACGAATTGTTCCGCGACAGCGTGCGGACTTTCCTTGAAAAAGAGGCCGTGCCGTTCCACGGGCAATGGGAAAAGCAAGGCTACATCGACCGCAAACTGTGGAACAAGGCAGGGGAGGCGGGAATGCTCTGCTCGCATCTGCCGGAGGAGTACGGCGGGCTGGGGGCGGACTTTCTATACAGCGCCGTAGTGATCGAGGAAGTCGGGCGATTGGGCTTGACCGGAATCGGCTTCTCGCTGCATTCGGACATCGTTGCGCCTTACATCCTGCACTACGGCAGCGAAGCGCTGAAGCAGAAATACCTGCCGAAGCTGGTGTCCGGCGAGATGGTCAGCGCTATCGCAATGACCGAACCTGGCGCGGGTTCCGACTTGCAGGGCGTCAAAACCACTGCGGTGCTGGACGGTGACGATTATGTGATCAACGGCTCTAAAACCTTCATCACCAATGGTTTTCTCGCCGATCTGGTGATCGTGGTTGCGAAGACTGACCCCAAGGCCGGCGCCAAGGGCACCAGTCTGTTTCTGGTAGAGGCGGGCACCCCGGGCTTCGATAAGGGTAAACGTCTGGAAAAGGTCGGAATGAAGGCACAGGACACGTCGGAACTGTTCTTCCAGGATGTGCGTGTACCAAAGGAAAACCTGTTGGGCCAGGCCGGAGCAGGATTTGCCTATCTGATGCAGGAGTTGCCCCAGGAGCGTCTGACCGTGGCGATTGGCGGTTTGGCCTCGGCCGAGGCGGCGCTGCAGTGGACGCTGGATTACACCCGTGACCGCAAGGCGTTCGGCAAGGCTATCGCCGACTTCCAGAACACGCGCTTCAAACTCGCGGAGATGGCCACCGAGATTCAGATTGGCCGGGTGTTCGTCGATCGCTGTCTGGAACTGCACCTTCAGGGCAAGCTGGATGTACCGACAGCGGCAATGGCCAAATACTGGGGCACCGATCTGCAATGCAAGGTGCTCGACGAGTGCGTGCAGTTGCATGGCGGGTACGGTTTCATGTGGGAATACCCGGTGGCCCGTGCCTGGGCGGATGCACGGGTGCAGCGGATCTATGCCGGCACCAATGAAATCATGAAGGAAATCATTGCGCGGTCGCTTTGAGTTTTGCAGTGAGTTGACTGGCCCCTTCGCGAGCAGGCTCGCTCCCACGAGGATCACGCTGTACCTGTGGGAGCGAGCCTGCTCGCGAAGCTTTTTAGCGGCTGATCACGGTGCCGGGTTCGGGTGATCCTTGTGAATCGCCTCGATGCCTGCCAGCACTTCGTCCGAGAGGTTCAGATAGAAACTGGCGATGTTGCTGTCCAGTTGCTCCAGGGTCGTCGCACCGATGATGTTGCTGGTGACGAACGGTTGCTGGTTGACGAATGCCAGCGCCATTTGCGCCGGATCCAGGCCATGTTCCCGGGCGAGCGCCACATAACGGCTGCAGGCTGCTTCCGATTGCGGATTGAAATAGCGGCTGAAACGGCTGTAGAGGCTCAGGCGGCCTTTTGGTGGACGGGCGCCGCCCTCGTACTTGCCCGACAGAAAGCCGAACGCCAGTGGCGAATAGGCGAGCAGGCCGCACTGTTCGCGAATCGCGATTTCCGCCAAGCCGATTTCGAAGCTGCGGTTGAGCAGGTTGTACGGGTTCTGGATCGACACCGCGCGTGGCCAGCCACGGGCTTCGGCCAGGGCCAGAAAACGCATGGTGCCCCACGGCGTTTCGTTGGACAGACCGATATGGCGGATCTTGCCGGCCTTCACTTGCTCATCGAGCGCTTCGAGCGTGTCTTCGAGTGGCGTGAGGTTGGCTTCGGTCTTGTGCTTGTAGCCCAGCTGTCCGAAAAAATTGGTGCTGCGCTCAGGCCAGTGCAATTGATACAGGTCGATATAATCGGTCTGCAGACGCTTGAGGCTGGCGTCCACCGCTTCGGTGATGTGTTGGCGGTTGTGGCGAAGGTTCCGGTCGCGGATGTAGTCGATGGTGTTGCCGGGGCCGGCGATCTTGCTGGCGAGGATCCAGTCGGCGCGGTCGCCGCGGCTCTTGAAGTAATTGCCGATGTAACGCTCGGTGGTGGCGTAGGTTTCGGCTTTCGGCGGCACCGGGTACATCTCGGCGGTGTCGATGAAATTGATCCCGGCGCCCTTGGCTCTCTCGATCTGCGCGAAGGCTTCGGCTTCGGTGTTTTGCTCGCCCCAGGTCATGGTGCCGAGGCAGATTGCACTCACGTTCAGGTCGGTGCGGCCTAGCTGGCGATAGTCCATCGGGTGCTCCTTGGGCAAAGCAATCATAAAAGCAGGTTGAATATTTTTTCGCAATCTGCATAATTGCCGACCTCTTTCTGCAGTGGAAGTGATGCCCCGCCGCCGAAGAATCTTGCCGTTGAACGGACGCGCCGACCCGAGCCCCCGAAAGCGTCTGTATCCGGCTGCCTTTGACTTGTCAAAGTACGCACTATTCAGTAAGATCCGCCGTCTTATTTACAGGCGGCCCCTGAGGCTATAAAGAATGAAAACTTTTACTGCTAAACCGGAAACAGTAAAGCGCGACTGGTTTGTCGTCGACGCTGCTGGTCAGACCCTGGGTCGTCTGGCCACCGAAATCGCGAGCCGTCTGCGTGGCAAGCACAAGCCTGAGTACACCCCTCACGTTGACACCGGCGACTACATCGTCGTGATCAATGCTGAACAAGTACGTGTTACCGGTGCCAAAACCAGCGACAAAATGTACTACTCCCACTCCGGTTTCCCGGGCGGTATCAAGTCGATCAACTTTGAAAAGCTGATCGCCAAGGCCCCTGAGCGCGTGATCGAGACCGCGGTTAAAGGCATGCTGCCTAAGAACCCGCTGGGTCGCGACATGTACCGTAAGCTGAAAGTCTATGCGGGCGCTGCACACCCTCATACTGCTCAGCAGCCCCAAGAACTGAAGATTTAACGGAATAGTTCATTATGTCGGCGACTCAAAATTACGGCACTGGCCGTCGCAAGACCGCAACCGCACGCGTTTTCCTGCGTCCGGGTACTGGTAACATCTCCATCAACAACCGTTCGCTGGAAACCTTCTTCGGCCGCGAAACTGCCCGCATGGTAGTTCGTCAGCCGCTGGAGCTGACCGAGACTGTCGAGAAGTTCGACATCTACGTCACCGTGATCGGCGGTGGTGTAAGTGGTCAGGCTGGCGCAATCCGCCACGGTATCACTCGCGCTCTGATGGACTACGACGAAACCCTGCGTAGCGCCCTGCGCAAAGCTGGCTACGTCACTCGCGACGCCCGTGAAGTTGAACGTAAGAAAGTTGGTCTGCGTAAAGCGCGTAAGCGTCCGCAGTACTCGAAGCGTTAATTTCGCTTCCACGTTCAAAAAAGAACGCCCGATTCCTCACGGAACCGGGCGTTTTTTTATGCGTGCGATTTCTCGAATAATTGCGCTGTGACAACTTGCCACATTCGTAGACCCCCTATACTACAAGGCTTGAGGGCCACCCCTCCGGGTAATTACCTTGTCAGAATTGGGGGTTTTCATTACCATTCGGCAAAATTTTTATAAGTACATTGTTTCATATTTAGTAGATGCCTGATTTAACAGGCCACAAAGCTGATGGGAGAGGACTGAATGAGCAATGACGGCGTGAATGCAGGCCGGCGTCGCTTCCTGGTAGCGGCCACATCCGTGGTGGGTGCTGCAGGAGCGGTGGGGGCTGCGGTCCCGTTCGTGGGGTCATGGTTTCCCAGTGCCAAGGCGAAAGCTGCCGGCGCACCGGTGAAAGTGAATGTCAGCAAAATCGAGCCCGGACAGCAGATGATTGCTGAATGGCGCGGCCAGCCGGTATTCATTGTTCGCCGTACCGCGGAAATCCTGGGGAATCTCAAGAAGATCGAAGGCCAGCTCTCCGATCCGACCTCCAAAAACTCTACGCAACCCACCTATGTCGACCCTGAAGTGCGTTCGATCAAGCCGGAGATTCTGCTGCTGATCGGGATCTGTACGCACCTGGGTTGCTCACCGACCTTCCGTCCCGAAGTGGCGCCCGCGGATCTGGGCAAAGACTGGGTAGGCGGCTATTTCTGCCCTTGCCACGGCTCCCACTACGATCTGGCTGGCCGCGTCTACAAGTCGCAACCTGCGCCTTTGAACCTGCCAGTACCCCCGCATTCCTATGAGACCGATGATCTGATTGTCATTGGCGTCGATACGGAGAAAGCGTGATGAGCAAGTTCATGGATTGGGTCGATGCGCGCTTCCCCGCCACCAAAATGTGGGAAGACCATCTCAGCAAGTATTACGCTCCAAAAAACTTCAACTTTTTCTATTTCTTCGGCTCGCTGGCGCTGCTCGTTCTGGTCAACCAGATCGTCACCGGTGTCTGGCTGACCATGAGTTACACCCCTTCGGCGGAAGAGGCGTTTGCCTCCGTCGAATACATCATGCGCGACGTCGAGTACGGCTCGATCCTGCGTCTGCTCCATTCCACCGGCGCTTCTGCGTTCTTTATCGTGGTCTATCTGCACATGTTCCGTGGTCTGCTCTACGGTTCGTACCAGAAACCCCGCGAACTGGTGTGGGTGTTCGGCATGCTGATCTACCTGGCGCTGATGGCCGAAGCCTTCATGGGATATCTGCTGCCATGGGGTCAAATGTCTTACTGGGGCGCCCAGGTGATCATCTCGCTGTTCGGCGCGATTCCGGTCATCGGCAACGACCTGACCCAGTGGATTCGCGGTGACTACCTGATTTCCGGGATTACCCTGAACCGCTTCTTCGCCCTGCACGTGGTCGCTCTGCCGATCGTGATCCTGGGTCTGGTGGTGCTGCACATTCTGGCACTGCACGAAGTGGGTTCGAACAACCCGGACGGTGTGGACATCAAGAAGCACAAAGATGAAAACGGTGTTCCGCTGGATGGTATCGCGTTCCATCCATACTACACCGTGAAAGACATTGTCGGCGTCGTGGTGTTCCTGTTCATCTTCTGTTTCATTGTGTTCTTCTTCCCGGAAATGGGCGGCTATTTCCTCGAAAAACCAAACTTCGAACAGGCCAACCCGTTCAAGACGCCGGAACACATCGCGCCGGTCTGGTACTTCACACCGTTCTACGCGATCTTGCGTGCGGTTCCTGACAAGCTCATGGGTGTTATCGCCATGGGGGCAGCCATTGCAGTTCTGTTTGTCCTGCCATGGCTCGACCGCAGTCCCGTCAAGTCGATGCGTTACAAAGGCTGGATGAGCAAAATCTGGCTAGTGGTGTTCTGCATTTCCTTCGTGATCCTCGGCATTCTGGGGGTTCTGGCTCCGACGCCGGAGCGCACGCTGGTGTCGCAGATCTGCACCTTCCTGTACTTCGCCTACTTCATTCTGATGCCGTTCTACACCAGGCTCGAGAAGACCAAACCGGTTCCGGAAAGGGTGACTGGCTGATGAAAAAGTTATTTTTTGCTCTGATTTTTGCTGCTCTGCCTGTGCTGTCTTTCGCTGCCGAACACGGTGGCCCTGAACTGGAAAAAGTCGACATCGACGTTTCCGACAAGGCTGCCCTGCAGGATGGTGCGCGCACTTTCGCCAACTATTGCATGGGTTGCCACAGCGCCAAATTCCAGCGTTACGAGCGCGTTGCCGATGACCTCGGTATTCCGCACGAAATGATGCTGGAGAAGCTGGTGTTCACCGGTGCCAAGATCGGCGATCACATGAGCATCGGCATGCAGCCGGCAGACGCCAAGACCTGGTTCGGCGCCGCCCCGCCGGACCTGACTCTAGTGGCTCGGGTTCGCGGTACCGACTGGCTTTATGGTTATCTGCGTTCGTTCTATGAAGATCCGGCGCGTCCGTGGGGCGTGAACAACAAGGTCTTTCCGAATGTCGGCATGCCTAACGTGCTGGTCGGCCTGCAAGGTCGTCAGGTCGTAGGTTGCAAACAGGTGCAGATCGTCGAGGATGGCAAGAAGCAATTCGATCCGCTGACCGGTACGCCGTTAACTCATGAAGCCTGCGATCAGCTGACCATCGTGCCGAAAACCGGTACCTTGAACGAAGAGCAGTTCGATGAAAAGGTCAAGAATCTGGTAACCTTCCTGGCTTACTCGGCTAACCCGGTTAAGCTGCAACATCAGCGCATCGGTACTTATGTCTTGCTGTACCTGGCGTTCTTCTTTGTGTTCGCCTACCTGCTCAAGCGTGAATACTGGAAAGACGTGCACTGATAACGCTTCAAGCAATTGCTGTTAATCGCGCGCGCCCAAGGGCGCCTCTGAAAACGCAACGTCTGCACAGCCAGGTGTTGCGGGAGGCGCCCTCTGGGCGCGCGTGTTTTTCCGGCTCCGATCATTTCAACAAGCGAGGAGGATCGCCATGGGCGTGACCAATCGGTTGGCCTGTTACTCCGACCCCGCCGACCACTATTCCCACCGGGTGCGCATTGTGCTTGCTGAGAAGGGTGTAAGCGCCGAAATCATTTTTGTGGAGGCTGGTCGCCAGCCGCCTAAACTGATTGAAGTGAACCCTTATGGCAGTCTTCCGACACTGGTCGATCGCGATCTGGCGTTGTGGGAGTCGACCGTGGTGATGGAGTATCTGGATGAGCGTTACCCGCATCCGCCATTGATGCCTGTGTACCCGGTGGCGCGTGCCAACAGTCGTCTGTTGATGCATCGCATTCAGCGTGACTGGTGTGGTCTGGTGGACCTGATTCTGGATTCGCGAACCAAGGAGGCGGCTCGTGCCGTGGCGCGCAAGGAATTGCGCGAAAGCCTGACGGGTGTGTCGCCGTTGTTCGCCGACAAGCCGTTTTTCCTCAGCGAGGAACAAAGTCTGGTGGATTGCTGCCTATTGCCAATACTCTGGCGTTTGCCGATTCTGGGTATAGAACTGCCGCGGCCGGCCAAGCCGCTGCTTGATTATATGGAGCGTCAATTTGCGCGTGAGGCTTTCCAGGCGAGTCTGTCTGGCGTCGAACGCGACATGCGCTAAGGCTTAAGGAGCCGCTATGAACTCCAGTCGACCTTATCTGGTCCGCGCGCTCTACGAGTGGATTGTGGATAACGATTGCACCCCGCACATGCTGGTCAATTCCGAATATCCGGCGGTGCAGGTGCCGCAAGGTTTTGCCAGTGATGGACAAATTGTCCTGAATATTTCACCAAGTGCCGTGCGACATCTGCACATGGACAACGACGTCGTGACCTTCGAAGGTCGCTTCGGTGGCGTTCCGCACAGTCTGTACGTGCCGATTGCCGCGATCCTGGGTATTTACGCCAGGGAGAACGGTCAGGGCATGGTGTTCGATCTGGAGTCGCCGATGGATGACGAAGACGAGATCGAGCAGGATGACGATGTTCCGCCACCGGACAGCGAGCCACCGCGCCCTAGCGGTCGACCGAGCCTGAAAGTGGTGAAGTAATAAAAAAGGCGATCCCGACCGGATCGCCTTTTTTGTGCCTGCAGGTTTTGTGTCAATCGATGTATTCGAACAGCTTCACGATCTTCTGCACGCCGGATACACCCTGTACCAGATTGGCAGCCTGGGTGGCCTCCTGTCTGGTCAGCAGGCCCAGCAGGTACACGATGCCGTTCTCGGTCACGACCTTGATGCGCGAGCCCGGAATGCTGGCGTCGGTGAGCATCTGGGTTTTGATCTTGGTTGTCAGCCAGGAGTCGTTCTGGCGGGCGAGGAAGCTCGAAGGTGCAATCACTTGCAGCTCGTTGTGCACTTTCTTCACGCGCTGTACGTTGGCGGCAGCCTGCTCGGCCTTGGCCTTGAGGTCCTCGCGAGGCGTCTGGCCAGCGAGCAGTACGACACCATTGAAGCTGGTGACGACGATGTGGGAATCGTTATCCAGGGCCGGATCGGCCTTGGCCACGTTGACACCGACTTTGGTTTCGATCAGCGAGTCGTCAATTTTGCTGCCGAAGGTGCGTGTGCCGCGATCGTCTTCGATCGGTGCTTCGCGGCTGGCGTTCACCACCGAGGTGCAGCCGGTTATGCCCAGGCAAAGGGTCAAGGCCAGAAGGCCAAGGCGATTAGGGGTCATTCTTCACTCCCGAACAGTTGGCTGTCGATCAGATCGCAGAGGCAATGGATCGCCAGCAAGTGGACTTCCTGAATACGCGCAGTGACGTTGGCCGGTACGCGGATTTCGACGTCTTCAGGCAGCAGCAGCGAAGCCATGCCGCCGCCGTCGCGTCCGGTCAAAGCTACGACAATCATTTCGCGATCATGTGCGGCCTGGATCGCTTGAATAATGTTCGCCGAGTTACCGCTGGTCGAAATCGCCAGCAACACATCACCCGGCTGGCCGAGTGCGCGTATCTGCTTGGAGAACACTTCGTTGTAGCTGTAATCGTTGGCGATCGAAGTGATGGTCGAGCTGTCGGTGGTCAAGGCAATGGCCGGCAGGCTCGGGCGCTCACGCTCGAAACGGTTGAGCAATTCCGAAGAAAAGTGCTGGGCATCGCCGGCAGAGCCGCCATTGCCGCACGAGAGCATTTTCCCCTCGTTAAGCAGGGCGTTGACCATTACCTGGCTGGCTTGCTCGATGTGCGGTGCAAGTACGTCCATCGCCTGTTGCTTGGTGTCGATACTGGCCTGGAAAAGCTGGCGAATTCGGGATTGCATGTCCATCTGTGTGACCTTAATTGGCGCGGCTGTCCGGCACATGAATGTGCAGCCCGCAAAACAAAGAGCAAAAGTGTTGAGTGAAAGTGTCTGGTGGATGCAGGCAGTCAAGTGTCGAACGCATTCTGCAACCAGTTCAACTGATCCTGATGGCTGTCGATGGCCACCACGTCGAAGCGGCAAGGGGAATTTGCCCAACGCGACTCGTGCTGAAGAAAATATTCTGCGGCAAAAATCAGTTTCTGCCGTTTGCGTCCGTCGATACTGGCGAGCGCGCCACCCCATTGAGTGTTCTTTCGATAACGTACTTCAACGAATACTACTGTATCGCCATCGAGCATGACCAGATCAAGCTCGCCGCGTTTGCATGCCCAGTTCTGCGCCAGGAGGCGCAGACCCTGGTGTTGCAGATGCTCGAGCGCCCGGCGCTCGGCATCCTTGCCGCTTTGCAGGTGTGACCTGTCAGGCATCAGCGCGGAGTGTCCGGCAGACGCTGGATCTGGCCGCTGACAAACTGGGCCCATGGCAACTGGCGCACGACGCGTTGGCTCTGGGTCATGCCCAGGCTGCCCGACAGGCCTTCGATGCGGCTGTCCGGCAAGGTCTTGAGCTGGCTCAGGCGTGGGGCCAGGCGATAGGCATCCGCGCCCATCGCATACAGGCGACCGAGGCTGCCGGAGGCTTGCGGCCATTGTGCGGTGACCTGTTTGCGCAGCGGATCGTTGGCGTCCAGCAACCATGGGGTTTCGCAGAAGCGTACGCCGTTCATGTCGTTGTACTGGTTCACGTCGCCGCTGGCGCTGAACACATGGGAGGTCGCGTAGACCGGCACGTCGCCGGCGTACTGGAAGTTCAGGGTCGGCTTGATCTGCTGGGCCTGTTGAGGGGTTGCGGCGAGGAAGATGAACTCGATGTCCTGGCGGCGCGAAGGCTGTGCGGCGACGTTGGTGCCGGCGGCATTCTGCAGGCTCTTGGCGCGGGCTTCGCTCTGGCGCAGCTGGAACATGTCGGCGATCTGCTGGGCCAGTTGCACGGGCTGGTCGACGCGCTCGGTGGCGACAATGCTGCCGCCGTTGGCTTGCCAGTCCTGGCTGAATGCACGCAGGACGCGGTCACCCCATTCGCCTTTCGGCACCATGATCGCGGCGCGGTGCAGGCCGTCGGCGCGGGCGCGACGGGATACTTCGCGAGCTTCGTCTTCAGCGGCGAGGCCGAACTGGAACAGTTGCGCCGGGCCCTGGTCGCCTTCGCTGTAGTTCAGCGCCAGAGTGGTGATCGGCAGTTGCGGACGGGTGCTCAGCTGTTTGACCAGCGGTTTTTCCAGTGGTCCGACAACCAGTTGCACGCCGTCAGCCTGGGCCTTGCGATAGAACTCGTCCATGCTGGTCAGGTGCGAGCTGTCGTAGAACACGATGGCCGGTGGTTTCTGGCCGGCTTGCTGGGCCTGGTAGTGCGCGGCCATGAAGCCGTCACGCAGGGCCTTGCCAACCGAGGCCAGCTGGCCGTCCTGTGGCAACAGCAGGGCGATCTTGCTCAGAGGCTGGCTGGCCAGCTCCTTGAGTTTGGTCAGTGGCAGCGGCAGGTTGATGGCGGCCGGGTGTTTCGGGTGCTGCGAACGCCAGTCGTCGATGGCGGCCTGTTGCTGTTCCAGGGTGCCGGCGGTTTTCACGGCCAGGGCCAGGCTCATCCAGCCTGCGAGGTCGTCGGTCCCGTTGGGTTGCAATTGGTCGGTCGGCAGCGAGGCGATCAGGGTCCAGATGGCTTCGTGGTTCTTGCTGGCAGCTTCGCCTTCGAGCATCGGTGCGATGAAGATGCGTTCGCGAGCGGCAGCTAGTGTCTGGCCATCGGCTTCGAGAGCACGGGCGTGAACCGTACCGGCGCGAACCTGCAGCGGAATCGACATTTCACTCAGGCGCTGCAGGCTTGGGTGATTCAAGGCTGTCAGCGCGGCTTTCGGCTGGTTGCGGGTCATGGCCAGTTCGGCGGACAGGGTGCTGGCGAAGGCCTGCTGACCTGGCTGGAGCTGCTCCATCGGCACTTGTTGCAGGATCTGCGCGGACTGTCCGGCATTGCCCTGGCGGTAAGCCAGGTCTGCGGCGCTCAGGCGCAGCAGTGCAGCCTTGTCCGGCGATTTGGCCTGGGCGGCCTGTTCGAGCAGTTGCTCGATGCTGGCATCCGGTGTCCGTGGAAGTTCGCCAAGGCTGGAGGAAGGGGAGCTGGCGCAGGCCGCCAGCAAGGCAGCGAGGCAGAGGGCAGTGAACAGCCGCAGGCAAGCGATCATGTAAGTGTTCCTGATACTCGATCAAATTAGCGTCGAATTGTACCCAAGCGCTGGCCGGGGCGCGATGTTACTGGTGTGAAACCGTCAATTTAGCTGATGTAAATGTTGCACGACCGCACAATGGTGCGACAAACCATGTCTGCCGCGACCGCATCGTCGGTCGCGCGACGCGCTACAATGGCGGCTTTTACCGATCATGAGGTGTGCGCTTTGACTGCTCCAGGTGCTTTGAATTCCGCTGCGGGCTCGCTTTATGTGGTGGCGACGCCCATCGGCAACCTGGATGACATCAGCGCCCGGGCGTTGAAGATTCTGCGAGAAGTGGCGCTGATTGCCGCCGAAGACACGCGCCACTCACAGCGACTGATGCAGCATTTCGGTATCAGCACGCCGCTTGCGGCCTGCCATGAGCACAACGAACGTGATGAAGGCAGTCGCTTCATCACTCGTCTGTTGGCTGGCGACAATGTGGCGCTGATCTCCGATGCCGGTACGCCGCTGATTTCAGATCCGGGTTATCACCTGGTGCGCCAGGCGCGTGCCGCCGGGATCAATGTGGTGCCGGTGCCGGGAGCCTGTGCATTGATCGCAGCGTTGTCGGCAGCGGGTCTGCCCTCTGACCGCTTCATCTTTGAAGGCTTTCTGCCGGCCAAGGCTGTTGGCCGCAAGGCGCGCCTGGAAGCCATCAAGGAAGAGCCGCGCACGCTGATCTTCTACGAGGCACCACATCGTATTCTCGAGTGCCTGCAGGATATGGAAACTGTGTTTGGTGCAGATCGCCCGGCATTGCTCGCCCGGGAAATCACCAAGACCTTTGAAACGCTCAAGGGCCTGCCGCTGGCCGAGTTGCGTGCGTTCGTCGAGGCGGATGGCAATCAGCAGCGTGGCGAGTGTGTGGTGGTGGTGGCTGGCTGGACCGCGCCGGAATCCGAAGACGCCGTCAGCAGCGAGGCGATGCGCATTCTTAATCTGTTGCTCGAAGAGATGCCGCTAAAGCGTGCGGCGGCGCTGGCGGCGCAAATCACCGGTGAGCGCAAAAACGTGTTGTATCAGGTTGCGCTGGATCAGCAAAAAGACACGTAACCGGTCGCGCAGAGCCGTTCGCGGGCTATTAGCGCTTGTTCTTCGGCCGCTCTGCCGTTAACCTGCGCGGCGGAGAGTCGATCGGACAGTCGCTGCCCTCTATGAAAATTAGGGGGGGGAGGAAAGTCCGGGCTCCATAGGGCGAAGTGCCAGGTAATGCCTGGGAGGCGTGAGCCTACGGAAAGTGCCACAGAAAATAACCGCCTAAGTGCTTCGGCACCGGTAAGGGTGAAAAGGTGCGGTAAGAGCGCACCGCACGTCTGGCAACAGTTCGTGGCTAGGTAAACCCCACTTGGAGCAAGACCAAATAGGGTCCCAAGGCGTGGCCCGCGCTGGGACCGGGTAGGTTGCTAAAGATGTCCAGTGATGGCCATCGTAGACGAATGACTGTTCAAGACAGAACCCGGCTTACAGATCGACTCTCCATCTTTTTCTTTTCCCTGCTTGAATTAAAGGCGACAGGGCTGTTTATTATCAGCAGGCCTGTGCTGGAAATCCGGCAGCGGCAACCGCAGTAATAGCCATTTCCCACCTTGCTTCAATCAACAGCAGAAGCGCTTTTGTAATACCGAAAAAATCTTACTCTTAACAAATTACTTTAACTTTCGAGCGCAGCTCTCAGTGCTGTCTCAAGTTATTGGATAAAAGCATCCGCCGGATTCTCGTTGCTCCTCCCTTTATGCTCCTAAATCTCCGTTCTGTAAGGGTTTTCCTTTGATCCGCGCCTTGACGGTGTGGTGGGCGCATTCCTATAGTGTGCGCAAGTGGCGGAAAGTGGCATGAAGTGGGTTTTTTGAGCTCAAAACGATAAAAATTGGAGAAACGCTGACGTGTTTCGCGGAGCTAACGCTATCAGTCTCGACGCAAAGGGCCGTCTCGCCATGCCGAGCCGGTACCGTGACGAGCTCGTTTCGCGTAGTTCCGGCCAGTTGATCGTGACCATCGATGCCGTTGATCCGTGTCTGTGTGTCTACCCGCTCGACGAGTGGGAAATTATTGAAACCAAGTTGCGCGCGCTTCCTTCGCTCCGTGAAGAGAACCGTCGTCTGCAGCGTTTATTGATTGGTAATGCCGTCGACCTCGAACTCGACGGCAGTGGTCGTTTTCTGGTGCCGCCGCGCCTGCGTGAATACGCAAAGCTGGACAAGCGCGCGATGCTCGTCGGCCAACTGAACAAGTTCCAGCTGTGGGACGAAGATGCCTGGAATGCGGTTTCTGCCGCTGACCTGGCTGCCATACAACAACCGGGCGCCATGCCTGACGAACTGCGTGATCTGATCCTGTGACTATTGATAGCGGCTTTAACCACATCACCGTACTGCTTGACGAAGCCGTCGAGGCTCTCGCCGTACGTCCTGATGGCTGCTATCTGGACGGTACGTTCGGACGCGGCGGGCACAGCCGGCTGATCCTCAGCAAGCTCGGACCGGATGGCCGGCTCATCGGATTCGACAAGGATCCTCAAGCGATTGCTACCGGGCAAACGCTAGCGGCCGAAGACGGCCGCTTTGTCGTTGTGCAGCGCAGCTTTGCCGAACTCGGCTCGGAAGTTGCCGAGCGCGGTCTGGCCGGCAAGGTCAGCGGCATTCTGCTCGATCTCGGCGTGTCTTCGCCGCAGCTTGACGATGCCGAGCGTGGTTTCAGTTTCCTCAATGACGGTCCGCTGGACATGCGCATGGATCCGTCTCGTGGGATCAGCGCAGCCGAGTTCGTCAATACCGCTCCGGTGGAAGAAATCGCCCGGGTATTCAAGGAATACGGTGAGGAGCGCTTCTCCGGTCGCATGGCCCGTGCCGTGGCCGAGCGCCGTGACATCACCCCGTTCGAGCGTACCGCCGACCTGGCTGAGGTCTTGAAAGTCGCCAACCCGGCGTGGGAAAAGGGCAAAAACCCGGCGACCCGTGCATTCCAGGGGCTACGCATTCACGTCAACAACGAGTTGGGCGATCTTGAGGCCGGCCTCGAAGCTGCACTTGAGTGCCTGGAGGTCGGTGGCCGTCTGGTCGTGATCAGCTTCCACTCGCTGGAAGACCGCATCGTCAAACTGTTCATGCGCAAGCTGGTGAAAGGCGAAGCCGACAACCTGCCTCGCAACCTGCCGGTTCGCCACGTTGCGTTCGAACCGAAAATCAAGATCCATGGCAAAGCGCAGACGGCCTCCGACGCCGAACTCAAGGCCAACCCTCGTTCTCGTAGCGCCGTCATGCGCGTCGCGGAGAAACTTCGGTGAGCAAGCTTTTCGCCAAGCCACTGCCCGGCGGCAGCTTCATCATGCTGCTGCTTTTCATCGGTGTGCTCGTGTCGGCCATCGGCGTTTCCTATAGCGCTCATTGGAGCCGGCAGTTGCTCAACACCCTTTACAACGAACTCAGCGTGCGCGACAAGGCGCAGGCCGAGTGGGGTCGCCTGATTCTCGAGCAAAGCACCTGGACCGCGCACAGCCGGATCGAAGTGCTGGCCACCGAACAACTGAAAATGCACATCCCCGGCGCGGCTGACGTGAAGATGGTGGCGCCATGATGAAACTCGAAGGGGCACTCTTCCCGTGGCGCTTCCGTCTGGTAGTCGCTCTGCTGGGCATGATGGTGGCCGCAATCTGCTGGCGGATCATCGATCTGCAAGTGATCGACCGTGACTTCCTCAAGGGCCAGGGCGATGCGCGCAGCGTTCGTCATATTCCGATTCCGGCGCACCGTGGCCTGATCACCGATCGCAATGGCGAGCCTCTGGCGGTGAGTACGCCAGTGACCACGCTGTGGGCCAACGCCAAGGAAATGCAACTGGCCAAGGAAAAATGGCCGGCACTGGCAGCCGCGCTGGGGCAGGATCCGAAAGCCCTGGCCGAACGTCTCGAAGCCCAGGCCAACAAGGAATTCATTTATCTGGTGCGCGGGCTGACCCCCGAGCAGGGTCAGGCCGTGCTCGACCTGAAAGTGCCGGGCGTCTATGGCATCGAAGAATTCCGCCGGTTTTATCCGGCCGGTGAGGTCACCGCGCACATGGTCGGGTTTACCGACATCGACGACCACGGCCGCGAAGGCGTCGAACTGGCCTATGACGAGTGGCTGGCCGGCGTACCCGGCAAGCGGCAGGTCATCAAGGATCGGCGCGGTCGGCTGATCAAGGATGTCCAGGTCACCAAGAACGCCAAGGCCGGCAAGCCCTTGGCGTTGTCCATTGACCTGCGCCTGCAATACCTGGCCAACCGCGAACTGCGCAACGCGATCATCGAGAACGGCGCGAAGGCCGGCAGTCTGGTGATCATGGATGTGAAGACCGGCGAGATCCTCGCCATGGTCAACCAGCCGACCTACAACCCGAACAACCGTCGCAACCTGCAGCCGGCGATGATGCGTAACCGCGCAATGATCGACGTGTTCGAGCCAGGCTCGACCATGAAGGCGATCTCGATGAGCGCCGCGATCGAGACCGGACGCTGGAAACCGAGCGACACCGTCGAGGTGTATCCGGGCTCCCTGCAGATCGGTAAATACACCATCAAGGACGTATCCAAGACCGAAGGTCCGGTGCTTGACCTGACCGGCATTCTGATCAATTCCAGTAACGTCGGCATGAGCAAGGTCGCGTTCGACATCGGCGGCGAAACCATTTTCCGTCTCGCGCAGAAAGTCGGGCTCGGGCAGGACACCGGTCTCGGTTTTCCGGGCGAGCGTGTCGGCAACCTGCCGAACTACCGCGAGTGGCGCAAGGCTGAAACCGCAACGCTGTCCTATGGCTATGGTGTTTCGGTAACCGCGATCCAGCTGGTGCACGCGTTCTCGGCGCTGGCCAACAACGGTCGTCTCGCGCCGCTGACCCTGATCAAAACCGACAAGGTGCCGCAGACCACCCAGGTCCTGCCGGAAGCTGTGGCGAAAACCATGCAAGGCATGCTGCAACAGGTGATCGAAGCCCCGCGCGGCGTATTCCGTGCTCAGGTGCCGGCCTATCACGTGGCCGGCAAGTCGGGTACGGCGCGCAAGACTTCGGTCGGCACCAAGGGCTATGCCGAAAACTCCTATCGCTCGCTGTTCGCCGGTTTCGGCCCGATGAGCGATCCGCGTTACGCCATCGTTGTTGTGATCGATGAGCCGACCAAGGCCGGTTACTTCGGTGGCCTGGTATCGGCACCGGTGTTCAGCCGTGTGATGTCCGGCACCCTGCGCCTGATGAATATCACCCCGGACAACCTGCCGACGACCCAACAAGCCAACGCCACCCCGGTTGTTCCGCTGAAAGCCAATGGAGGGCGCGGCTGATGTCTCTGAGTCTGAACAAGATTTTCCCTCACGCCGGCCACGATCTGCTGATCCGTGAATTGGCCCTCGACAGCCGCAATGTGCGCGCAGGTGACCTGTTTCTCGCTGTGCCGGGCGGCAAATTCGATGGCCGTGCCCACATTGCCGATGCACTGGCTCGTGGCGCAGCGGCGGTCGCTTATGAAGTGGAAGGCGCCACCGTGCTGCCGATTACTGATGTGCCGCTGATTCCGGTCAAGGGCCTGGCAGCGCAGCTGTCGGATATCGCCGGTCGTTTTTACGGTGAGCCCAGCCATCATCTGAACCTGGTGGGCGTGACCGGCACCAACGGCAAGACCAGCGTGACCCAATTGGTGGCTCAGGCGCTGGATCTTCTTGGTCAGCATTGCGGCATCGTCGGTACCCTCGGTTCCGGCTTTCATGGCTCGCTGCAGAGCGGAATGCACACCACACCGAATCCGATTGCCATGCAGGCCACGCTGGGCGACCTGAAAAAGGCCGGTGCCAAAGCCGTGGCCATGGAAGTCTCGTCCCACGGTCTGGATCAGGGGCGGGTCACCGCGCTGGCGTTTGATGTGGCGGTGATGACCAACCTGTCCCGTGATCACCTCGATTACCACGGCACCATGGAGGCGTACGCAGAGGCCAAGGCCAAGCTGTTTGCCTGGAATGACCTGAAGTGCCGCGTAGTCAATCTGGACGACGATTTCGGCCGGCAACTGGCCGCTGAAAAGCGTGAGTCGCGCCTGATCACTTACAGCCTGCTCGACAGCAGCGCCTATCTGTATGTCCGTGAGGCGCAGTTCGACGACCACGGCGTGCGTGCCACGCTGGTCACGCCTCAGGGCGAACATCATCTGCGCAGCACGCTGCTGGGGCGGTTCAACCTGAGCAACATACTGGCTGCTGTCGGTGCCTTGCTGGGGCTGGATTACGCTCTCGACGAAATCCTCGACGTGCTGCCGAAACTCGAAGGCCCGGCCGGACGCATGCAGCGTCTTGGCGGTGGCACACAACCTCTGGTAGTGGTCGATTACGCCCACACGCCGGATGCGCTGGAAAAAGTCCTGACCGCACTGCGCCCGCACGTCAAAGGCCGGTTGCTGTGCCTGTTCGGCTGTGGCGGTGATCGTGATCGCGGCAAGCGTCCGTTGATGGCCGAAGTGGTCGAGCGTCTGGCCGATCGCGTGCTGGTCACCGATGACAATCCACGTACCGAAGATCCAGCCGTCATTTTTGAAGACATCCGCGCCGGCTTCACGGCTGTGGATAACGTGACATTCATGGCCGGTCGTGGCCAGGCCATCGCGCAACTGATCGCCAGTGCATCGGCCGATGACGTGGTCGTCCTGGCCGGCAAGGGGCACGAGGACTATCAGGAAATCAACGGTGTTCGCCACGCCTTCTCTGATCTGGTCGAGGCCGATCATGCCCTGACCGCCTGGGAGGTGGCCCATGCTTAAGGCCCTGAAACTCAGTGAACTGACCAATGCTCTCGACGCACGACTGATCAGCGCGGACGCCAGTTTTGACGGTGTGAGCATCGACAGCCGTGCGATCAAGGCCGGCCAGCTGTTTATTGCCCTGACCGGCCCGCGTTTCGACGGTCATGATTATCTGAATGAAGTGGCCGCCAAAGGCGCGGTCGCTGCACTGGTCGAACGCGAAGTCGCCGACAGCGCGCTGCCGCAGCTGCTGGTCAAGGACACCCGTCAGGCCCTCGGCCAGCTGGGGGCGCTGAACCGCGCGGCGTTCACTCAGCCGGTCGCGGCCATCACCGGCTCCAGCGGCAAGACAACGGTCAAGGAAATGCTCGCCAGCATCCTGCGCACTCGTGGCGCCGTGCTCGCCACCCGTGGCAACCTGAACAACGATCTGGGCGCACCGTTGACCCTGCTCGAACTGGCCCCGGAACATACGGCGGCGGTGATCGAACTGGGCGCCTCGCGTCTGGGCGAAATCGCCTACACCGTCGGCCTGACCCGGCCGCACGTGGCGATTCTGAACAATGCCGGCACTGCACATGTCGGTGAGTTCGGCGGTCCGGAAAAAATCGTCGAGGCCAAAGGCGAGATCATCGATGGTCTGGCGGCGGATGGCATTGCCGTATTGAACCTGGACGACAAGGCCTTCGGTATCTGGAAGACCCGCGCCGGCGCACGCAAAGTGCTGACCTTCTCCCTGGGCAATCCCCAGGCAGATTTTTACGCCAGCGACCTGAGCACCGACGCCCGTGGTTGCCCGGCCTTCAACCTGCATACACCTGAAGGTGTCGAGCATGTTCAGTTGAACCTGCTCGGCACGCACAACGTTGCCAATGCCATGGCCGCCGCTGCAGCCGCTCACGCTCTGGGCGTGTCTCTGTTCGGCATCGCCACCGGGCTTGGCGCGGTCCAGCCGGTCAAGGGTCGCGCCGTCGCGCAACTGGCGAAAAACGGCATGCGCGTGATCGATGACACTTACAACGCGAACCCCACCTCCATGTGCGCGGCCGTTGATATACTCGCCGGCTTTTCCGGCCGCACCGTCCTGGTGCTCGGGGATATCGGCGAGTTGGGCGACTGGGCGGAGCAGGGGCACCGCGACGTGGGCGAATACGCCCGGGGCAAGGTTTCCGCGCTTTACGCCGTCGGGCCGAACATGGTCCACGCCGTGAACGCATTCGGTAACGAGGCGCATCACTTCGGCACACAGGCCGAACTGATCCAGGCCCTCGGCGCCGAGCAGGACAAAAACACCACCATTTTGATCAAGGGTTCGCGCAGCGCGGCGATGGAAAACATCGTTGCGGCCCTGTGCGGGTCCAGTCTGGAGAAACATTAATGCTGCTGCTGCTAGCGGAGTATCTGCAACAGTTCTACAAAGGCTTCGCGGTCTTCCAGTACCTGACCCTGCGCGGGATCCTCGGTGTGCTGACCGCGCTGGTCCTGTCGCTGTGCTACGGCCCGTGGATGATCCGCACCCTGCAGAACCGTCAGATCGGCCAATCGGTTCGTAACGATGGTCCGCAATCGCACTTGTCCAAATCCGGTACGCCGACCATGGGTGGCGCACTGATCCTGTCCTCCATCGGTGTCAGCACCCTGTTGTGGGCTGACCTGAGCAACCGTTACGTCTGGGTCGTGCTGCTGGTGACCCTGCTGTTCGGCGCCATCGGCTGGGTCGACGACTACCGCAAAGTGATCGAGAAGAACTCCCGTGGTCTGCCAAGTCGCTGGAAATATTTCTGGCAGTCGGTGTTCGGCCTCGGCGCGGCGATCTTCCTTTATATGACTGCCGCCACGCCGGTGGAAACCACCCTGATCCTGCCGATGCTCAAGGACTACAGCATTCCGCTGGGCGCCGGTTTCATCGTGCTGACCTACTTCGTGATCGTCGGCTCGAGCAACGCGGTCAACCTGACCGACGGCCTCGACGGTCTGGCGATCATGCCGACGGTGATGGTCGGCGGTGGCCTGGGCATTTTCTGCTACCTGTCGGGTAACGTGAAATTCGCTGAATACCTGTTGATCCCGTACGTCCCGGGTGCAGGCGAACTGATCGTGTTCTGCGGTGCGCTGATCGGCGCGGGTCTGGGCTTCCTGTGGTTCAACACCTACCCGGCGCAGGTCTTCATGGGCGACGTCGGCGCACTGGCGCTGGGCGCAGCCCTGGGCACCATCGCGGTGATCGTCCGTCAGGAAATCGTCCTGTTCATCATGGGCGGCGTGTTTGTGATGGAAACCCTGTCAGTCGTCATTCAGGTAGCGTCCTTCAAACTGACCGGTCGCCGTGTGTTCCGCATGGCGCCGATCCACCACCACTTTGAACTCAAGGGCTGGCCCGAGCCGCGCGTGATCGTCCGTTTCTGGATCATCACTGTGATTCTCGTGCTGATCGGCCTTGCCACCCTGAAGCTGAGGTAGAACGAGTGTCTCTGATCGCTTCTGACCACTTCCGCATCGTTGTCGGCCTCGGCAAGAGCGGCATGTCCCTGGTTCGCTTCCTGGCGAACCGGGGCGTGGCGTTTGCTGTGGCCGATACGCGGGAAAATCCACCGGAACTGGCCACGCTCCAGCGTGACTATCCGCACGTGGAAGTGCGTTGTGGCGAGCTGGACGTCGAGTTCCTGTGCCGTGCCGACGAGCTCTACGTGAGCCCCGGCCTGGCGCTGGCGACCCCGGCCCTGCAAGCCGCCGCGGCCCGTGGCGTGAAGCTGTCCGGCGACATCGAGCTGTTCGCGCGTAACGCGAAGGCGCCGATCGTGGCCATCAGCGGTTCCAACGCGAAAAGCACCGTCACCACCCTGGTCGGCGAGATGGCGGCTGCGGCCGGCAAGCGCGTGGCCGTGGGCGGCAACCTCGGTACGCCGGCGCTGGACCTGCTCAGCGATGACGTCGAGCTGTACGTGATGGAGCTGTCGAGTTTCCAGCTGGAAACCACCGATCAGCTCAACGCCGAAGTGGCGACCGTGCTCAACATCAGCGAAGACCACATGGATCGCTACAGCGGTCTGCCGGCCTATCACCTGGCCAAGCACCGGATCTTCCGTGGCGCGAAACAGTTCGTGGTCAACCGTCAGGATGCGTTGACCCGGCCGCTGATGGGCGAGGGCCAGCCATGCTGGACCTTCGGCCTGACCAAACCCGATTTCAAGGCGTTCGGCCTGCGCGAAGAGAACGGCGAGAAGTACCTGGCCTTCGAATTCCAGAACCTGATGCCGGTACGTGAACTGAAGATTCGCGGCGCCCACAACCAGTCCAATGCCCTGGCGGCGCTGGCGCTCGGGCATGCGGTCGGTCTGCCGTTCGACGCCATGCTCGCGGCCCTGCGCAACTTTGCCGGCCTCGAACATCGCTGCCAGTGGGTGCGTGACCTGGACGGCGTCGGCTACTACAACGATTCCAAAGCCACCAACGTTGGCGCCGCACTGGCCGCCATCGAAGGCCTGGGTGCGGACATCAGCGGCAAGGTCGTGCTGATCGCCGGTGGCGACGGCAAGGGTGCCGACTTCAAGGATCTGCGTGATCCGGCAGCGGCCCATTGCCGAGCCGTGATCCTGATGGGCCGCGATTCCGACAAGATCGGCGAGGCCATCGGCGATGCCGTGCCGCTGATTCGCGCCACTACACTGATCGACGCCGTCGAGAAATGCCGTGCCGCCGCCCAGCCGGGTGACGTGGTGCTGCTGTCGCCGGCCTGCGCCAGCTTCGACATGTTCAAGAATTACGAAGATCGTGGTCACCAGTTCGTCCGCGCCGTGGAGGATCTGGCATGAGCCTGCGAAACATCATCAAGCCGTATCCGTCGCCGATCATCACCGGGCGCGGGATCGACCTCGACTTCCCGATGCTCGCCGGTTGCCTGGCGCTGCTCGGCCTGGGCCTGATCATGATCGCCTCGGCATCCACCGAGGTGGGTGCAGTGCAGTCGGGCAGTGCTCTCTATTACATGACCCGTCACCTGATCTACGTGGTGCTGGGGCTGGGCGCGTGCATCGTCACCATGATGATTCCGATCGCCACCTGGCAGCGCCTGGGCTGGATGATGCTGATCGGTGCGTTCGGTCTGCTGGTGATGGTGATCGTCCCGGGGATCGGCCGTGAAGTGAACGGTTCGATGCGCTGGATCGGCTTCAGCTTCTTCAACGTGCAACCGTCCGAGATCGCCAAGGTGTTCGTGGTAATTTACCTCGCCGGTTATCTGGTGCGTCGCCAGAAGGAAGTGCGCGAAAGCTGGATGGGCTTCTTCAAGCCATTCATCGTGCTGCTGCCGATGGCCGGTCTGTTGCTGATGGAGCCGGACTTCGGTGCCACCGTTGTAATGATGGGCGCTGCGGCGGCGATGCTGTTCCTGGGCGGGGTCGGACTGTTCCGGTTCTCGCTGATGGTGGTGCTGGCGGTGGCGGCGGTGGTGTTGCTGATCCAGATGCAGCCGTACCGGATGGCGCGTCTGACCAACTTCGCCGACCCGTGGGCCGACCAGTTCGGCGCCGGTTATCAGTTGTCCCAGGCCTTGATCGCCTTCGGTCGTGGTGAGTGGCTGGGTGTCGGTCTGGGCAACAGCGTACAGAAGCAGTTCTACCTGCCGGAAGCCCACACCGACTTCGTGTTCTCGGTACTCGCTGAAGAACTGGGCGCGGTGGGTTCGCTGTGCACCGTGGCGCTGTTCGTGTTCGTGTGTATCCGCGGCATGTACATCGGTCTGTGGGCCGAAAAAGCCAAACAGTTTTTTGCCGCTTATGTTGCCTACGGTCTGTCGTTCCTGTGGATCGGTCAGTTTCTGATCAACATCGGCGTGAACGTCGGCCTGTTGCCGACCAAGGGCCTGACCCTGCCGTTCCTCAGTTATGGCGGCAGCTCCCTGGTGATCTGCTGCGCCTGCCTTGGCCTGTTGCTGAGGATCGAGTGGGAGAGCCGGACCCACCTGGGCAGTGAAGAGATGGAATTCCATGAGAGCGACTTCGCCGAGGAGCCGAACCATGGGCGCTAACGTATTGATCATGGCCGGTGGTACCGGTGGTCACGTGTTCCCGGCGCTGTCCTGTGCCCGTGAATTCCAGGCGCGCGGCTACACCGTGCACTGGCTCGGTACGCCACGGGGCATCGAGAACGATCTGGTGCCGGCCGCCGGCCTTGAACTGCATCGCATCAACGCCACCGGCCTGCGCGGCAAGGGCAAGCTGTCGTTGCTCAAGGCGCCGTTCATGCTGCTGAAGGCGGTGTGGCAGGCACGGGCGGTCATTCGCCGCCTGCGCCCGGTGTGCGTGGTCGGTTTCGGTGGCTATGTGACCGGTCCCGGCGGGATCGCCGCCAAACTGGCCGGTGTGCCGGTGATCGTTCACGAACAGAACGCCGTGGCCGGCACCGCCAATCGGTTGCTGGTGCCGTTCGCCGCCCGGGTGTGTGAAGCGTTCCCCGACACCTTTACCCTGTCGGACAGCCGCCGTACCACCGGTAACCCGGTGCGCAGCGAGCTGTTCCTCGAAACACCGCGTGCGGCACTGGCCGGACGCAAGGCGCGTTTGCTGATCCTGGGCGGAAGCCTGGGGGCAGAACCGTTGAACAAGTTGCTGCCTGAAGCCCTGTCGCAAGTCGCTGCCGACTTGCGCCCGGAAGTGTTTCATCAGGCTGGCAAAAATCACGATGAAGTGACTGCAGAGCGCTACCGCGCCGCTGGCGTGGATGCGCAGGTGCAGCCCTTCATCAAGGACATGGCTCAGGCCTATGGCTGGGCTGACATCGTGGTGTGCCGTGCAGGCGCATTGACCGTCAGCGAGCTGGCCGCCGCCGGTCTGCCGTCGATGCTGGTGCCCTTGCCCCACGCGATCGACGATCACCAGACCCGCAACGCCGATTATCTGGCCCGCGAAGGCGCTGCCTTCCTGATGCCGCAAAGAACGACTGGTGCCGCGGACCTTGCCGCGCGCCTGACAGAGGTCTTGATGCAACCGCAACGACTCGAAGAAATGGCCCGAGCGGCCCGCCGTCTGGCAAAACCCGAAGCCACCCGCAGCGTGGTCGATACCTGTCTGGAGGTGGCCCATGGTTGAGAATCAGAAAGCCATGCCGCAACCGGAAATGCGCCGCATCCGTCGCATCCACTTCGTCGGGATCGGCGGCGTGGGCATGTGTGGCATCGCGGAAGTGCTGCTGAACCTGGGTTATGCCGTGTCCGGCTCCGACCTCAAGGCGTCGCCGGTCACCGAGCGCCTGGAATCGTTCGGTGCGCAGATCTTCATCGGTCACCGTGCCGAGAACGCCGCTGCTGCCGACGTGCTGGTGGTGTCGAGTGCCGTGAACACTTCCAACCCGGAAGTCGCGACCGCCCTTGAGCGCCGCATTCCGGTGGTGCCGCGTGCCGAGATGCTCGCCGAGCTGATGCGCTACCGCCACGGCATCGCCGTCGCCGGTACGCACGGCAAGACCACCACCACCAGCCTGATCGCTTCGGTGTTCGCCGCCGGAGGCCTGGACCCGACCTTCGTCATCGGTGGCCGTCTGAATGCCGCAGGCACCAATGCCCAGCTCGGCACCAGCCGCTATCTGATCGCCGAGGCTGATGAAAGCGATGCCAGCTTCCTGCACCTGCAACCGCTGGTGGCCGTGGTGACCAACATCGACGCCGACCATATGGCGACCTACGACGGTGACTTCAACAAACTGAAGAAAACCTTTGTCGAGTTCCTGCACAACCTGCCGTTCTACGGTCTGGCGGTGATGTGCCTGGACGATCCGGTGGTGCGTGAAATCCTGCCGCAGGTGAAGCGTCCGACCGTGACCTACGGCTTCAGCGAAGACGCCGACGTGCGCGCCATCAATGTGCGCCAGCAGGGCATGCAGACCTTCTTCACCGTGCTGCGCCCTGATCGCGAGCCGCTGGATGTGTCCGTGAACATGCCGGGCAACCACAACGTGCTCAATTCCCTGGCGACCATCTGCATCGCCACCGACGAAGGCGTCAGCGATGAAGCCATCGTCCAGGGCCTGTCCGGGTTCCAGGGCGTCGGTCGTCGCTTCCAGGTCTACGGCGAACTGCCGGTGGACGGCGGCAAGGTGATGCTGGTCGACGACTACGGCCACCACCCGACCGAAGTCGCGGCCGTGATCAAGGCCGTGCGCGGCGGCTGGCCTGAGCGCCGTCTGGTGATGGTCTACCAGCCGCACCGCTACAGCCGCACCCGCGACCTGTACGACGATTTCGTCCAGGTGCTGGCCGACGCCAACGTGCTGCTGCTGATGGAAGTCTATCCGGCCGGCGAAGAGCCGATCCCGGGCGCCGACAGCCGCAAGCTGTGCAACAGCATCCGTCAGCGTGGTCAGCTGGACCCGATCTACATCGAGCGTGGTGTCGATCTGGCGCCGCTGGTCAAGCCGCTGCTGCGTGCCGGCGACATTCTGTTGTGCCAGGGCGCCGGTGATATCGGCGGTCTCGCACCGAAACTGTTGAAAAGCGAGTTGTTCGCCGGTGCCGTGGCGGCGCCGGTCGAGGGGAAGTTGAAATGACTGCTGCCTACGCCAACCTGTTCTCCACCATTGCCCCGAAAGACTTCGGCCGTGTCGCCGTGCTGTTCGGTGGCCTGAGTGCCGAACGTGAAGTCTCGCTGAAGTCCGGCAACGCCGTGCTCTCTGCGCTGCAAAGCGCCGGTGTGGATGCGTTCGGGATCGATGTCGGCGCCGATATCCTGCAGCGTTTGCTGAGCGAAAAGATCGACCGCGCCTTCATCATCCTCCACGGTCGTGGCGGTGAAGACGGCAGCATGCAGGGCCTGCTCGAAGTGGCCGGCATTCCGTACACCGGCAGCGGCATCCTGGCTTCGGCACTGGCCATGGACAAACTGCGCACCAAGCAGGTCTGGCACACGCTGGGGATTCCGACGCCGCGTCACGCCGTGCTGCGCAGCGAGGCCGATTGTATTTCGGCAGCGACGGAACTGGGCTTCCCTTTGATCGTCAAACCGGCGCATGAAGGTTCAAGTATCGGGATGGCCAAAGTGAGTTCCGCGTCCGAGTTGATCGACGCATGGAAAGCGGCCAGTACCTACGATTCGCAAGTGTTGGTCGAGCAATGGATCCAGGGTCCCGAGTTCACCATCGCCACCCTGCGTGACCAGGTGTTGCCTCCTATCGCCCTGGGTACGCCACACACGTTCTACGACTACGACGCCAAGTACATCGCCAACGATACCCAGTACCGGATTCCGTGCGGGCTCGATGCCGCCAAGGAAAAAGAACTCATGGACCTCACGGCGCAAGCCTGCGAGGCGCTGGGGATCGCCGGTTGGGGGCGGGCGGACGTGATGCAGGACGCCGACGGCAAATTCTGGTTCCTGGAAGTCAACACGGCTCCCGGCATGACTGACCACAGCCTGGTACCGATGGCGGCGAAAGCGGCCGGTCTGGATTTCCAGCAACTGGTCCTGGCCATCCTGGCCGCCAGTGTCGATACCGATGGCCAAAAAGAGGCGCGAGGTTAAGACCATGCAAGGCGCACAGCTCAGACATCAGCCACCTGCACCCGGCCGCAAGCCGGTGCCACGGGGTGCCAGCCGAATGGTGGCCAAAGAGCCGATGTCCGCGCGCCTGCCGAAAGCCAATTTCGGGTTCCTGAAAGGTCTGTTCTGGCCGGTGCTGCTGGTAGCGCTCGGTTTCGGCACCTACGAAGGCGCGCAACGTTTGCTGCCGTACGCCGACCGGCCGATCACCAAGATCGCCGTACAGGGTGACCTGAGCTATATCAGCCAGCAGGCGGTGCAGCAGCGGATCGCCCCATATGTGGCGTCCAGCTTCTTCACCATTGACCTGGCGAGCATGCGTTCGGAGCTGGAACAGATGCCCTGGATCGCCCATGCCGAAGTCCGTCGCGTGTGGCCGGACCAGGTGGTGATTCGCCTCGAAGAGCAACTGCCGGTGGCCCGTTGGGGGGACGAATCGCTGCTCAACAACCAGGGCCAGGCGTTCACGCCCAAGGAGCTGGCGAACTACGAACACCTGCCACAGCTGTTCGGCCCGCAGCGGGCCCAGCAGCAAGTGATGCAGCAGTATCAGGTGCTGAGCCAGATGCTCCGGCCGTTGGGCTTCTCGATCGCGCGCCTGGAACTGCGCGAACGTGGCAGCTGGTTCCTGACCACCGGTGCCGGCAGTTCCGGCCCCGGCATCGAGTTGCTGCTGGGACGCGGCAACCTGGTGGAAAAGATGCGCCGCTTCATTGCCATCTACGACAAGACGCTTAAAGACCAGATTACGAACATTGCGCGTATCGATCTGCGCTATGCCAACGGCCTCGCTGTTGGCTGGCGGGAACCCGTAGCGCCGACGACAGCCCAACCCGCTGTCGCAAAGAATTAAGAAGAGGCAGGACCCATGGCAAACGTGCAAAGCGGCAAAATGATCGTCGGTCTCGATATCGGCACCTCCAAGGTGGTGGCGCTGGTCGGCGAGGTTGCGGACGACGGCACGCTCGATATCGTCGGGATCGGCACTCATCCATCCCGCGGCCTGAAGAAAGGCGTGGTGGTGAACATCGAGTCCACCGTGCAATCGATCCAGCGCGCGATCGAAGAAGCCCAGTTGATGGCGGGCTGCCGCATTCACTCGGCGTTCGTCGGCGTGGCGGGCAACCACATCCGCAGCCTGAACTCCCACGGCATCGTGGCGATTCGTGATCGCGAAGTCAGCTCGGCCGACCTGGAGCGCGTACTCGACGCCGCCCAGGCCGTGGCGATCCCGGCTGACCAGCGAGTACTGCACACCCTGCCGCAGGACTACGTGATCGATAACCAGGAAGGCGTGCGCGAGCCGCTGGGCATGTCCGGCGTGCGTCTGGAGGCCAAGGTCCATGTGGTCACCTGCGCCGTCAACGCCGCACAGAACATTGAAAAATGCGTGCGTCGCTGTGGTCTGGAAATCGACGACATCATTCTCGAGCAATTGGCTTCGGCCTACTCGGTGCTGACCGACGACGAGAAAGAGCTCGGCGTGTGCCTGGTCGACATCGGCGGCGGCACCACCGACATCGCGATCTTCACCGAAGGCGCCATCCGTCACACGGCCGTGATTCCGATTGCCGGCGATCAGGTGACCAACGACATCGCCATGGCGTTGCGCACCCCGACCCAGTACGCCGAAGAGATCAAGATCCGCTACGCCTGTGCCTTGGCCAAACTGGCCGGTGCCGGCGAGACCATCAAGGTGCCGAGCGTCGGCGATCGCCCACCGCGCGAACTGTCCCGTCAGGCCCTGGCCGAAGTGGTCGAGCCGCGTTACGACGAACTGTTCACCCTGATCCAGGCCGAGCTGCGTCGCAGCGGCTACGAAGACCTGATCCCGGCCGGCATCGTGCTGACCGGCGGTACGTCGAAGATGGAAGGCGCCACCGAACTGGCCGAGGAAATCTTCCACATGCCGGTACGCCTCGGTGTGCCGCACGGCGTGAAGGGCCTGGATGACGTGGTGCGCAACCCGATCTATTCCACTGGCGTGGGCTTGTTGATGTACGGCCTGCAGAAGCAGTCCGACGGGATCTCGTTCTCGGGCATCGGCAGCCGCGACAGCTACAGCAACGATGAGCCTCAGGCGCCGTTGCTCGACCGTTTGAAGAAGTGGGTTCAAGGCAACTTCTAAAGCTTTACCGCAACACCGCAACAAAAAGCAGTAGGCGAAAAAACTAGAGAATGTAAGGAGAGGGAAAATGTTCGAACTCGTAGACAACATCCCCGCAAGCCCGGTAATCAAGGTTATCGGTGTTGGCGGTGGCGGCGGCAACGCTGTCAACCACATGGTCAAGAGCAACATCGAAGGCGTCGAGTTCATCTGCGCCAACACCGATGCTCAGGCGCTGAAAAACATCGGCGCGCGTACCATCCTGCAACTGGGCACCGGCGTGACCAAGGGCCTGGGCGCCGGCGCCAACCCGGAAGTCGGCCGTCAAGCTGCGCTGGAAGATCGCGAGCGCATCGCTGAAGTGCTGGCCGGCACCAACATGGTGTTCATCACCACCGGCATGGGCGGCGGTACCGGTACCGGTGCGGCGCCGATCATCGCCGAAGTGGCCAAGGAGCTGGGCATCCTGACCGTTGCGGTCGTGACCCGTCCGTTCCCGTTTGAAGGCCGCAAGCGCATGCAGATCGCTGACGAAGGCATCCGCATGCTTTCCGAAAGCGTCGACTCGTTGATCACCATTCCCAACGAGAAGCTGTTGACCATCCTCGGTAAAGACGCAAGCCTGCTGTCGGCTTTCGCCAAGGCTGACGATGTACTGGCCGGTGCCGTTCGCGGTATCTCCGACATCATCAAGCGTCCGGGCATGATCAACGTCGACTTCGCCGACGTACGCACCGTGATGAGCGAAATGGGCATGGCGATGATGGGCACCGGCTGCGCCAGCGGTCCGAACCGTGCACGTGAGGCCACCGAAGCGGCCATCCGCAACCCGCTGCTGGAAGACGTGAACCTGCAGGGCGCGCGCGGCATCCTGGTGAACATCACCGCCGGTCCTGACCTGTCCCTGGGCGAGTACTCCGACGTGGGTTCGATCATCGAAGCCTTCGCTTCCGAGCACGCGATGGTCAAGGTCGGTACCGTGATCGATCCGGACATGCGCGACGAGCTGCACGTAACCGTGGTCGCCACCGGTCTGGGCGCCAAAATCGAGAAGCCTGTGAAGGTCATCGACAACACCGTTCACACCACCATGGCTGCCGCTCCGGTGCAACAACAGGTGCCTGCGCGTCAGGAGCAACCTGCCGTGAACTACCGTGACCTGGACCGTCCGACCGTCATGCGCAACCAGGCTCAGGCCGGTGCTGCGACTGCCGCGAAGATGAATCCGCAAGATGACCTGGATTACCTGGACATCCCGGCTTTCCTGCGTCGTCAGGCTGATTGATGGAATGTATCAGGGCTATGAAGGTGATTGGTGTTCAGCAAAGGCTCGGTCTGATATTATCGCCAGCCTTTGTTGATACCAGTTCGCAATTTGCGCTGAAGCGGCCCAAGCCATGATTAAACAACGCACACTGAAAAATATTATCCGTGCCACAGGTGTAGGCCTGCACTCCGGGGAGAAGGTCTACCTGACCCTCAAGCCTGCGCCTGTCGACACTGGCATTGTGTTTTGTCGCGCTGACCTCGACCCTGTGGTGCAGATTCCTGCCCGCGCGGAAAACGTCGGTGAAACCACTATGTCGACGACGCTGATCAACGGCGACGTCAAAGTGGACACGGTAGAGCACTTGCTCTCGGCCATGGCTGGCCTGGGCATCGATAACGCCTACGTCGAGCTCTCCGCGTCCGAAGTCCCGATCATGGACGGTAGCGCAGGACCTTTCGTATTCCTGATTCAATCGGCAGGCCTGGAAGAACAGGACGCCGCCAAGAAATTCATCCGCATCCTGCGTGAAGTGACAGTGGAAGACGGCGACAAGCGCGCCACTTTCGTCCCTTTCGACGGATTCAAGGTGAGCTTCGAGATCGATTTCGATCACCCGGTATTCCGGGACCGCACCCAAAGTGCAAGCGTGGACTTTTCCAGCACTTCGTTCGTAAAAGAAGTCAGCCGCGCGCGTACTTTCGGTTTCATGAGTGACATCGAGTACCTGCGCAAGCACAACCTCGCACTCGGCGGCAGCGTTGAAAACGCGATCGTGGTCGATGCCGATGGCGTACTGAACGAAGACGGCCTTCGCTACGAAGACGAATTCGTGAAGCACAAGATCCTCGATGCCATTGGCGACCTGTACCTGCTGGGCAACAGCCTGATTGGTGAGTTCAAGGGCTTCAAGTCCGGCCACGCACTGAACAACCAGCTTCTGCGCAAACTGATTGAGCAGAAAGATGCCTGGGAAGTCGTGACGTTCGAAGACGCCAGCACTGCACCGATCTCTTACATGCGCCCGGTTGCGGCAGTGTAAGTAAAAAACCTCTCTAGTTTTTTGAAGGCCACCCTTGGGTGGCCTTTTTTTATGCCTGCAGGTTTTGTATTGGCTGTGCCGGCCCTGGCATCAAGCCATGACAACCCGGTTCCGGCCGCCTTCCTTGGCCTGATACAACGCCCGGTCCGCCGCGAACAACAGTTGCTCCAGACTGATTTCACTCGCCACCGTCCAGGTGCTGATACCGATGCTCACCGTCATCGGCATTTCATCGCCCGCCATCCGAGGCAATTGCTCGACAGCGGCCCGCACATGCTCGGCAATCTGCTGCGCGCCGGCGCTGTCGGTTTCCGCCAGGACCACCGAGAACTCTTCACCACCATAACGCGCCACCAGATCCGCCGGGCGTCGAACATTGGCGGTAATGACCCTGGCCAGTTCACGCAATGCCTGATCCCCGGCCTGATGGCCGTGCCGGTCGTTGAACGCCTTGAAATGATCGGCGTCGATCATCAGCAGCGACAAGGGTTTGCCCGAGCGCTGGGCACGAAACCATTCATGACGCAGCGACTGATCGAGCATGCGCCGGTTGGCGACACCGGTCAGGGCATCGGTGGCCGCCAGTTGCGCCAGCTCGTGTTCGGCCCGTTGCCGCAGGCGCAGCTCCCGGGCCAGCAGCCAGGTCAGCCATAGCAGACCCACACACAGCACGCCGGTGGCGCCGCTGATCAGGATGGCCGTGCGTCGCCAGGCACCGAACACCTCATCGCTCGACAGTGCAACGATCACCGTTAGCGGCAGGTTGCCGACCTGGGAATAGGTATACAGGCGTTGCTGATGATCCATGCTCGAAATGCTGTTGAAGCTGCCATTGCCGCTGCGGTCGCGCAGGATCCGCACCACGTTGGGGCGGTTGGCGAAGCTCTTGCCGATCGAATCGCTCTGCAGATAAGGCTTCTGGGCCAGCAGAATGCCGTCGTTGTTGATGATGTTCAGGGTGCTGTCGACACCGATGTCGAGGCTGTTGAACAACTGGTCGAAGTAGTCGAGCTTCATCGACGCCACGGCCACCCCCAGGAATTCGCCAGTGTCCGAGGAAATGCGCCGGCTGAAACTGATGCGCCACTGATCCGCGTCTTCGCAGTCGCAACGGGGTTTGAAGGGGCGGCTGATGAACATGCCGGTGTCGCGGTTGAAGGCATGGGCGAGAAAGTAATCGCGATCGGCGAAATTTCCCGGCAGCGGAGTGATCCGCGAGGAATCGGCAATGACCTCGCCGTGCTTGTCGAGCAGCAGGATGTCGCCCTTGAAACGCGCCGTGGTGGAGCGGTCGAACAGCGCCAGGTGGCGGATCTGCGGCGATACGTTTTTCAGGTCTTCGCGCTGGGCGGCGGCGATCAGCCCTTGCAAAGTCAGGTCGTACAGCTCGACGGTACGCAGCACGTCGGCATCGATGAGTTGGGCAATGGTGGTGGCGCTGCGGGTGGCCGATTCCTGAGCGTTGGCATGCTCGCGAATCAGCAGAAAAGTGACGATGCACACAATCGCGATCACGCTCAGCAGACTGCCGAGAATCAGCAGCCGCTCGGGACGTCCGGTGTTGCCCGCAGCAGGTGGGGTACGGCTCGCGATCATGGTTCGGTTATCGGTTGAAGATTCTTATAAGCGTAGTTCTACAAGCATCTCTGCCGCACGCAAGAAGAAGGCCAGCACTTTGGGCTGGCCTTCTTACTGTAGCGCCGATCTTAGAAGACGTTGATCGGGTAGTCGATGATCACTCGGTATTCATCTGTGTCGGTGTCCAGCGCGCCGTAGCCGTTGCCGCCACGGTTGGTGGCCCATTGCAGACGCACTGCGAGGTCTTTGGCCTGACCGCTCTGTACCACGTACTTGAGGTCGATATCGCGTTCCCAGTGCCTGGCGTTGCGGCCTTCGGCGCTATACCACGCGGCGTAGCCCTTGCTGTCCGGGTCGACTTTGGTCAGATCCAGCGTGCCGCGCGAGTAGGACACCGCCGAGGTCAGGCCCGGCAGGCCGATGCCAGCGAAGTCGTAGGCATACTTGAGTTTCCACGAGCGCTCGTTGGGGCCGTTGAAGTCCGAGTATTGCTGGGAGTTGTCGAGGTAGATGCTGTCGCCCTGGCTGATGTAGTCGAACGGCGTGTTGCCGTTGACTCGCTGGTAGGCGGCGGTGACGCTGTGATGGCCGATGCCGACGGTGAAATGCAGGCTGTAGGTGTTGTTGTCGATATTGCCCAGCAGCGCGTCGCCGGTGTCCTGGGTGTGATAGTAGTGCAGGCCCGGGTTGAGGGTCACCAGGTCGCTCAGCGCCCAGGTGTAGTCGAGGTCGTAGTAATACTGGTTCCAGATGTCCTTCAGTTCGGCCGCGTACAGGTTGCTGGTCAGGCCTTCGACGCCGCTCCAGGACACGCCGGCCCAGTTAAGGTGCTGGCTTTTATCGCCTTCGGCGAGTGTGCCGTAGGAGGTGCCGATGCGCTTGTGGCCGCTCTGGTTGTACGGTTTGGTGAAGCTGGCCTGGCCGCCCTCGATCATCCAGCCGTCGAAGCTGTGGTTGGTCAGGCTGACGCCGCGGAAAGTCTGCGGCAGCATGCGGCTTTCACCGCCGGCGATCACCGGGTTGGTGAGGAACAGGTCACCGGCCTTCAGCTCGGTATCGAACGCACGCATTTTCAAAGTACCGCCGGCCGTGGAGAACGATCCCGGCGCTTTGCCGTTGCCGTCGCTGACCGGCAGGATGCTGGAGTTGTCCGTCCCGCCACCGCCGTCGAGTTTCAGACCGAGCATGGCGTGGGCATCGATGCCGAAGCCGACCGTGCCTTCGGTGTAGCCCGACTGGAATTTGCCGAGGAAACCCTGGCCCCACTCGATGTTGTCGTCCGCGTGCTGCAGGCGGTTGCGATTCATGTAGTAGTTGCGGGCGTTGAGGTTGAGGCTGGAGCCTTCGACGAAGCCTTCTTTCTCGGCTTCAGCGGCGTGGGCAGCGGGGGCAATCGTTGCGGCAATTGCAATGAACAGCGGGGTGAAACGGACTGGGTAACGCACTTGCGGTAAAGCTCCTTGGGTCAACTGACACTTCAATGTCTTGAGGTGCTGGATGTTTCTAATTGTAAGAGACGAACCGGACCGCTTTCACACCACAACGAAAAAAGGCCACTGAACATCAGTGGCCTGGAAGGACGACGGTTGAACGGGAAGAGCCAAACAACCGCGTCGAGGGAAACGTTGCGCGGTGTGCGGCTCAGCTGTCTTTCTCGACGCTCTGAACCCGGGCGTTTGCGGCCTGAGGGGCTTGCGTGGCGTCCTGCGCCTTGGCCATCACTTCTGCCTGATGCTGTTCGAATGCCTGGGCGCGAGCGGCATTCTGCGCTACGAACGACTGCGATTCTTCAGCCATCGCCATCGGCGACAGGATCAATGAGGACAAAACGAAAGCGCTGGCAATACCCATACTGTTGGACATCTTGAAAACCTTCTTGCTTGGCAAGTGCTGTTTGGTGCGGGCAAAGATAAGGTCGCCGGGCGTCGGGAAACAGCGTGATTTTCATAAATGACTGTTACAGCGAGAGCAAAAGTCGTGCTTCAGACTGGTAAGTGCATTCCGAAGGTATTCATCCCCCGATCACTGCGCACGAACACATCGCCGCCATGCATCAGCGCGATCGCCTTGACGATCGCCAGCCCCAGGCCGTGGTTGTTGCCGCTGTTGCTGCGCGAGGCGTCGACCCGGTAGAAGCGCTCGAACAGCCGTGGCAAGTGCTCGCTGGCAATCGGGGCTCCGGGGTTGGCCACGCCGATGCTGACCTGATGCTCCTCGACCGTGATCTGCACTTCGATGACCTGGCCCGGTGCTGTGTGTTGCACGGCGTTGCTCAACAGATTGATCAATGCCCGGCGCAGATGGGCGATCTCGATCTGCACCTGGGCGTCGCCGCTCACGTGAACCTGAACCTGTGCGTCTTCAAGGATAAAGTCGAGGTATTCGAGCGTGGTCGCTACTTCGTCGGCCAGAGACGTCGACGTCAGTTTGGTGGCCTTGCTGCCCTGATCGGCGCTGGCCAGAAACAGCATGTCATTGATGATCGAGCGCAGGCGTTCCAGCTCTTCGAGGTTGGATTGCAGCACTTCGAAATAGTGTTCGGCGGAGCGCCCGCGAGTGAGCGCAACCTGGGTCTGGCCGATCAGGTTGGTCAGCGGCGAGCGCAGCTCATGGGCCACGTCGGCGTTGAACGATTCCAGCCGTGAATACGCCTGTTCGACTCGCTCCAGCGTCGAGTTGAACGAGTCGACAAACTGTTCCAGTTCCGGCGGCAGCGGCGACAGGCGCAAGCGTCCGGCCCGCAGTGGCGGCGCCAGGCGCCGGGCCTCCTGGGACAGTTTGATCAATGGTTTCAGGCCGATCCGCGCGACCCAATAACCCAAGGCCGATGCCAGCAACACGCCGACAATCGCCAGGCCGATCAAGGCGATCAGCAGTTTGTGCTGGGTCTGGTGAAAGGTTTCGGTATCAATGCCGATCATGAAACGCAGGGGCGGGCGCTGATCCCTGGCCGGCAGTTCGGTCAGCAGCACTCTCAGCGGGTCTTCATGACCGGGCAGTTGCAGGTCGCGCATGCCCAAGGGGCCTTGGGCAAAGGCGCGGATCAAGGCATCCGGCCGGCCATACTCATAACCCGGATCGCCGCTCACCACCCAGAAATGGATGCGTTTGTCTTCCTCGCCGAGCAGGTTCAGCTTGGCGTTGATCTTCACCCAGTGCTCGGGCGTGCCGAAGCGGTTGAGTGCCGACTCGAGCACGCTGTAACGCGCATCCAGCTCGGCTTCCGGCAACAGCCCCAGACCCTTGTCCACCTGTTGATACAGCGCGCCGCCGATCAACAGAAACACCAGCAACGCCACCAGCGTGAACATCCCGCTCAGGCGCAGCGCTATCGAGTTACTGGACACCACGGCTCTCCAGCACATACCCCATGCCACGGATGGTGTGCAGCAGTTTCTCGTCGAACGGCCCGTCGAGCTTGGCCCGCAGACGTTTGATCGCGACTTCGACCACATTGGCGTCGCTGTCGAAATTGATGTCCCAGACCATTTCCGCAATCGCGGTTTTCGACAGGATTTCACCCTGACGCCGGGCCAGCACGCTGAGCAGCGAAAACTCTTTCGCCGTCAGATCCAGCCGGGTGCCGGCCCGGGTGGCCTTGCGGCTGATCAGGTCGATCCACAGGTCGGCGATGCTCACTTGCACCGGTTCATGGCCACCGCTGCGCCGGGTCAGCGCTTGCAGCCGTGCCACCAGTTCGAGGAAGGAAAACGGTTTGCCGAGGTAATCGTCGGCGCCATCGCGCAAACCCCGGATCCGGTCTTCGACCCGTTCGCGGGCGGTGAGCATGATCACCGGCGTCTGCTTGCGCGCACGCAGGGCACGCAATACGCCGAAACCGTCGAGGCCCGGCAGCATGACGTCGAGGACGATCACCGCGTAGTCGCTTTCCAGCGCCAGGTGCAGGCCCTCGACGCCGTCGCGGGCCAGGTCCACGATGTAACCCTGCTCCGTCAGGCCGCGGTGCAGATAGTCCGCGGTTTTCTCTTCGTCTTCGATAATCAGGACGCGCATGACCCGCCTCAGTCTGTCGTTGCCAGCGCCGCGACGGGCGATGGTTTGGGCTTGTGGAACAGCCGCTCGAGCCACAAGTATATGACCGGCGTGGTGAACAGCGTCAGCATCTGGCTGACCAGCAAGCCGCCCACGACTGCAATCCCCAGCGGTTGGCGCAGTTCGGCGCCGGTGCCGTAGCCGAGCATCAGCGGCAATGCGCCGAGCAGGGCGGCGAGGGTGGTCATGATGATCGGCCGAAACCGCGTCAGGCACGCTTCGAAAATCGCATCCTGCGGCGCGAGTCCCCGCTGACGCTGGGCTTCCAGGGCGAAGTCGATCATCAGGATGCCGTTCTTTTTCACGATGCCGATCAGCAGCACCAATCCGATCAGCGCCATGATCGAAAAGTCCTGACCGCAGATCCACAGCATGATCACAGCGCCCAGCCCCGCCGCCGGCAGCGTCGAAATAATCGTCAGCGGATGGACGAAGCTTTCATAGAGCACACCGAGAATGATGTACACCGCCACCAGCGCTGCGAGAATCAGCCATGGTTGACTCTTCAGCGAACTCTGGAAGGCCTGCGCCGCGCCCTGGAAGTTGCCGCTGATTGCGGTCGGCATGCCGATCTCGGCCTTGGCCTGGTTCAGCAGGATGACCGCGTCGCCCAGTGCCACGCCGGGCGCCAGGTTGAACGACAGGTTGGCGGCCGGGAACATGCCGTCGTGAGCGATGGACAACGGGCCGATGGTCGGTGCATCGAACCGTGCCAGCGCCGACAGCGGCACCATTTCCCCGCTCAACGGCGAGCGCAGGTAGAAGTAATTGAGACTTTCGGCCTTGCCGCGTTGTGCGGTGTCCAGCTCCAGAATTACGTTGTACTGGTTGACCTGGGTCTGGAATTCGTTGATCTGCCGCTGGCCGAAGGCGTCGTACAGTGCCTCGTCGACATCGCTGGCGGTCAGGCCGAAACGCGCAGCGGCGCTGCGATCGATGCTGATGTGGGTGATGCTGCCGCCCAGTTGCAGGTCGTTGGAAATGTCGCGGAATGCCGGAATGCCGCGCAGTTTTTCGGTGAGTTTCTGGGTCCAGGTAGCCAGGGTCGCTCCGTCGTTGCTCTTGAGTACGTATTGATACTGCGCACGGCTCGGGCCGGAGCTGAGGTTGATGTCCTGACCGGCACGCAGGTAAAGCACGATGCCGGGGACTTTCATCAGTTGTGGCCGGATGCGGTCGATGAACTGACTGGCCGAAACGTCGCGCTCGCCGCGGGGCTTCAAGGCAATCCAGAAGCGACCATTGGCGATGGTCTGGTTACTGCCGGACACTCCCACCGAATGGGAAAACGCCTGCACGGCCGGGTCGGCAGCGACGATTTCTGCCATCGCCAGGTGCTTCTTCACCATGTCGCTATAGGAAATATCCGCAGCTGCTTCGGTGGTGCCGAGAACGAAACCGGTGTCCTGCACCGGGAAAAAACCCTTGGGGATAAAAATATAGCCGCCGATCGCCATCGCCACTGAAACACCGAACACCGCGATCATCAGTTTCTGGTGGGCAAGGGCCCGGCGCAGGCCTTTTTCATACCAGCCGAGCAGGCGTTCGCTGAAGCCCGTTTTATCGTGGGCGTGATGCACCGGTTTGCGCATGAACAGCGCGGCGAGGGTTGGCGCCAGCGTCAGCGACACCACCACGGAAATCAGGATGGTCGAGGTGGCTGTCAGGGCAAATTCCTTGAACAGACGCCCGACCACGCCGCCCATGAACAGCAGCGGTATGAACGCCGCCACCAGCGAGAAACTGATCGACACCACGGTGAAGCCGATCTCGCCGGCACCCTTGACCGCCGCTTCGCGCATGCTGTCGCCGGCCTCCAGATGGCGGTGAATGTTCTCCACTACCACGATCGCATCGTCGACCACGAAACCGACCGCCACGACGATGGCCACCAGCGTCAGATTGTTCAGGCTGAAACCGAGTAAATACATCAGGGCGAAACTGGCGGTCAGCGACACACCGAGCACCGCTGACACAATCATCGTCGCCGACAGCTGGCGCAGGAACAGCGCCATCACCGCCACCACCAGCAGGATCGCGATCAGCAGGGTGATCTCCACTTCATGCAGCGAGGCGCGGATGGTCTGGGTGCGGTCGATCAGCACCTTGACCTGCACCGAGGCCGGCAGCATGGCTTCGAGGCCGGGCAGGGCGGCCTGGATGCGATCCACGGTCTCGACAATGTTGGCCCCCGGCTGGCGGGAGATCACCAGATTCACCCCCGGTCGGTCGCCGGCCCAGGCCTGCACGTAGGCATCTTCCGAACCGTTGACGACTTTGGCGACATCCTTGAGGTGGACCGGGGCGCCGTCCTTGTAGGAAACGATGAGCTGGCTGTATTCCTCGGGGTGGAACAACTGGTCGTTGGTCGACAGCGTGGAAATGCTCGATTCGCCATACAGCGCACCTTTGGCGAGGTTGAGGCTGGTCTGCTGGATGGCCAGACGAATGTCGGCGAGGGTCAGGCCGATGGCCGCCAGTTTGTCCGCCGAAGCCTGCACGCGAATCGCCGGACGCTGCTGACCGGTGATGTTGATCTGGCCTACACCGTCGATCTGACTGATCTGACGGGCCAGCAGGGTTTCCACCAGGTCACTGAGTTCAGTGCCGGGCATCTGCGTGGAACTGACGCTGAGGATCAGCACCGGACTGTCGGCCGGGTTGACCTTCTTCCAGGTCGGCAGGGTCGGCATGTCTTTTGGCAGTTTGCCGGCGGCGGTGTTGATTGCGGCCTGCACTTCCTGGGCGGCGGTGTCGATGCTCTTGTCGAGGGTGAATTGCAGGGTCAGCAGGCTGGAGCCCAGCGCACTGCTGGACGTCATCTGGGTCATGCCGGGAATGGCGCTGAATTGCACCTCCAGCGGTGTGGCCACGGAGGACGCCATGGTGTCCGGGCTGGCGCCGGGCAGTTGGGCGGAGACCTGGATCGTCGGAAATTCCGCTTCCGGCAACGGCGCAATCGGCAGACGCGGGAAGGCAATCACCCCGACCAGCACCAGGGCGATGGTCAGCAGAATCGTCGCCACCGGGTGATCGATGCACCAGGTCGAAACGCCGTTGTGCTGTTTCATGGCCTGGACTCCGCTTGTACCACCTGCGGCGGCTCAGTCATGACCTGCACGGTGGAGCCAGGTTTGAGCCGCGATTGGCCATCGCTGACCAGTACGTCGCCGGGATTCACGCCCTTGATGATGTCCTGGCCGCTGCCCTGATAGACCATCTGCACTTGCACGGCTTCAACCTTGTCGCCGCTGACCCGGTACACGAAGTGTTGATCCAGGCCCCGCTGTACGACAGTGGGCGGAACCACCAGGGCATTTTTATCCAGTGCCGTCTGAATCTTTACCGTCACCAGCAGGCCGGGCCAGAGCTTCTGGTCGGGGTTGGCGAATTCGGCCTTGGCGCGGATGGTGCCGGTGTTGGCGTTGATCTGGTTGTCGATCAGGGTCAGGTGCCCTTCGCCGAGCAGGTTGGCGGTTTCGCCATCGGTGTCGGCGCCGATGTAGGCCTTGACCTGGGCGCGCTGCGGATCGCTGATCAGGCCTTGCAGGGTCGGCAGCATTTGCTGGGGCAGGGAGAACTCGACGGCGATCGGGTCGATCTGGGTCACGGTGAACAGACCCTGAGTGTCGCTCATGCGCAGGAAGTTGCCTTCGTCGACCGTACGAATCCCGACGCGACCGGTGACCGGGGAGCGAATCTGGGTGTAGGAAAGCTGCACCTGCGCCGCATCAATCGACGCCTGATTACCCTGGGCGGTGGCCTTGAGCTGATTGACCAGGGCCTGTTGCTGGTCGTAGGTCTGCTTCGAGACGCCGTCGTCGACGCTGAGCAGTTTGTAGCGTTTGAGGTTGACCAGTGCCACTTGCAGTTGCGCCTGGCTTTCCCCCAGTTGTGCACGGGCCTGGTCGAGAGTGGCACGGATCGAGCGGTCGTCGATGGTGGCGAGCAGGTCGCCCTGTTTGACCAGTTGACCCTCCTTGACCAGAAGCTTGGTGAGGATGCCGTCGATCTGTGGACGCACCACCACGCTGTGCAGCGAGAGGACCGAGCCGATGCCGCTGGTGTAGCGGGGGACGTCTTTTTCGCTGACGGCGACGACTCTGACCGGGATCGCCGTCGGGGCGGCAAGTCTGGCCGGTGCAGGCTTGATTGCATACCACAGGCCGGCGGCTGCGAGGGCGATCAGCAGGGTGGCCAGCAGGGCCTTGTTCTTCTGGATTTGCATGCTTGTGGGGCGCCGGGGGGACGGGGTTTGGGCAGGTTGGTTCTTTATAAACTTGTTTGGGGGTCAGGAGGGTGACGGCTAGCTGACGGCGCTGTCAGTTTCGGCTTTGACTTGGCGGCCTACGGGCCGACCATGTTGTGGGTGTTCTTTGTGAATATCCGTTTCTTCGGGTGTTGCGGCTGGCGGTTCCGCTCTTACAGCGGCTCACTTTTCCAAACGCCGAAAAGTAAGCAAAAGGCTTGGCCCCTGCGTTCGGCGCCTCGCTGTGGCTCGGCGTTCCTTCGCTCCGGGATTCATCCGGGGGCATCGCCTACGGTTTGCTTCGCTGCACCTCCTCTCGATGTGTTTGGCTTCGCCAAACGGTCGCTGCGCTCCCACCCCCGGATAAATCCCTCCACTCAGCCTTCCGATGGGGCCGGTACGTCAAAAGCGGTACTCGAGCTAACGCTCATCGTTTTGAGTGGTGGAAAGCGAAAAGCGAAAAGCGAGTGATAGGTGCGGTCTGCCTTTGATCGTTCCCACGCTCCGCGTGGGAATGCAGCCCGGGACGCTCCGCGTTCCATTTTCGGATGTTTAAAGATGTGTGGGATTCACTGAACCTTCCCACAAGGTTTTCAGGTTGTCCGTCGGAAGCACGCTCTCTAGTCTTTGGCTGTCGCAGAAAACTCTGTGATCGGGTGTGAGAACCCTTAGGAACTGTTAATCCATCATCAGTACCACCATAATTGCCGCCGGCTTATCTGCTGCTTGCAATGTTTTATGGCGGCTGTGTGCGGGCGGACTTCGGTCCGGCCGGATCTGTTCCTACCGGTTTCTCACTCCGCACATAGCTGCCACCACTTCGTCGCGTGAGAAACGACGAGTGCTGGCTATTGAACAGGAACATTGCAATGACGAAGCCCGTACCCGATCCACCCTACGAATCCCCCACCCCTCTCGAAGAGGCCATGCGCGCCGAAGACCTCGCCCGTAACCGCGAAGCCATCAAGCGCGCCCTCGACTATTACCTTTGCCCGAAGCCCTCGAAATCACGCCCGAGCACGATGTACATGGTCACTCCAGACGTCGATACCGAAAGCCTGTTGGTCAATGCCTGTGAATCCCTGGCCTCGGCCAGCACCATCGCCAGCAATTTCGCCAATGAACTCAGCGGCCCGCAGCGCAGTACGGCGCTCGGGATTCAGCAGATCATCATGCTGGCCGAGCTGGCGGTGAACAGGGCGCTGGATCGGGTTGATCCGCGGGCCTGATCCGGGTGTCGAAGAGTTCCGGGCAGGGCCTGACAAGCCAGAGACGGGACTCTTTTTTCTGCGCAACAACTACGCTCCTAAAGATCCACCTGCGTCAGCGGATATATGTTGTACAGCCCTGACGTTTATCGGGTGATCTCTCGGGAGTGTTCTCGCCATGAAGTTGAAAGCCGTCCTGTCGATTGTGCTTGTCCTGCTTCCGTTCAGCGCCTACGCCGCACCACAGATCGCGACCGGTGTCATCCGGTTTACCGGGCAGATTGTCGATCCCGGCTGTGCGGTCGGACGTGTCGGGACGTTGGGGGTGAAGGAGGCGCGGCCAGTGGAGGTCAGGCCGGGGCTGACGCTCGATGTCGATACGTATCGCAATGCGTGCAGCCGTAAGGCACTGCCGCTGTCCGTGTCTTATAAGGCGCTGAAAGCTACGACCGACATGGGTATTGTCACCGTCAGCTATCAGTAAGCCGTTCGGCGAGCGGAGCAAATCTACAGGTGCCGAACCGCGGCACGCAGGTATACTGCGCGCCTTCGCGGCTACCATCCCGGCCGGACTTTTTTGCTTCCCGGAGCTTTCATGACTTCCCCAATCGACAACGCCGTGAGCGATGTCCCGGCAGAGCTGGCCGAAGCCGGCGAATCCAAGCCGACCATTCCTGCCTTCAAGTTTCCGTTCAAGCCGGGTGAACTGGCCGCCGCCAAAGCCGCCAGACAGCCGCAGTTCAAGGGCAAGGGCGGTGATCGCCACGCCAAGACCCCGGGTGTGGCCCCGTCGGGTACTCGCCGTTCGATGGGCAAGCGCTGATTCCCTTCCTTTCTGCAGCCATCGTCTGTGATTTTCGGTCACAGTGATGGCTAAATGCTCAGATCCTGAGCCAGATCAACGTTCAGTCATTTAGTGCGCTTAGAGTCAGCAGCCCTGCCGACTCTTTCCAATAAAACGAGCGCGCTATCCATGAAGATCAATCTCCCGGTGACCGGGCGCAACGTTGATGTTGCGCCGGATGCGAACATTCTCTCGACCACCGATTTGACCAGCGCGATCACCTACGCCAACGACGACTTCATCAAGATCAGCGGTTACAGCCGTGACGAGCTGTTGGGTACGCCGCATAACCTGTTGCGCCATCCGGACATGCCCGCTCAGGCGTTTGCCCATATGTGGCAGACGCTCAAGCGCGGTCGGTCGTGGATGGGGCTGGTGAAGAATCGTTGCAAGAACGGTGATCACTACTGGGTCAGTGCCTATGTCACGCCAGTCACGCAGAACGGTGCGGCGGTGGAGTTTCAGTCGGTGCGTACGCGCCCGGATGCCCGGCAGATCGCTGCGGCGGAACGGGCCTACGCGCAATTGCGCGAGGGGCGGGTGTCGCGTTGGGGGCGGCTGCCGGTGTTGGGCTTGCGGGCGCGGATTGTGGCGTTGACCAGTTCGGTGCTGGCAGCGGTGCTGGGGATTGAAGCCTGGCTGCGGCCGGAGGCCATGGGTATCGAAGCCACTGCGTGGGTCGCCAGCAGTGGAGCGTGCGCGCTGGGTGTGGGTTGGTTGCTGCGTCCGCTGGCGCGACTGACCGAACGCGCGAAACTGATTGCCGACAATCCGTTGAGCCAGGGCATTTATACCGGGCGGCGGGATCAGTTCGGGCAGATCGAGTTCGCCTTGCAGATGCTCGAAGCCCAGGTTGGCGCGGTGGTCGGGCGGATCGGCGATGCGTCGCAACGGCTGGCCGGGCATGCGGCGCAACTGGTCGATCATCTGCACAGCAGTCATACCAGCACCCTGGCGCAGCAGGCGGAAACCGATCAGGTGGCGGCGGCGATTCATCAGATGGCGGCCAGTGTGGCCGAGGTCGCCAGCCATGCGCAGCAGGCGTCGGTGGCGGCGGATATGGCCGGGACGGAAACCCGAGAAGGTCATCTGCTGGTGGGCGAGAGTCGCAGTGCAGTGTTGAGACTGGCTGAGGAGTTGGGCCGGGCGACCGAGGTGATTCATCAACTGGAAGGCCACAGCAGCGAGATCTCCGGGGTGTTGGAGGTGATTCGCAGCATCGCCGAGCAGACCAACCTGCTGGCACTCAACGCCGCAATCGAAGCGGCCCGGGCCGGGGATGCCGGGCGTGGGTTTGCGGTGGTGGCCGATGAAGTGCGGGGGCTGGCCCAGCGCACCCAGCAGTCGACCAACGAGATTCAGCGGATGATCAGCACCCTGCAGAATGGCGCGCGGGATGCGGTGCTGGTGATGCAGCAGAGCAGCGAGCATGTGGATAACAGCGTCGAACAGGCCCAGCGTGCGGCCCGGGCACTGGACGGGATCAATGGGCGTGTCGAGCAGATCACCGAGATGAGCCTGCAGATTGCCGCAGCAGTCGAGGAGCAGAGCGCGGTGAGCGAGGACATCAACCGCAACATCGTCAGCATTCGCACGGCGTGTGAGCTGACGGTGGATGAGGGGCGCCAGAGCCAGCTCAACTCACAGGACGTGGCCGGGCTGGCGGGGGATCTGCGCTCGCTGGCGCAGGAGTTCTGGGGGCGGCGGCAGGGATCCTAGGCCGCGCGCAGGGAAATGAACGCGTAGGTCTGCGGCGGTTCGGTGACCACTTGTGCGCCGGCCGCCCGCACTTGCCCGGCCACATCATCACCAGACAGATGAAACAGCCATTCGCTGGAGGTTTCACTCAATGGCTGCGCGGTGATCTGATCGATCACCGACGCAAACACGCCCATATCCGGCAGATACGCGGTAAACCCATCGCCCTTGAGCGCGGTGGTACGAATCCCCAGTTGTCCACAGATCGCATCCTTGATCCGGATGTCGTCGCGATCCGCCTGACGGGAGCGCTGGATCAGCGTAACAAGTTCCTGATCCACCAGTTCGCCACCGACGATCAGCTCCGGCCCCTGTTCCCACGATTCCGGCGGGCAGTCCTTGGCGGCAGGATTCAGCGGGATGTGCGGATTGATTTCGGCGGGATAGATACGACACACCAGCGGCCGGCGTTCGTAGATGCGGCACCGCTTGTCTTCGTCAAGATTCCGGCAGGGGCCGACGTTGTAGGCGGCGAAGGTGATCGCCACATGGGCGTCGGACGTTCCGCTGCGTACCACCGCCGAGCGACGTTCTGCATGCTCACGCTGTTGCGCCGGCAAACCCAGGCCGTTGCCGAGAAACGCTTCCACCAACACGATCACCTGACCGCCGTCGGCCGCCCACATGCGGGTTTCGGCGAGGGTCAGGGGCACGTGGTGATCGGTACAGCACTTGCCGCAACCTACGCAGGAAAAGGTCGTATTCATTGAACGGGCAATCTTCAATCAGGGTGTGAATCGGCGACATAAAGCCGCCGTGCAGGTCCGGATTGAAGCAAGTTGTGCGCCATTCGTTCAGGGTCTGGCGGTCGGCCGGATCGAGTCCCACTCAGTGACGTACGCGGTTTTCGACTTCTTGTTGTACAGGCACAGCTCGGTACCTTGCTGGCCTTTCATGTGTTTTTGCGGGTATTGGCCTTGCAGCAACAGCGCGGTGTAGCCGACCCGGTCATCGAATTGCGCGGCGTTGCCGACCGGTTTGGCACCCTTCAGGCCGCTGGCCCTGGTGCAACCGGCGAGCACGGTTTTGTCGTAGGCGGCCCAGGCGTCGGGACTGGAGGCATGGGCGAGTGGAGCGATGAGGCACAGCACGGAGAGGGCGAGGCGTTTCATGGTCGGGGCTTCCCTGGAGGTTGATCGCCAGAGTTTGAGTATGCCGCAGGATTTTAGTTTGTCAGTCCGGCACCAATTCCCGGCGGACCACATACATTCCAGACTTTTCATACAAGTTCCGGGCCCGCAGGTTGTCCTCCAATACCTTCAGATCGACAAAGCCTTCGCGTCGATCCTGAAATACCTTGAAGGCGTGAAGCAATAACGCTTTACCCAGTCCGCGACCCTGCATCCGAGGATGCACCACGAGGTTCTTGATATATGAACTGGTCCAGCATTGCGCCACGCCGATGACGCCTTCGGCATCGCTGGCGATGAAGCACAGTGCCGGATCGTACTCCGGATCGTTTTCAAACTGCTGTTGCCAGAGGTCCAGCACCGGCACCCGACCGCCGCCTTCGCGGTAACCGGCCTGCATCAGTTCATGCACGGCGGCCGCCTGTTCGCGGCTGTACGTGGTGAGTTCGATGCCTTGCGGCCATTCGATGGCCGGCACGTCCTGGCTCAGGTCGCGCCGCATCAGATAGCAGAACGTCTCGCTCAAGATTCAGTAGCCCTGAGCGGCGACGTGTTTGGCCGCTTCGATCAGGCAGTGGGTCAACTCCGGCGAGGAGAACTTGGTCAGCACGCCGTTGGCCCCGGCGAGCCGGGCCTTTTCGCTGTTCATCGCGCTGTCCAGCGAGGTGTGCAGCAGCACGTAAAGGTGAGCGAAGTCCGGGGTCTCGCGCAGGGTCCGGGTGAAGGCGTAGCCGTCCATCTCGGACATTTCGATGTCGGAGACGATCAGGTTGATCTGCTGCGCCGTGCCTTGCAGGTCCAGCAGGCAGTCGATGGCCTCCTTGGCGCTGCGAGCGGTGTGGCATTCCAGGCCGAGGTTGCGCAGGGTGTGCACCGATTGCTGCAGGGCCACCTGGCTGTCGTCGACCACCAGAATCCGCGCGTTGCCCAGCACTTCGGCGTCTTCCATGCTCAGCTCGGTCGGGGCCATGTCGATCTGCGCCGGCGCGATGCCGTGGATGACTTTCTCGATGTCCAGCACTTGCACCAGCGTGCCGTCCACCGAGGTCACGCCGGTGATGTAGGCGCGGGAACCGCCAGAGCCGAACGGCGGCGGTTTGATGTCGGTGGTCAGGCAATGCACGATTTTGCTCACCGCCTGCACGTGCAGACCCTGCTTCGAACGGCTGACATCGGTGACGATCAGGCAGCCACCGTTCGGGTCTTCCAGCGGTCGTTCGCCGATGGCCCGGCTCAGATCGATCACCGACAGGGAGTTGCCGCGCAGGGTGGCGATCCCTTTGACGTGCGGGTGCGACTCCGGCAGCTTGGTCAGTGGCGGGCAGGGGATGATTTCACTGACTTTCAGCAGGTTGATCGCCATCAGCTTGCCGCTGCGCAAGGTAAACAGCAGAAGCGAAAGTGAATCTGCGCGGGCTTTGTTGGAAGACATAAAAACCTTCTGCGAAAAAAGGTGATGGGCGAGGGTGAAAATCGCCAGAAACGAGTGATGCCGGGTTATCGGCGTCAAAAGGTCGGGCTTTAGGTTAGTTGTCGGATGGCGTTCTGATGCCGGATCTTTCAGCTTTTCAGGCCAAGCCGCTTAGCCAGTCGCCCCAGATTCGCACGATCCAGCCCCAGTTCGCGGGCGGCGCTGGCCCAGTTGTCACGATTACGTTCAAGTGCAGCACTGATCAATTGCCGCTGATATTGCTCGGTGGCCGCGCGCAGATCCCCGGAGATCAACGGCATCGCGACGACGGTACTGGTGGGTTCCGGCGAGTTATCCACAACCTCGCGTGGCAGATCGAGATCCATCGCGCCCAGGCTGAGAATCTTCGGTCGTACCTTGCAGTTGCCCAGCGCTTTCAGTGCGCTGCGCCCGATCAGGTGTTCCAGTTCCCGCACGTTGCCCGGCCAGGTGTAGGCCAGCAGCGCTTCCTGGGCGTCACTGTTCAGGCGCAGGCTGTTGAGCCCCATGCGTGAGCGGTTCTGTTCAAGGAAAAAGCCGCTGAGCAGCAACACATCGCGACCCCGTTCCCGCAATGCCGGCACTCGCAACGGGTACACGCTCAGGCGATGGTAGAAGTCGGCGCGGTAGCGACCGCTGCGCACTTCCTCGGCCAGGTCGCGGTTGGTTGCGGCGATCAGGCGCACGTCGACCTGATGGTCCTTGTCCGACCCCAGACGCTGCAACTGGCCGCTCTGCAACACGCGCAGCAGCTTGGCCTGCACGGTGAGCGACAACTCGCCGACCTCGTCAAGAAACAGCGTACCGCCATTGGCCAGTTCGAACTTGCCGCGCCGGTCGCTGGTGGCACCGGTGAAGGCGCCGCGCACGTGGCCGAACAGTTCGCTTTCCACCAACGTGTCCGGCAGGGCCGCGCAATTGAGGCTGATGATCGGTTTGTCGGCACGCGGGGAGGCGGCGTGGATCGCCTGGGCCACCAACTCCTTGCCGACCCCGGTTTCCCCGGTGATCAACACAGTCAGGTCGCTGCCGCCCACCAGATTGATTTCTTCCACCAGTCGTTTATGGGCCTTGCTCTGGCCGATCATTTCGCGGTTCTGCTGGCCGCTGGCCTGGCGATAGACCTCGGCACGCTGGTGTTCGTCTTCGGCGCGGATCGCCAGACGCTCGATGCGTTCGGCGGCGTTGACCGTGGCCGAAGCCAGGCTGGCGAAGGCTTGCAGGGCGTCGAGTTCGATGGGCTCGAAGCGCTCGGGGTCGAGGGCGTCGAGGGTGATCAGGCCCCAGAGTTTTTCATCGACGAACAGCGGGCAGCCGAGGCAATCGTGGACTTCGAGGTGATCGTCGAGGCCGTCGACCAGTCCGTCATAGGGATCGGGCAATTCGCTGTCGGCAGCGAATCGGGTCGGCCCGGTGCCGGCCAGCAGCACTGCGAAGCGCGGATGCTCGCTGACCTTGAAGCGCCGGCCGAGGGTGTCGGTGCTCAACCCGTCCACCGCCAACGGCACCAGCCATTCGCCGTCGAGGCGCAGCAGCGCAGCGGCATCGCACGGTAGCAGGGCGCGCATGGCTTCGAGCAGGCGGCGGTAGCGCTCGCCTTCGGGCAATTCGCGGGAGAGGTCGGAAACCAGCGGCAGCAGAGCGGTCAGCAGGGATTTGGCGGACATGGGCTTGTAGTCAAAGGGACACGTTGTAGTCGAAGCGACTATAGAGGTGCTTGTGTCGATTTGACTACATAAATTTCAACTTGTTGATTTATATGGAAAATTTACTTGGCACGATAACTGAAAAGGTTAAGGCACTTTTAGAGAAAGCTCAGGAGTCACCCTTATGCTTAGCGTTCAGGATCGTGCCATCGTCAAATCCACAGTGCCGCTGCTCGAAAGCGGCGGTGAAGCGCTGATCACTCATTTCTACCGCATGATGCTCTCGGAGTACCCGCAAGTCCGCCCGCTGTTCAACCAGGCGCACCAGGCCAGCGGCGACCAGCCTCGCGCTCTGGCCAACGGTGTATTGATGTATGCCCGCCATATCGACCAGCTCGACCAGTTGGGTGATCTGGTGGCGAAGATCATCAACAAGCATGTGGCACTGCAGATTCTGCCGGAACATTACCCGATCGTCGGTACCTGCCTGCTGCGCGCCATTTCCGAAGTACTGGGCGATGAGATTGCCACGCCTGAAGTGATGAGCGCCTGGGGCGCGGCCTATGGCCAGTTGGCCGAGATTCTGATCGGTGCCGAAGCCGCCATCTACGACCAGAAAGAACAGGCCGTCGGCGGCTGGCGCGGTGCTCGGGAGTTCATCGTCGCGGCCAGGGTCGAGGAAAGTGCGGAAATCATTTCGTTCTACTTCGAGCCGGCGGACAAAGGTCCGATTCTCGCCGCCGAGCCGGGGCAGTACATCGGCATGAAGCTGGTGCTCGATGGCGAAGAAATCCGCCGTAACTACTCGCTTTCCGCTCTGGCCAACAAGGGCCAGTACCGAATCAGCGTCAAGCGTGAGCCGGGTGGTCGCGCCTCCAATTATCTGCACGATCAATTGCACGTCGGCGCCCGCATTCAGCTGTTCCCGCCGTCAGGTGAATTCACTCTGACGGCGAGCGACAAACCGCTGGTGCTGATCAGCGGCGGCGTTGGTATCACTCCAACCCTGGCGATGCTGGAAGCGGCGCTGGAAACCGAGCGTCCGGTGCATTTCATTCACTGTGCGCGCAATGGCAGCGTGCATGCGTTCCGTGACTGGGTCGACAGGCTGGCCGAGCGTCATCCGCAGCTCAAGCGTTTTTATTGCTACGCCGAAGATGATGGCGTGAGCCCGGCAGCGGACAAGGTCGGGCTGCTGAGCCAGGAACAACTGGGCGAGTGGCTGCCGGAACAGCGTGACGTGGACGCCTACTTCCTCGGGCCGAAAGGCTTCATGGCCGCGATCAAGCGTCATTTGAAGGTGCTGGGCGTGCCGGAGAAGCAGAGCCGGTATGAGTTCTTCGGGCCGGCGGCGGCTCTGGAATAATTCGGAACCGAGTCGCCTTCATTCGCGAGCAGGCTCGCTCTCACAGGTTTGGTGCTGTTCACAGATTTTGTGTACGACATCGATTCTGGTGGGAGCGAGCCTGCTCGCGATTGGCCGTTATACGGTCCTGATTCTTAAATTCTGTTTAAAGGTTAATCCTTTCTTAACCGGTTTATCGTTTATTCCCCGATGCTGATGATAGGCGCTCGTTCGTTTACTTGATCAGGATCGCCCCCATGTCGCACTTCGCTTCCACTCGCCGTATCAGCCTGGCCGCTTTGGGCCTGTCGGTTGCCTTGCTGTCCAGTCCATTTGCCTTTGCCGAGTCCACGTTGATCCAGCCGCAGAGCCTGATCGTCGATCAGAGCCTGCCCAAGGCCCAGCGTGATGCAATGGAACTGGCGGCGCGACGTTACGGCAGTTTCTGGAACAGTGGCGAGGAAGCGTTGGCCACCGCTGCCCTGTCGCCGCAGTTTGTCGACAAGACCCCGCCGGAAGGCCGGGTGCAAGGGCCGACGGGACCATTGCTGGCGTCGAAGTTCTTTCGCACGGCGGTGCCGGACCTGAGCTGCGAGATCGAGCAAATGATCGTCGCCGGTGATCGCGTGGTCGTGCATCTGCACTTTCGCGGGCATTTCACCGGTACGTTCAAGGCTCTCAAAGGGCAGGGCCAGCGTGTAGACTTCCGGGCAACCGATATCTATCAGATCGACAACGGTCGCATCGCGGCCAATTGGCATATCGAAGACAACATCAGCCTCATGGCGCAACTGCAAGCGCAGGCGCCGGCCAGCTGAACCATGGACTAGAAAGGGAAACGCGATGAGCGAGGAAACGATTCGATTGGGACGTGAGCGACGCTATCTGGTGTTGCTGGGCGTCATCTGCCTGGCGTTGATCGGGGGCGCGCTGTACATGCAGGTCGTGCTGGGCGAAGCACCGTGCCCGCTGTGCATCCTGCAGCGTTATGCCTTGCTGCTGATCGCACTGTTCGCGTTCATCGGTGCGGCCATGCGCACTCGCCGCAGCATCACCGTGTTCGAAGTGCTGGTGGTGATTTGTGCGATTGCCGGAGCCGGCGTCGCCGGGCATCACGTGTACACCCAGTTCTACCCGGCGGTGAGTTGCGGCATCGATGTGCTGCAACCGATCGTCGATGATCTGCCGTTGGCGAAGATCTTCCCGCTGGGCTTCCAGGTCGACGGTTTCTGCTCGACGCCGTACCCGCCGATCCTTGGCCTGTCGCTGGCGCAATGGGCACTGGTGGCCTTCGTGCTGGTGGTGATTCTGGTACCTCTGCTGACCTCGCGTAACCGAAAGGCATTGCGCTGAATCAACTTTTCGGACGATGCGCCGATATCAGGAACGCCCCGATTTGCCGTGATGGAAATCGGGGCGTTTCGCATTTCAGAGTCTTTGTGAAAACACCGTGACGAAGGGCAAGGGAGGGTGCGGCAGGTGTGCGACATGTTGTCACACACGATGCGTCGCAGTGCCTTTCGCGGGCCTGGATTGGAGTGTTGTTACAAAAAAGGATTGGTCTGTTTCAGGGTTTTTCGGTTTTCGCACGCTCGTGCCGGAACAGGCAGTTTTAACAACTGCTGGCAATTGGCCAAAGCCCTTGGGTTATCGGGGTTTAAGCGCTTCACGGTGTCAGAAAAAGTCTTCGGAACTGTCTGATCCGAGCCAGGTACACCTACATTTTTTGGTGTTTTTGTTGAGAATCGATTTCGATAACATGCGGAACTTTTGCAAAAACGGTGATGGATTGTTGCTCGGAGCGATAAAAATTATTTCGGGATAAGACATGGTGTCCAGGGCGCTACCTAACTACAATCGCCCGCACTGAATTCCCGGCACTGTTCAACCTTATTAAGGAACTGAGCAGGAAGTCGGGTGTCGAGGGGCCGAAAGGCCTGCGAGACACCCAGGTGTCGGTGCCTTCCAACTTTCCGCACCAAATGGAATTGGTCTGTAACAAGGCCTTTGACCACGAATTCGAATAAGAACTGACCGCTGTCCCAGGATTTGTCGAGCGTCTGACGCGCGACGGGCGGCCCTTATTCAATCCAAAGAAAATGCCAACCCTTGGCAGGGTGAAGTGTTGGCGATCAAAACCCAACTGCATTGCGCAAGCTGCTTTAGAGGTCGTGAGATGAGTAAAAACAGGTACCCCAGATTACTAGGCCTAGTGCCGCTGCTCGGCACGTTGTTGCTGGGAGGCTGCAACATGACCTTGCTCAATCCAACGGGCCAGGTCGGCCTGGAACAGCGCAACCTGATCATCACCGCCACGCTGCTGATGCTGTTGGTCGTTGTGCCGGTCATCGTCATGACCTTCCTGTTCGCCTGGAAGTACCGCGCCTCCAACAAGAACGCCGTCTACACCCCGAAATGGTCGCACTCGACCAAGATCGAAGTGGCCGTCTGGACCATCCCGGTCCTGATCATCATTGCCCTGGGTTACATCACCTACAAGTCGACCCACTCGCTGGATCCGTATCGTCCGATCGAATCCGACGTCAAGCCTGTGACCATCGAAGTGGTCGCGCTGGACTGGAAGTGGCTGTTCATCTACCCGGAACAAGGCATCGCCACGGTCAACAAGATCGTGTTCCCGGCGCACACGCCAGTCAACTTCCGGATCACTTCGGACGCGGTGATGAACTCGTTCTTCATCCCGGGTCTGGGCGGCCAGATCTACGCGATGGCGGGCATGACCACCAAGCTGCACCTGATCGCTGACCGCAACGCTGAAATGGACGGTATCTCCGCCAACTACAGCGGCGCTGGTTTCACCGGTATGAAATTCAAAGCGATCGCAACTTCTCAGGAAGATTTCGACGCCTGGGTAAGTGAAGTCAAAAAGGCACCTAAACAGCTTGAACAAGCTGAATACGCAGCCCTTGCCAAGCCAAGCCAGAACAATCCAGTCGAGCTCTACTCCTCGGTCGCGCCGAACCTGTTCCAGACCATCGTCGACAAGTACGAAGGCATGAAACCGGGCAAGCCGCTGAAGCACGAGAAGAAAGAGAAAGAAGTGGCGGCAACGGATATGGACTCGAATTCGCATTCAGCTGCCGGGGCAGAGGAGTAAACGATGTTTGGTAAATTAAGTTGGGAAGCGATCCCTTTCCACGAGCCGATCGTGATGGTCACCATCTCGATGATCGCGCTCGGTGGTCTGGCGTTGTTCGCTGCAATCACCTACTTCAAGAAGTGGACTTACTTGTGGACCGAGTGGCTGACGTCGGTCGACCACAAGAAAATCGGTGTGATGTACATCATCGTTGCCATGGTCATGCTGCTGCGTGGCTTTGCCGACGCCATCATGATGCGTACCCAGCTGGCCATGGCCACCGAGGGTTCGCCTGGCTACCTGCCACCTGAACACTATGACCAGATCTTCACCGCTCACGGTGTGATCATGATCATCTTCATGGCGATGCCATTCTTCACCGGCCTGATGAACCTTGCAGTGCCGCTGCAGATCGGTGCTCGCGACGTTGCGTTCCCGTTCCTGAACTCCCTGAGCTTCTGGCTGCTGGTGTCCGGCGTCGTGCTGATCAACGTTTCCCTGGGCGTCGGCGAATTCGCCAAGACCGGCTGGGTTGCCTATCCACCACTGTCGGGTCTGCAATACAGCCCTGGGGTGGGGGTGGACTACTACATCTGGGCGCTACAGCTATCCGGTCTCGGGACAACGTTAACGGGGGTCAACTTCCTCGCTACCGTGCTGAAAATGCGTACCCCTGGCATGAAACTGATGGACATGCCGATCTTCACCTGGACCTGCACCTGGGCAAACGTTCTGATCGTGGCTTCGTTCCCGATCCTGACCGCGACCCTGGCACTGCTGACCCTTGACCGTTACATGGATTTCCACATTTTCACCAATGAACTTGGTGGCAATCCAATGATGTACGTCAACCTGTTCTGGGCATGGGGCCACCCTGAGGTTTACATCCTGATCCTGCCGGCCTTCGGTATCTTCTCGGAAGTGGTCTCGGCCTTCACCGGCAAGAAACTGTTCGGCCACCACTCGATGATCTACGCTTCGGGCGCGATCTCGGTACTGGGCTTCATGGTTTGGCTGCACCACTTCTTCACCATGGGTTCGGGTGCCAGCGTCAACGCCTTCTTCGGTCTGGCGACGATGCTGATCTCCATCCCGACGGGTGTGAAACTGTTCAACTGGCTGTTCACCATCTACCAGGGCCGTCTGCGCTTCACCAGCCAGGTTCTGTGGACCCTGGGCTTCATGGTGACCTTCGCCATCGGCGGCATGACCGGCGTACTGCTGGCCATCCCGGGTGCCGACTTCGTTCTGCACAACAGCCTGTTCGTGATCGCGCACTTCCACAACGTGATCATCGGCGGCGCGGTATTCGGCTACATCGCAGGTTTTGGCTTCTACTTCCCGAAAGCGTTCGGCTTCAAGCTGCACGAAGGCTGGGGTAAAGCAGCGTTCTGGTTCTGGATTTCGGGCTTCTTCGTCGCGTTCATGCCGCTCTACGCTCTGGGCTTCATGGGCATGACCCGTCGTCTGAACGCCACCACCAACCCTGAGTGGGTACCGTACCTGTACGTTGCCATGTTCGGTGCGATCCTGATCGCCGTGGGTATCGCCTGCCAGCTGATCCAGCTGTACGTTTCGGTGCGTGACCGCAACAAGCCGGAAAACATGTGCGAACACGGTGACCCGTGGAACGGCCACACCCTGGAATGGTCGACCTCGTCGCCGCCTCCGTTCTACAACTTCGCCGTGCTGCCAAAGGCAGACTGCATCGACCCGTTCACCGAAGCCAAGGAAAACGGTACCGCGTACCAGACTCCGGCCAAGTACGAGCCGATCCACATGCCGAACAACACCGCCACTGGCGTGGTGATGGGCGCACTGCTGACCGTGTTCGGTTTCGCGATGATCTGGCACATCTGGTGGTTGGCGATCGCCAGCCTGGCCGGCACTGTCATCTACTTCGTGATTCACGCTGCACGTGACGATCAAGGCTACATGGTGCCGGTCGACGTGATCGAACGCATCGAAGCCGAGCAGCACAAGCGTCTGGTAGCGGCCGGGAAGATCCCTGCTTCCGCGACCCGTGTTGAAACCAAGTTGGAACAGGCTTAAACAATGTCGAACTTAGTGACCAATGCTGGACACGCCCATGGCCATGACCATGGGCATGACGACCATCACCACGACTCGGGCGAGATGACCGTATACGGTTTCTGGCTCTACCTGATGACCGACTGCATTCTGTTTGCGTCGATCTTCGCGGTGTACGCGGTACTGGTAAACAACGTTGCCGGTGGCCCGTCGGGCCACGACATCTTCGAACTGCCATACGTGCTGGGCGAAACCGCTCTGCTGTTGTTCAGCTCGATCACCTACGGCTTCGCCATGCTGGCGTTGTACAAAGGTAAAAAGCAGCAGGTTCTGGGCTGGCTGTTCCTGACCTTCCTGCTCGGCGCAGGCTTCATCGCCATGGAGATCAACGAGTTCCATCTGCTGATCTCCGAGGGCTTCGGTCCTAGCCGTTCGGGCTTCCTGTCGGCGTTCTTCACCCTGGTCGGTACCCACGGTCTGCACGTATCCGCAGGTCTGATCTGGATGGGCATCATGATGTACCAGGTCAACAAGCACGGCCTGACGGCGACCAACAAGACCCGTCTGAGCTGCCTGAGCCTGTTCTGGCACTTCCTGGACGTGGTGTGGATCTGCGTATTCACCGTTGTTTACCTGATGGGGACCCTGTAATGGCTAATGCACACTCCCATGACAGCCATGATGCTGGCCACGGCAGCGTAAAGTCGTACGCCATCGGCTTCATCCTGTCGGTGATCCTGACCGTCATCCCGTTCGGCCTGGTGATGTTCCCGACCCTGCCGAAGTCCACCACGCTGGCAATCGTCCTGCTGTTCGCAGTGATCCAGGTGATCGTTCACCTGTATTACTTCCTGCACCTGGACCGCTCCGTGGCTCAGCGTAACAACGTGATCGCGTTCGTCTTTACGGCCATCGTGATCCTGCTGCTGGTCGGCCTGTCGCTGTGGATCATGTTCAGCATCCATACGTTCATGATGGCGAAGTGAGGTAGACCCGATGTCGCTCAAGCACTTTATCCAAATCACCAAACCGGGGATCATTTTCGGTAACGTGCTTTCTGTGGCAGGCGGGTTCTTCCTGGCCTCGAAAGGGCATGTGGATCTGGCGGTGTTCCTGGCCGCCATGATCGGCACGTCCCTGGTCGTGGCCTCCGGTTGCGTGTTCAACAACTGCATCGACCGCGACATCGACCTGAAGATGGAGCGCACCAAAAACCGGGTGCTGGTCCAGGGCCTTATCTCCCTGAAACTGGCCCTGGTCTATGCGACCGTCCTGGGTGTCGCCGGCGTTGCGCTGCTGTACAAGGTGGCCAACCCGTTGGCTGCCCTGTTCGCCGTGATCGGCTTCATCATCTACGTCGGCTTCTACAGCCTGTACCTCAAGCGCAAGTCGGTTCACGGCACGCTGGTGGGCAGTCTGTCGGGCGCCATGCCGCCGGTGATCGGTTACGTGGCCGTGACCAACAGCTTCGACATGGCCGCGCTGACCCTGCTGGTGATGTTCAGCCTGTGGCAGATGCCGCATTCCTACGCCATCGCGATCTTCCGCTTCAACGATTACCTGGCCGCATCGATTCCGGTGCTGCCAGTGAAGCGCGGAATCCAGGTGGCCAAGAAGCACATCCTGTTCTACATCCTGGCCTTCCTCGTGGCGACCCTGATGTTGACCTTCAGCGGCTACGCCGGCATGAGCTACCTCGCCGTCGCCGCGGCCATGGGCATGTACTGGCTGTACATGGCCTGGACCGGCTACAAGGCGGTGGATGACACGGTCTGGGCACGCAAGCTGTTCGTGTTCTCGATCTTCACCATCACCGCGTTGAGCGTCATGATGTCCCTGGACTTCAAGGTGCCGACCGAGCTGCTGCTGACGTACGCGCCGTAAGGTTCGAACGCTGTACGAGAAACCCCGTTCATCGAGAGATGAGCGGGGTTTTTTGTTGAGAATTGTTTATTCGCCGCGAAAGGTGTTTATTGTTCAGCTATAGGCAATTTGCTTATAGTTTTTGAATGAGAACAGTATTCTTTGAAACCACACTATTCACCGCAAACCTGGGTCATTACCTCACGGACGACGAATATCGTGAGCTGCAGACCTACATGCAAAGCAATCCACATGCAGGCGATGTCATGCCACGAACAGGCGGCTTCCGAAAACTGCGTTGGGTTGATGTTCGTCGTGGCAAGGGTAGGCGAGGCGGCTTGCGAGTTATCTATTATTGGCTTATGAATGATGGCCAGTTCTGGATGTTTGCGATTTATGACAAAGATGAGCTTGAGAATTTGACCGCCGAGCAAGAGAAGGCGCTCAAGGGAGCTATAGAGAAAGAGTTGAAAACACGAGGTACCCCATGAAAAAACGCGACCTGTTTGCAGAGTTGATGCAGGGCGTTGATGAGATGGCGGCTCAACGCGAAGGAAAAATCACGCTACGTAATACGACACTTGAGGAGAAACCAGCTCCTGAAGTCGGTGCTCGGGAAATCGTAGCGTTACGGGAAAAACTGCACATGTCACAGGCCGTTTTTGCCAGACGAATCAGGACAAGTCCAAGCACCCTTAGAAACTGGGAACAGGAGAAATCCAAGCCCAACGCTCAAGCTGCCTTGCTGATCCGTTTGGTGGAAAAATTCCCTGATATGGTTGAGCGATTGAGCGCTGTTTAGAGTCGTTTCGAAGTCTGCGTAAAGCCCTGCACGCTTAATGTCGTGCGGGGCTTTTTTGTACAAGCCACCACAGGTTGCAGTGTTTCGGCAAAAGCCCTAGATTTGGATCCAAACCTGTCAGTTATGGCGCTATGCACTGCTCGGCGCCCGACTGTCGTAATCTGCAATTCTTCACGCATAGATCAAGAGGCTGGGCGAAATGACTGAGAGGATGACCTGCGACGAACGTTTCATTGCCCTGGCAAAAGAGCTGAATTACGACATCAATGGCGAGAACACCGTGGGCGGCAATTACTCGCCGTTGGTGCGTCATCACGATGAGCTGTACATCAGCGGTATGGTGCCGCGTACGGAAGGAAAGATTCAGTATCCCGGCCGGGTCGGGCTGGAGCTGACCCTTGAGGACGCCCAGGCTGCCGCGAGCATCAGCGCCATGCGCTGCCTGGCGTTCATTGTCGATGCGATCGGTTCGCTGGACAAGGTCAGGGCGCTGTTGCGGGTCACGGTCTATGTGAAGTCGACCCCGGACTTTGTTGACCTGAGCGAAGTGGCCAACGGAGCATCGGACGTTTTCAGTCATGTATTGGGTGATGCCGGGCGACACACGCGCACCACTGTCGGTGTCTATCAGTTACCGAAAAACGCGGCCATCGAAGTCGACATGATCGCAGCCGTGCATCCTTCGACGTAATCGCTGAAAGCCGAACAACAAAAAGCCCCGCCCGAGATTCAGAGCGGGGCTTTTTTGTCTGCGCCGGTTTTATTGCGCGGCGATGCTGTAACCGTCGAACGCGGTCTGCTGCTGCAGGGCGGTGATGATGTTCTTGCGGTTGATCGCGTGTTCGGTACCGCTGTTGTCGACGAAGGTTTCGCCCTCGATTTCCGCTTCTTCGCCTTCGCCGACAAAGGTGAAACCGAGGAATTCCAGTGCTTCGCGATCCACGCTCAGACGCGAACGCGGCGTGCGCATTGGCAGGGTCACGCTGATGCCGTCCTTGCTGATGCTGAACACTTCGACGTCTTTCCTGGCGCGGGCAGCCTTGCTCTTGCCGCCGCTCGGATTACTGATGGCCTGGTGGGTCTGGTTCAGTACCTTGAGGGCCAGACCGTAAACGATTTCCTGGAACGCCGGATCGTCCTTGAAACTGGAGAGGATGCGGCTGATCGGAAACTTGCTGCTCAGGTCTTCAAGCGCCGCAATGTCGGCTGCCTCGGCGTCCTTCAGGCGCTTGAGCTGGCCCATCAGCTCGTAGGCCTGGTCGTCATCGAAGCGGTCGTGAGCCTGACGGATCGCGGCACGCAGTTCGCGGATCTGCTCGCTCTCGCGGGTCGACTGGAATGCGTCGAGCACCATCTCGCTGATGATCTTCGCTTGTGGAATGTGTTGTGAAAGATTGATGGAGTTTTCGTATTCCGCTTTGGACGACAGGGTGACTACGGATTCAGCGGTGTTGAAATCGGACATTGAAATTTCACTACTTTTTAACTTGGGATAAGACGAGAAAGCATGGGGCTTTTTCAGGCCGACTAATTTAGGGGAGCGGGGCGGTGTTGTCACGGAGCAACGGCCCGATGGGGATCATTTGCCCGGCGAGTTCAGGTTCATCGAACGGATGATCCATTGTTCGGCGTCCTGTTGATCCACTGGCAGCGAGAAACGAAAGGTCGCCCCGCGCCCGGCGATATCCAGCAAGCGGATCTCGCTCCCGTGCAGTTGCAGGATCCGGTGCACGATCCGCAGGCCGAGTCCGCCATCCCGTCGCGCACCACCGATATTGAAAGGACGCAGGAACAAACCTTCACGCAACTCAGCGGCGATGCCGGGGCCGGTGTCGCTGACGGTGATTTCAACCCGTGACCCCTGGGGGCTCAGGCCGAGTCCGATTTCGCCCCCTGGCGGCGTATGACGCAAGGCGTTATCGACCAGGTTGGTCAGCACTCGTTCGATCAACCCCAGGTCGGCGCAGACGGTCGGCAGGTTGGCGCTGAAACTGGCCTTGAGTTCGACGTTCCGGGCTTCGGCGCCGAGTTCGAATTTCTGGAAGATGTCCTGGACCAGATCAGTCAGGGAAAATTTCTCCAGTATCGGCTGCACAAAACCATGTTCGAGGCGCACCAGTTCCAGCAATGACTGCGCGAGTCCGCCGACCTTGCGGCTCTGGTCCAGGGCGATCCCCAGATAACGACGGCGTTCTTCGGCAGACAGTGTGGCGTCCTTGAGCGACAGTGTTTCCAGATAACCGTGCAGCGAAGCCAACGGCGTGCGCAAGTCATGGGAAATGTTCGCCACCAGTTCCCGGCGTTCCTGGTCCTGGCGGGTCAATGAGCGCCACTGTTCGCCGAGGCGGTTTTGCATTTGTCGGAACGCCGCGTCGAGTACGGCGATTTCGTCCGGGTCGGCGGACTTGTCCACAGGCGTCGGCACGACTGGCAGTGATTGCGGTGCACCGTCGATATCGAACCGGCTCACGGTTTCGGTCAGCCGACGCAGCGGCCGGGTGATCAGGTTGAATGCTGTCAGACCGGCAATCAGGCACAGGAACGCCGCCAGCCCGATCGACAGCAGCGCCGTATTCAGCGCTGCGCTGGTGGCCCCGCGTTCGGCGAAGCGATCGTGGGCTTCACTGAGCAACACCACGTAAAGATACCCGGCCGGCTTGCCGTTGACCTGCAACGGCGCCGCGCTGAAGACCTTGCGGCCATCGGCGCTGCGCGGGTCGTCGCCGAGGATCGGCAGCGGTTGTTCGTCGAGCAGTCGCCGGATCGGTTGCAGATCGACGGACTGCCGGCGCAGGCGTCCTTCCGGCGCCGCGTTGCCGACGCTCCGGCCTTCGGTGTCGAGCAGGTACACCTCGACACTCGGGTTGACCAGCATCAACTGGCTGAACAGCTCCCGCACCGCGCCGGGCATCAGGCCGTTGCTGTCCATCAGCACCGTGTCGTGGGCGATGTGTTGCGCCAGATCACGGGACAGGCCCTGCACCACCTCCAGCTCGTGCATCTGGCTGGAGCGCACCTGCAACCATGCCGATGTGCCGCAGCACGCCAGCAGCAACACGGCGAATACCAGTGACAGGCGCTGCGTCAGGGTCAGTTTCATGGTTGTTCTGTACTCGTGCCGAATTTGTAGCCACGGCCCCACACCGTGAGGATGCGCACGGGCTGGGCCGGATCGGCCTCGATCTTCGCGCGCAGGCGATTGATGTGGGTGTTGACCGTGTGTTCGTAACCTTCGTGGCTGTAGCCCCAGACCGCGTTGAGCAGGTCCATGCGCGAGAACACCTTGCCCGGCTGGCGGGCGAAGAAGTAAAGCAAGTCGAATTCCCGCGGGGTGAGGTCCAGGCGTTGGCCGTTCAGGGCCACGTCACGAGTGATCGGGTCGATGGTCAGGCCGTCGAGGCTCAGGCTGCCGGCGTCCATCTTCAGGTTGCGGGCCATGGCGTCCACCCGGCGCAGCAGGGCTTTGACCCGGGCGACGAGTTCAAGCATCGAAAACGGTTTGGCGAGGTAATCGTCGGCGCCCAGTTCAAGGCCGAGGATGCGGTGCAGTTCGCTGGAGCGGGCGCTGGTGATGATGATCGGTGTGTAGCGCGCCATGGCCCGGGCGCGGCGGCAGATTTCCAGGCCATCCACCCCGGGCAGCATCAGGTCGAGGATGAGCGCATCCCAGTGGCCCTGCTGCAGCAGGCGCATGCCATCATCGCCGTCGGCGCTGTGGACCACCTCGAATTGCTCATCCCGCAGATGCAGGCAAATGAGGTCGGCGATGTGCAGGTCGTCCTCGACCACCAGGACGCGTTTGGTCTGTTCCATGAAGCTCAATCCTTCGGCGCAATGTGCACATTGTGCGGGTTTTCCTCCGGGCGAGTTATCACGAATTGTTTAACTTCCCGTGAGGATTTGGCGATCAACCCAAGCCTAGGCTGTGTTCCACGACAGGCATCTGGAATTTTGGGAGACGGCCATGTTTTCACGGCGACAGATTCTGGCAACGGGCGGTGGGCTGGGGCTTGCAGCACTGCTGGCCGGTGTATTGCCAAAGTTATCCACGGGTTCGGCGCTGGCCGCTGAGGCCTATGCAGACGAAGCTTTTGAAGTGACCCATAGCGACAGTGAATGGCACGCATTGCTCACTGACGAGCAATTCGACGTACTGCGCAATGAGGGCACCGAGCGCGCCTACAGCAGCCCGCTCAACAATGAACACCGGGCCGGCACGTTTGCCTGCGCCGGGTGCGAGCTGGCGCTGTTTTCGTCGGACACCAAGTTCGACAGCCGTACCGGCTGGCCGAGTTTCTGGGCGCCGCTGGAACACGCCGTGGCCACGCGCCAGGACCGCTCCTTCGGCATGACCCGAGAGGAAGTCCACTGCCGGCGTTGCGGCGGCCATCTCGGCCATGTGTTCGACGACGGCCCCAAGCCCACCGGCCTGCGTTACTGCATGAACGGCCTGGCCATGACCTTCAAACCCGTGGCGGTTTGAGTCGTGGCTCGCCCGCAATCTTCACTCACTACAGGACGACACCATGTGGCTCTTGGTTCTCGCTTATCTCGGCGGTGTGCTGACGATCGTCAGCCCGTGCATCCTGCCGGTACTGCCTTTTGTCTTCGCTCGCACCGGGCAGCCGTTTATCAAGAGTGGCTTGCCGCTGTTGGCCGGGATGGCACTGACCTTCGCCCTCGTCGCGACACTGGCGGCGGTGGGCGGCGGTTGGGTGGTGCAAGTCAATCAGTACGGTCGCTGGCTCGCGTTGCTGTTCGTTGCACTGTTCGGGCTGACCTTGCTGCTGCCGCGTCTGGCCGAGCGCCTGACCCGGCCGCTGGTGTCCGCCGGCAGTCGCCTGTCGGAGGCCGCCAGCCAGGACAATCGTCCGCGTCCCGGCGCGTCGTTTCTGATCGGTGTCGCCACGGGGCTGCTGTGGGCGCCGTGCGCCGGGCCCATCCTCGGACTGATTCTGACCGGTGCCGCACTGCAAGGGGCAAGCATCGCCACCACGCTGTTGTTGCTCGCTTACGCGGCGGGCGCGGCTACGTCGCTGGCGGCGGCGCTGCTGCTGGGCGGTAAGGTCTTTGCGCTGATGAAGCGTTCGATCGGCACCGGCGAGTGGATCCGTCGCGGGCTCGGTGCGGCGATGCTGGCTGGCGTGGCCGCCATTGCGCTGGGTCTCGATACCGGGATTCTGGCGCGGGTTTCGACGGCTTCAACGGGCGGGCTGGAGCAGGCCCTGGTCGGCAGGCTTTCGGGAAAATCCCCCCAGGGTAACGGCACGATGATGGCGCAGATTCCCACAGCGGATGACGCGGCGAACGGCAGCATGATGGCGGCTGGCGGTGCGATGAAAATGTCTGCGAAGGCACCGGGCTCATTGCCGGTCGAAGGCCAGTTGCCGCCGCTCGATGGCGCGGTGCAGTGGCTCAATTCCGCGCCGCTTGATACTCAGGCATTGAAGGGCAAGGTGGTGCTGGTGGATTTCTGGACCTACTCCTGCATCAACTGCCTGCGCACCTTGCCTTACGTCAAGGCCTGGGCCGAGAAGTACAAGGATCAGGGGCTGGTGGTGATCGGCGTGCATGCACCGGAATTTGCCTTCGAGCGTGATGTAGGCAATGTCACCAAAGCCATGAAGGAACTGGGCATCAACTACCCGGTGGCCATCGATAACGACTACAGGATCTGGCGTGCTTTCAGCAATGAATACTGGCCGGCGCATTACTTTGCCGACGCCCAGGGGCGCATTCGTTACCACCACTTTGGCGAAGGGGACTACGCCGAATCGGAACGGGTCATCCAGCAACTGCTGCGTGAGTCCGGTGCGAAAACTGTTGCCGACGGTCTGATCAATGCCGATGCCCAAGGTGTGCAACTGGCGCCGGACATGAATCAGGTGCTGTCGCCGGAAACCTACGTCGGCTACCAGCGTGCAGAACATTTCGTACCGGAAACCAGCCTCGTGCCTGACAAGGTGGCGGCTTATGCGGCGCCGACCAATCTGGCTCTGAATGACTGGAGCCTGGGCGGGCAATGGGCAGTCGGTGCCGAGCGCGCCACCGCCAGCGCGCCGGCCAGCCGTATCGTGTACCGCTTCCATGCCCGCGATCTGCATCTTGTGCTGGGTCCGGGAACGGACGGCAAACCGGTGCGCTTCAAAGTGACCATCGACGGTCAGGCGCCCGGCGACGCCCACGGAGTCGACGTGGCACCTGATGGCACTGGTCGCGTGACCGAGCAGCGTTTGTATCAACTGGTGCGGCAGACCAATGGGGTGAGGGACCGAACCTTCAGCATCGAGTTTCTCGACCCGGGCGTGTCGGCGTACGCCTTTACCTTCGGCTGATCAGGAGTCCACAGCATGAAAACTCAAACTATCTGGCGTCGTGTGCTGTTGGGGGCTGCGGCAGCCGGGGTTGTTGCGCAGTGCTCAGCGTTTTCCTTCGGTGCGCAAGAGGGGGTGGTCATCCCGCCGCCGGCACTCGACGAAAACACCCAGGCACACAGCGAAACCGCGGTGTTCGCTGGCGGATGTTTCTGGGGTGTGCAAGGGGTTTTCCAGCACGTCAAAGGGGTGCAGAAAGCCGTTTCCGGTTACGCCGGCGGCGCAGCGAATACGGCGGAATATGAACGGGTCAGCGAGGGTGACACCGGTCATGCCGAGTCGGTGCAGGTCACCTTCGACCCGACCCAGGTCAGTTACGGCAGTCTGTTGCAGATCTACTTCTCGGTTGCCCACAACCCGACCGAACTCAATCGTCAGGGACCGGACAGCGGCACCCAATATCGCTCGGCGCTGTTCCCGATCAATGCCGATCAGCAACGCGTTGCACAGGCCTATATCGCCCAGCTTGATGCGGCACATGCCTACAGCAAACCCATCGTGACCCGACTGGAAACCTTCAACGGCTTCTACCCGGCGGAGGACTATCACCAGGACTTCCTGACCGAACACCCGACCTATCCGTACATCGTGATCAACGATCTGCCTAAAGTGGCGCAGTTGAAGCAATTGTTCGCCGAACGTTATCAGGAGAAACCGGTGCTGGTGAAAAGCGGGTCGTGATCACCGGTTGTGCAATGGTTATTGTGCGGTCACCGGCGACTGTCGGGTGGCGAGAACTCGCAGTGTCCAGTAGAGCTTCAGCGAGCGGGTACTGATCAGGCCGCACATGAAACCCGACACCGTGGACTTGAGCAGCTGCATGTCTGCCGAGGCGTAAAGGTCCGGATGCGTGTTCTTTTGATATTCGAAGTAAAAGTTCGTGAAAAAAAACATCAGAAACATGATCAGGATCTTGATGGTGCCCGGCATGATCAGTCCTGTCGCGGAGTCGTCAAGTAACACACCATTGCGGGAAAAAACCAGCCAGGCCGAGAGGCTGCCCAGCAACAGCGCGCCGGACCAACTGCAAAAGAACAGGGTCGGGTCGATCGTCAAGTTAAGTGAGTAGATCGACCACGCCAGAAACGCCGGTGGCGTTATGAGCATCGAAAGACGGCTCTCACGGGTGGGAGAAAAAGCCTTGATACCGAAATAAACCACCAACAGAAAAATCACATAGGCCCGTATCGGGGTGTTTTGCAAAACTGTGAGCATTTCGCAGCATCCATGCTGAAAAGAGGAAGAGAGATAATAGCCGGGGGGCACGGTAACCATCGGTTATTTGTTGTGCCGGAGCAGGTCAGCTTTTCCCCCACGTCCTCATCGCAAACTCAACGAAGCGCCGAAGCTTCGGCAGTCGATAACGATCCTGTGCATAAAGCAGATGCAAAGGGCGGCTCGGGGGCTGGTAGTCGGGCATCACCGCCACCAGTTTGCCGTCACGCAGATCCTGCTCCACCAGCGCATCCGGCAACATCACGATACCCATGCCGGTACGCGCCGCCTGATGTAAACCGGCGGAAGTATTCATCAGCATCGGTCCGCTGACATCGACCATGATTTCTCCGTCCGGGCCGCGCAGGCGCCAGCGCTTTTCCACCGATTGCCAGTCATCGCCGGCCGGATAGGCAAACGAAAGGCAATCATGCTGTCGCAGATCTTCAGGCGTCAGAGGCATGCCGCGTCGGGCCACGTAATCCGGAGACGCGCACACGGTCAGGGTATAGTCGATCAGAGGGCGGGCGATCAGGTTCGATGGCTCGAAATGGCCGAGTCGAAACGCGACGTCGAGACCGCTTTCCAACAGATCCGGGCGGCTGTTGGTCAGTACGACATCCATACGCACCTGCGGATATTGCAGGGAAAACTCGCTGAGCGCCGGGGCCAGGCGTTCGACACCGAAGGTCAGCGGCGCGGTGATCCGCAGCAAGCCGCGAGGTTCATCCAGGGTCTGCTCGGCCAGTCGTTCGGAGTCTTGCACCAGGCCCAGCACCTCCAGACAGCGCTGGTAATAGACCGTGCCGAACTCGGTCAGCCGCTGACGGCGGGTGGTGCGTTGCAGCAGTTGCACGCCGAGGCGCTGTTCCAGTGCCCGCAAGTGATTGCCGACCATGGTCGTGGACATTTCGCACTGCAGGGCGGCGGCGGTCATGCTGCCGGCTTCCACGACCTTGACGTAGACGGTCATCGACTGGAACAGATCCATTATCAAGCCCTGCTTCTAAATGATTGAAGTTTTGCCGAGTTTATCCAGCTCTGATGGCTAACCATACTGCAAACACACCGACCTTCACTGGAGTTTTTGAAGTCATGAACGCCGCCCTTATGAACACGTACCAACCGTTAGCCCTGAGTTTCACCAAAGGCCTGGGCACCCGTTTGTGGGATCAGGCCGGTCGTGAATACCTGGATGCTGTCGCGGGTGTGGCGGTGACCAATGTCGGCCATTCGCATCCCCGGATTGTTTCGGCGATCAGCGAGCAGGCGGGGTTGCTGTTGCACACCTCCAACCTCTACAGCATCGACTGGCAGCAGCAACTGGCGCTCAAACTGACGCAGCTGTCGGGAATGGAGCGGGCGTTCTTCAACAACTCCGGTGCCGAGGCCAATGAAACCGCGCTGAAACTGGCGCGTCTGCACGGCTGGCGCAAGGGGATCGAGCAGCCGCTGGTGGTGGTCATGGCCAATGCGTTTCATGGCCGCACTCTCGGCACGTTGTCCGCCAGTGATGGCCCGGCGGTGCGCCTGGGATTCAACGAGCTGCCCGGGGATTTCGTCAAAGTGCCGTTTGGTGATCTTGAAGCGCTGGTGCAGGTGCAGCAGCAACATGGCGAGCGGATCGTGGCGATTCTTGTAGAGCCGATCCAGGGTGAAAGCGGCGTGCAACTGGCGCCGCCGGGTTACCTCAAAGCCCTGCGCGAACTCTGCAATCGCCACGCCTGGCTGCTGATGCTCGACGAGATCCAGACCGGTATCGGCCGCACCGGGCAGTGGTTCGCGTTTCAGCATGAAGGCATCGTCCCCGACGTCATGACCCTCGCCAAGGGCCTGGGTAACGGCGTACCGATCGGTGCCTGCCTGGCGCGGGGCAGAGCGGCGGAACTGTTTACGCCGGGCAGCCATGGCAGCACTTTCGGCGGCAACCCGCTGGCCTGCCGGGTGGGTTGCACCGTGCTGGACATCATCGAAGAACAGGGCCTGCTGGAGAATGCCCGGGTACAAGGCGAGCGTTTGCTAAGCCGCCTGCGGGCGGAACTGGTGGATAACCCGAATGTGCTGGCGATCCGTGGACTGGGGTTGATGATCGGCATCGAACTGAAGCAGCCGATCCGCGACCTGACCCTGATTGCCGCACGGGATCACGGGCTGCTGATCAACGTTACTCGCGGCAAGACGATCCGGCTGCTGCCGCCGCTGACGATCGATGAGCGGGAGGTGGGGATGATTGTAAGGGGAGTGGGGCGGATGCTTGAGGCAAACTGACCATCACGAGATCGCCTGAAGTGGCTGCCGATTTTTTCGGCGGCCATTTTTTCGTCCGGGTAAATCCACCGTCGAATATTGCCGCAATCCTAATCAGGATAATCCGTCAGATCCGGCGCCAGCATCCGGGTCTTCGGTGCGCCGTTCGCGTTGTGCTGAATGATGTCCCGGGGCTGTCCTTGCTCATTGAAAAACACCTGACCGATCCCCGCCGAATTCCATAGCCGTTCACCTGCTTCGGCATGTTCGGGAACGTACGGCACGATGCGCATCCGCCGGCGTTTGGTCAGCCAGTTCAGCGGCGAGCGGGGTGAGTAGAGCCAACGGTTGAGGCGGTCAAACCATTCGAGCAGGGTCGGTGGGAACTCGTTCTTGATGCCGCTGCTGGTGATCTGCCAGATACGTGGACCGGCCTTGCGGTGTCGGATAAGCACTTCGTAGACGAAGGAATAATGCACGTCACCCGACAGCACCACGTAACTGCCGGGTGTGCGGGTGTGTCGGAAAATGTTCAGGATCACCTGGGCGGCGCCGCGATGGGCCATCCAGTTTTCCGCGTCCACCAACAGGGGATAACCGCACCAGCTGAAGACCTTCTGCACGGTTTCGATCAGTTTCACACCGAAGACCGGTGCCGGCGAGACGATGATTGCCGACGGATGATCGAGCAGTTCCTGCTGCAGCTCGCAAAGGGCTTCCCAGTCGAGCAGACCGGAAGGTTGCTTGAGCGCCATTTCGCTGCGCCAGCGGCGGGTGCGGGTGTCGAGCACCACCAGGGCCGGGCTGGAGGGCAGAACGAAATGCCAATGTTGAAAGCGCAGCAGCTCATCAATCAGTTCGTCCTGTACCGGCGCGGCTAGATCGCAGTTAACACCGCTGTCACTCAGTCGACGGGTTGTCTCCATTAAATCGTTGAATGCATCCGGGTTGTTGCCCCAGCCCTGGCACAACATATAGGCGATCAGCGCATTGCCGATGATGCGCCTGGAGAACGGATGGCCATAGGCGGTTTCCTCCCATTGCGCAGAAAGATTCCAGTCATCGGTGATGTCGTGATCGTCGAAGATCATCAGGCTCGGCAAGTGCGTCAATGCCCGGGCGACATTGCCCAGCCCTGCCTTGAAGGCATCGATCCGGAGCTGCTCCAGTGCGTAACGCTGCTGGTGTTCGGGCGGCAGATTCGGGACTTGCGGATCGATCAGCGTCCATGGCGTTGGCGACCACACCAACAGGTACATGGCCATGACTTCGGCGAACGTCACCAGGTGATTGTCGGCGCTGCTGCTGGTGAAAATCGGCTTGCGTGCGCCACCGAAGAATCGCTCGCGCAAAGTCTCGTTGCTCTCGAGCGCCGGTAACAAATCTGCACGGCGGTAATAACTGGCCGGATGTTCGTAGAGTCGGGCGCTGTCGCGGACCACGGCGCCTTCGAGATGCTCGCCAAACAGTCCGAGCCGGTCGATCAAGGCATGAATCGCCCGCAGCATCGGACCGGCGACGTCATCGGCGTAAATCTGATCGCCGCTCATCATCAGCAGGGCCGGGCGTTGTTGTGGCTCGTTTTCAGCCGCCAGCAGTTGGTCGACACAGAGCAAACCGTCAGCCGCAGGGTGATGCGGTTTGCGGCACGAGCCGTGGAGCAGTTGATCGATCCGTGAGCGCACGACAAGGTTCGGGCACGTGGCTTTGCCGTACAGCAGATGCGGCGCCCAGTCGGCGACGGGATGTCGGCCATCGATCAACAAGTCGTAATCAACCTGTGTGTCAAACGGCAGGGGGCTGTCGAGCGTGACGTCAATCAAATGAATGAATGCATGAGTGCCCACAGGTATGACCGTGCAGTTCTCCGCATCCAATGGAGTGTCGTTTGTGCCCTGCAGGCGCAAGGTCAACGACAGCTCACGACTGCCGACCAGCCAAAGCACGATGCGCGTCGGTTCCAGTCGTCGCAAAAGCGGGCCGGCCAGTACAGGAGGCAGCGGAGACAGGTCAGCAGAAATTCGAGACATCGGAGGGCAAGACTCAGGTCGCACAGGCTGGCGATGATAGCTCAGCCCGTGCTTTCGACCCTTAAGCGAGGCTTAAGAGTCTGCCTTTTGCAGTTTCAGCGCCAACAGGCGCCATTCGGCAGGCTTTGTGTCGACGCTGGGTTGTTCCTGTACGGAGCAGTCGAAACGGTAAGTGACGTCGTCGCCATTCATGTTTCGCGCGGTGACGCTGTTGCTGAAGGTGTAGACCTGATCCTTGAAGCGTTGCGGCGTAATGCTTTTGCTGTCGGCAAACCGGGCAGAAGCGGGGAAGCGCAGGGCGCCGGTCACGAACGGGCTGCACATGACATACGCGAGCATCGACTTGTCAGCCTGCGCGTCGTTGCGCAGTTTTTTGTCGAGAGCGGTCAGGGCCTTGCGTCCCTGATCGTCACTCTGGTCGAGCACGGATTGCACCGACAGGGTTTTCGGCGCCCGACTGGCGTAGTTCGGCAGCAAGGCTGAATCCGGTGGAGAGGGTTTGTCGTCCGGTTCGATAGCGGCAAACACCGGCGCGGCTTTCAGAGTAGCCGGGCTTGCGGTCGACTCGGCTTCCGGCAGCAGGGAGGTTGGCTCTGGGTCCTGCGCCACGACGTTCTCAGACAGCGTGGCTTCGTAGTCATTCGCGGACGGGAACAGTGAAAGCGTGATCGACAACACCACCATCGCCACAATAAAGCCGCCCGCTGCGCCGACCAGGTTGCCGTAAAACAGATTCCAGCTGCCGCGGTTTTTCACCACCCAGCGCCACATGAAACCCCAGGCCGCGACAAATGCCAGAAAACGCAGAAACTCCATTCGATCCTTTCCTTGAACCTGCAAAAACCGTAAATCAGCGTCGCCCCGACGATGAGCGCTGAAGGTGGACGGCAAGATATCAAAATAGAAGCGTGATACCAGCGACGTAAGCGTTGTTCAGCGAAAGTTGAGCACGAAAAACATTAGCGTCGTGACGCCGGCAGTCATTCCGCACAGGCCTGCGAGCAGATGACGGGCCAGCGGTTGTTCGGGTTGCGGACGGCGGAGCATCCACATCCAGACTCCCGCGAGCGCTCCGGCGGTTGTCATCACCTCCAGCACGTCGCGGAGCAAATTTTCAGGGGAGGGCGGGATGGCTGAGGGGAAAAGACCGGAGCCTACAATCGAGAGGGTCAGCGCGACGAGGAAACCGCTGGCGGCGCCTGCCAGATTGGCCAGAAGCAGATTCCAGTTGCCACGCGTCTTCACGACACCAACCCACACGGCGGCCCAGGCGAAGAAGTAAAACAAGGCATACATGCGGTTCGTTCCTTGAATGCGATTTTGGAGTGAGGTGCTTTTGATGCGCTTGTCAGCAGTGGACGAGAAGATATCAAAATAGTAGCGTCGCGCCACTTTCTTCATCTGCGTAACGGACTACACATGCCTAGTGTTTCTGGTATCTCGCGCCTGCTCGGCGCTTTCCTCCTTGCAATCGTAATGACTCCAGCATTTGCCGCCGATACCGCGGAGGTCGCCTGGAAGGGATACCTCTCTGATTGTGATCGTTTTCAGCAACTGGTGAACAACGTTCAAAACGGGACCCTGACAGCCAGGGAAGCGATGCTCCGCATCGATAGCTTGATGCGACCCGTTTTTCTCCATCGCCAGCACCTCACCCAGGCAAACCTTGCCTCTGCCGACTATGCCCGTTGCGAAAACGTCATTGCCCAAGCGACCGAAATCTGGAACAACGAACATAACGTCCAGGACAAAGAGATCCTTCAAAAGGCCTTAAAGGCTGAGGCCGAGCATTTGGAGTCCCCGGAATACCGGCGCGCCCGCGCTCTGGGCTTTAGCGACGTGGGCGAACTGGGCAAGCTGCACGAGATCGCCGAGGATTCGGATATGGATGGCGAGGCATATCTGAAGACATTGATGATCACGGTCGACTGGGGTTGCGGCCGACATTTTCGTGCCGTGCGATACGTCAAACCCTATGTGATCTACAACACCCATCCCGATGAGGGCAGTTGCGCAATCTATAGAGAGGTCGCGGTGCTGGGGGGAGCCATGGTGGAGCGGGGCGATACCATCGATCGGGACGCGATTTTTCAATACGTGGGATGGAAGAGGCTGGAAGGGCCAGGCGGGTTCCCCGTCGACATTCAAGTGGTAAAAATACGCAAGTAATCCGAGGGGCTGTTTCTTCAGAGCGCGCGTCTGATTACAGAATGTCCTTCAAATAACCCTTGAGCGCGAGGAGCGGCTGATCCAGCTGCTCCAGCGACTGCGCCTGCCTGAGGTCGGTCGACAACTTGTGCAGTTCCCGCCCCATAGGTTTCTCGGCGCCACCCAAGGCATCCATCGCCAGTGCCAGGCACTCGCTCATCTTGAACTGGATCGCCTCGATTTCACCCCGGCGCACCAACAATTCGAACACGTCTTTCTGATAGTCGCCCATGACCAGATCATCCCGCAAAATCGGGCTCAGGCCTTCTTCCTCGTACGCGAGTTTCAGGGAGAAAAGGGCGACTGTTTCCAGTGACGTTTCCATGGGGGGAACCTGTGCGAGATCACGCCGGAGGGCCAGCGGCACTTTCCGGCAGGCGAAAAAAAAGGCCTTGCAAAGCAAGACCTTTTCTAATTTTGGTGCCCGAGGGAGACTGTCGGGTTCCATATAATACGTGGCTTGCAGGCTGATTATACAGTTTGGGATACAAGTCGGGATACACGCTCCGGCTCGCTGGCCCGCCTATCGTTCTGCCTGAGCCAAGCGATAGGTGTAAAAAGCGGTGCCGCCCATGACAATCGCACCCATCGTGCAGAAAAGAATAATACCTTGGATGCTGAGTAGAAATTTCAGGGTGTCATTAAGCTTTGGCTTTTTCTTTATTGCGCGCTCCATAACGCTCGCACGAAGCTTGGCCCCCAACTCAACCTTCATCGCGCTATAGGCGGCACGTCGGATGTTTTCTTCAACCCTGTTGTTGGGTATGTCGGTGATGGCGTCCTTGTAGAACGCAGTAGCGTCCTGGCAGTAGTAGTCCTTGTTCGGGTCATTGCTTTTCTGGGCATCTATGCAGATCTCGATGTAGTCCAGTGCTCGCTGATCAAAGGTATCCTGTTGCTGTATCAAATATTCGGCAAAGAATTCGTCTGTGTTCTTGCCGAACTCATCGACTAGCAACGTCATGTAGAAAGAAGTAGAACCCATCACAAGCACACCGACCGCCGCCATCAGCATCACCCTGGTCCAAGGGCGTTTTGCTGCCTTCAGAGCAATTGTTTTCGCCAGCCCGACGCCTTCGTTGAGGGTATCCATTGCTTCTTTAACCTGGCCCATCACTCCGTCTCCACTTAGGTAACGCCTGCAGAATCACCAGACGCTGGTGTGTTTGGGCAGGCAAATGATAGGGAAGGTATCGGCCGCTCCTACTGTTACCTGATCTTGATGTGCATCGAGTTGAGTTTGGTGAGGCGTAGCTGAGAGGCGCCGGGGACCCTGAGGTATTCCCTCTGGTACGGGGTCGGAAACCCGCAGGACTGTGTTAGTGGGAGGATTTCAAAGTTACTGAAATTTCAGGCATTGAAATCGAAAGAATTCTGCCGAAATAAGGCCATCGTTACCGCAGCGGTAACGATGGCCTTTTGTGTTGATGATTATGGACACCTTGGGCCGTCAACCAAGTCAACCTGTCAACCAATGTACAAAAATCAGCCACTGCCAAGATCACGCGGGTTTTATGCCCCGTGCCATTCAGAAATGCTCAGGGTCCCCGGCGACCTCTCAACACCTGTGCAATTGCACTGGTGAACTGTGTGTTCACCCGGTTCACCAGTTCACTAAGCTGCGCACCTGTTCGCTAACAAAGTCCGGCGGGTTTCCGACCCCGTGTCTCGAAGAAAACCTCAGGGGCCCCGGCACACTGCGGGAAATGCACCTGACGTTCGCTGGTGGGATTGATGCTTCCGGGGTGTCGGGGTATGCATACCTCCAAATGCGGTGTAACTCGTGTAACTGGTGTAACGAAGAATGGTAAGTAACTGTATTTATTGAATATTTCTAATGTTACATCGGCTTCGTACACCAACATTTAGACGTGTAACTCATCAATCTGGTGTAACGCTTCTGGTGCTTGCAAGAGGGACGGAGGAGGTCATGTCCATGTGCAGGAGACCAAGTCCTTCCTACTCCCAGTCTGCCCAATAGATGCGATTAACGGGCTGTCATCAGTTTGGCCGCTGTGCCAGAGATCAGTCAGCAGTCGCAACGGGCCGCTTTCGGCCAGAGGCGGACATCGCAAGCGACCGCTGTCGGCCAGAAACGGACATTCCCATGCGACCGCATACGGCCACACGCGGTCATCATTCGTCTATAAACTAAGGGCGATTCAGCTGGAATTTTCGACCCGCAAGACAACTGATCGGAAAAAACGTTAGCTTTTACATGGGATTCGCAAATCGCAGACAAAAAAAACCGCCTTAGGTAGGCGGTTTTTTCTGCCATTCCGGTTAGGGGCCGACATGGCTCGCTCACAGGGAACGCTTGGTGTGAAAGGAGCTTACACAGGTGGCACTACTGGTGGCAATAATTAACGATTGGCGGCCTGATGGCCGCCCGCCATCTTTGCGATGACAACGCGCAGAAGAGCCCGGCGGGTAAGGGCTGGCAGCTTTTTGTTTGTTTTTTGTCCAAAACTTATACCCGTGAAAAAAATATTTAAAAAACTAAACCCAGCCGAAGCCCCGTAAATCCTACCTTCGGACCAAAAAGCCTCTGGTGTTATGTCGAGTTGTGCGCCACTGCGCCCCCCGGAGCTGGAATAAATTGGTTAACATCGGGCCAGATTCGCGCACAGCCGACTGGGAGCTGCTAACCAGGACTGACGCGAGTTGCGACTCTCTACACGGGCCTAGGAATCCGTGCCGGATGTAACCGAGAGTTCAATGGCTTAGCCACCTCATAGGGAACGCTTGGTGTGTTCCGAAAAGCGTGCGTGTTCCGGGATAAGCGCGCTGGAGGCTGGCCCAACTACGGGAGGGCCAAGCATGTTCAAGTTCTTGAAACATGCGTGGGATGTCGTGGTGGTTTGTGCGCGTGTCTATCACGTCTATGAATTGCTGCGTGACCGCTTAGACGACCTGCCTTAAGGTCGAGCTGTGAACCGCCTTGGCTTCGGCAGGGGCGGTTTTTTTTCGACTAATGAAAGATTTGGTACTCGCTCTAGTCAAATAGACCATGAGTCGGTCCTTCTTCATTAGACACTTCGAAGAACTGCTTCTGGCCGATTGCTGCCAGTATCGGCGAGATTAGGATTGCCGTATTCGCATAATCGCATCTGTGATCGCTTTTGCATTTGTGTCCAAGGTCTCCATAGCCATCACAGCGTTATCTGCAACGACTGCTGCGCCACTGGCTGCAAGCCAAACGGCAACCTCCTCGATTGCCGCCGCCAGTGCATGCTGATTGTGCAGGAGCAATGTCAGGGCGTCAGCGGTGGCGATATTAGAAGCTGAGTTATTTGGCATGCGATCCATCCTGGAAATAAGGGTTTCGCAAAGCCTAGCTCATGCGGCCACAGCAGAGAGGCTTAGATACGGCATGCTTAAAAATTGCTTCGCCGCGCAGATGATTTGAGACTTTAGCCAATCAGTTGGGGTGGGGGAAGGCGGCTACTGCATCCAATCCATCATCGGGTCCAGCCAGCGGCCGCTTTCGGCCAGAAGCGGACGTTCGCAATCGACCGCTAACGGCCAAAGGCGGCCATTGGGATGTGTCTAGTCAATAAGGCGCAATTTGCCGGACCTTTGCTCTGATGCCGCTTTCGACACGGGACGAATTGTTAACCCTCCTCCATCTCTCTAGGTTAGCCGGGCAATCACGCGAGGGTTAGGATCCAGCAGGCAGCGCGTAGCTGATTGAAATCCACTAAAATCCGCCAATTTCATAGCTAGCGCTCCAGCCGGAAGCAACGAACTGCAGCCCTCCATCGAACCCTTTTTTGACGAACACCACGGATAGCCGACTATTTTTAATCAAAATGGACCTGAAAAAGCTGTATTTTTTATTTTTGGTGCTAGCATCCTCGTCGCAAGGATTGGAGAGGGCTGCACGATCTATGAGAGTTATTGTCGAAGCATGAAGAAACGGATCAGAGCAGAAATATGGCCATATTGCGGCAACTAGATATTAAAGGGTTCAAGTCCATCTGGCAGGATAGTTTGGACTTGGGACAGCTTAATGTTTTTATAGGAACCAACGGCGCTGGTAAAAGTAACTTGCTCGAAGCCATTGCTATGCTTTCCGCATCTTTAGAAGGTGGGATAGATTATGAGCGACTACAGCATAGAGGTGCTAGGCTTTCTTCGTCTGCGATATTTCGTAGTGCATTTAAGAATAAAAATCGCACAAGTATATTCAGGCTGGAAGCTCATTTTGACAATGATTTAAGTTATTCAATGAGTGTCAATGCTGTTGATGGTTTTCGCTATCACTCTGAGTCAGTAAAGGTCGAGGGTGCAACAATAGCCGGGCGCTCAAATAACGGGGCCACCCTCAATGGAAATTCGCTAAATTCCAAACTAGATAATCGGAAAGCTATATTCCCTTATCTGCAGGCGTTGAAAACTATTCAGAATGATACTAATTATTCTCAGGAAATAGAAATTCTCTCTGCGCTGACAAAATATGCAATTTACGCACCTGCAACACCTCTGCTTCGAGGCACTGAGACAGATTCTAGTGCTAAAGAACCTCTAGGATTGTACGGGGGACGCCTAGCAGATGCGTTAAATGAAGTTTTGAATGATAAGGAAGCCAGACCTCAGATTCAGCGTTTTTTTGAGCTCATCAATTGGGTTAAATCTGTAGGCACAACGAAACAAGTTAACCAAGAGCTTGTTTCAGGGCATATTAACCTTATTGGAGCGAAGGTTGTCTACAGCGACAAATACATGATAACCAACTTCAATAAGCTATACGGTTACGACGTGAGTGAAGGCGCGCTGTATATTTTATTCGCCCTCGTTCTACTGATTCATAAAAATTCTCCAAATATTTTTGCACTCGACAATGTTGACAACGCACTAAATCCCGGGCTGATTAGGGCGTTGATGAGTCAAATATCAGAAATACTAGAAAAAAACCCTGAAAAGCAGCTGTTTTTGACAACTCATAATCCAGCAGCGCTTGATGCAGTTGACTTGTTCAATTCTAAACATAGATTGTTTGTTGTTGAACGCGACGAAGATGGCCATACTAAATTCAGGAGAGTCTCTCCGCCGCAGGACACGACTAAGGAACAGTGGGAAGAACGATATTTCGGCATGAAGCTTTCCGAAATATGGATGTCAGGAGCAATAGGTGGCATGCCAGCAGGATTCTAAATTGGACAAATACTTACTCGTCTGCGAAGGCCCGACCGATACATATGTTATCAAGCGGTTAGCATCGAAAATCTACGAGGACCTTGGTAAGCCAGTAGAGATTATAGCGCTGGCTCCTCAAATTGATGCAACCACTGGGACTTGGGAGAGACATGGTTGGGGCGGGGTTAGAAACTGGTGTAAAAAATATGGAGTGAAAACCCCACAAGATATTGCAGCAGTACATCCAAATTTAAGGCCTTTACTCGCTAGGCAAAGCTGGCAAGCGCTAATGGCAATTCGAGGCGCTAAAGGGTTGATTATTCAAATTGACTCTGATATTGCTGAGCAAATAAAGGATATTCCGGCATTCAATCCAGCAGTCAAACATCGAAGGGATTACTGCGAAGAGGCCCTGCATCACTGGCTTAAGGAAAAGCCAAGTAAAGATATAGTCCACTTTGCAATCACCTCATTCGCGATAGAGACGTGGTTGCTGGCCACACTAGACCCTGCCAATATTGCTTTCGCTAGTTTGACCGCACCTTACAACCTCGAAGACCTAAGTGATTGGGAAGCTCGCCTTATAGCTGCTGGTTTCAAAGCGCATAATAAGGATGGGGCGATACGTTTACAAAAGAGTCCATCAGAGAGGTACGAGGCATATGGCGAACAGATTGCAAACAGTTCTGTTATTGTTAGGCAGAAGTGCGCATCAGCGGAATCCCTGTGCTCCTTTCTCGAACTTTAATAGAATTTAAATTATTAAGTTTGCTTTAGATGCCCCCCCTTTGTAGACGTGCTCGTATGCAGATATAGTTGTGCTAAAGTTAGCTAAGTAAACTTATAGGACGTTGACTGCCCGCTAATGGTAGGGCGCGGCTTGTACAGTGCGATGTTTGCACAGAAATGGAATCGCCCCGGATTTCGTAGACACTTCTAAGCCTCAACATAGACTTGCTAGGGCACCATTTGCAACAACTGCTTTGACAGCTAGCGCTCACTTGCAAGCGTCCGCATATGGCGAAAGCTGACGGCCACGGCGACCGCTATTGGCCGGATACGGTTGTTCCTGAGCGGCCCCCATCAGCCAAAAGCAGCGTCATTTCTTCTTTCCTTGCCTGGTATTTAAGAGTGAGTTTCGCGATTTCTTAAATTGAAACTTTGCACGAGGAGTAATGCGAGAAATGTTCTTTTTTGAGTTTTCAATATGGTTGTGCACGCTAGAAGAAAAATCCTGAATAACCATATTCATAATTAAAAGATCGGCGCTTTCTGTCTCTACGCAGAGTTCCGCAATCAATGTTGATAGAGATCCTGCTACATAGTCTATCGCTACTTCACATCCGAATGCAGGTGAAACTTCGCTAGCATATTCAATATCCATCCCTAAACTAATTCTCGTTAGGGCAGCTAGCGCGCCTCCGTGAGTTGCACTGTTAGCATGCTGATAGCCTTTCCTCAACATTCCCATTTCAACAAAATCTTCAAGCTCTCGAAAGGTCACTCTTGTGCGACCGAGCTCTACTGCTGCCCAGCCCAGGTCTTTAGCAAAAGATGGGCCGAATATTTCTACTAGTTGCGACTTCTGCTTTCTTAGCGAAATTAGATATTGTTGGTCAGCTTTATTGTTAGTTTTGTGAATCCCCTCCCTGCTACCTGACTCAACCAATCTTAACTCGTCAATTATGCTGTGTGCTAAGTACATTTGCGCACACCTATCAGATTGTTTGCTCAAGAAAATCGCGATAATACAAATTTCATGAATCGTTCGCCACCTCGCTAATGCACCATCAGCATACCCAGCTCGAGCCAGTGCGATGATTTCACCAACCACACTATACAATCGTAAAACTATTCTATTCAACGCGCGCGCGGTATTCACATTGGCGTATGGCCCGCTCTTAATTTCAAATGCAGCTCCGTCCCATTCAATAACTAAGTGTCTTAGCATGTCTAATTGATTTACAGCTTTATTCCAAAGTTTTTCAACTGTGCTTGCGCGCAACTCCTGAATTTTATCAAGATATTCAGTGTGCTCCGTTGCTTTGTTCAGTAGCTCTCCGCCAACTATATAGGCCATTTTTTCCAATGTAATCTGTACCGCCTGTGGCAAAGCTTCAGTTATCTCGGTCGAAACTTCTTTGATTGTAAATTTTAGATCGTCAAAAATCGTTGTGATCGTGGATTGTACGTCTTCCTTCGTCGTGCCAAATGAGCATGGGATGTCTAGATCAATATTAATCTCGCCATGCTTTGAATTAATAACGGCATTTATTAATTCCTTCAGATCTGACTCATCACAGTTCAAGCCCAGTCGTTCAACTGACCTAGACATAGCCAGCGGCAAAATATTCTCGGGAGCTACGGTTTGCTCTATCGCCTTATCAAATTCGTCCTGCATTCCAGACGGTTTTTTCATTGTTGACTTCCGTTTCAAATAAGAATAATTCATTGCCCCCAAACAAGCAGAAAGGGCGCACTCACCCGTAATAATGACGATAATGACGGTGAATAGTCCACGGCTATTGAAAATCCACGTCCACTATTGACCCGAAGGTTCAGCTCTCAAAGGTCCGCTTTTGGCCGAAAGCAGACGTTCGTGAGCGGCAGCTATTGGGCAGATGCGGTCGCTAAGAAAAAATCGTGGAGTGCAGCCAGGAGCAGCTCGATCAGGTTGGGAGGGCCGAGCAATACTTCAATGAAGGCTTCATCACCCGTGAGGAGCGCAGAGCTATGATCGAGAAGGCTACAGCGAACTACAGGAGAGCAGTTGAGGGCGTTGGACTTTGATTGTGATCAAAAAAAAAGGCCTCTGAGAGGCCTTTTATTCAAGCTGCGTTACTTCTTCACCCAGCTTTCAACTTCGTCGGCACCGTGCTTGGTTTTCCACTCCTTCAGCGTCTTGTGATTGCCGCCTTTGGTTTCGACCACTTCGCCGGTGTGCGGGTTCTTGTAGACCTTTAGATCGCGAGGCTTACGCTTGCCAGGTGCCGGCGCTGGTGTTGAAGCGCGTTTCGTGCTCTGCGGATCCAGCAGGTTGATGATGTGCTTGAGGCTGAAACCGTACTGATCGAGCAGCTCGCGTAGCTTGGTTTCGAACTCGATCTCTTTTTTCAATGCGCCATCGCTCTTCAGTGCTTCCAAAGCCTGAAGCTGTTCGGCGAGGTGTTTCTCAAGCTGGCGGTATTCGGCGAGTTTGGACATGTGAATTCCTTGTTGTGTTTTAGCGATATCTATCTGAAGTGTATTACAGCACGGAGTTCAGCTCACTTACGCCCTTTCAACTGGTCTTCGATGTAGCTCATTTCGTTCTTGATCAAGTTGACCGTCAGTGTCTGAACATTCGAGACCTTGCCCGTTTTGATGTCCACGATTTTCATCAGCGCGGTCAGGTGGTTTTTGCGTGCCTTCAAGGTGTCGGTCCAGTTCGCGCTGCTCAGTATTGGAGTGATCATGATCTTTGTCCTGATGGGGTTCTAAACAGCCCGCGTGAGCGGGCTGCTTCGGGTTCAAGCTGCCAGCAGATCCTCTGTGCTGATGGAGCGGGCTGCGGAGACTAGGTCTGAGTGACGAAGATCCGAATGGAAAGGTCCGAATTGAGGTACATCGAGCTTGGAGAAACCATATCCCGAGTACCCTCGGGCGTAGTCCGCCGCGAGTATCCGTGCGCCCAGGACTACCAAGTGTTCCGCAGCGGCGTTCCACTCTTCTTCCAGAGTCAGCTTTACAGCGCTCAGGGCCGATTCTTTTGCATCGTTCTCCCGCTGCTGTGCAGTGGCGATTTGCGTTTCAAGGGAGTCGAGCTCAGCCTGCAAGGCCTCCATGATGAGTTCCTGTCTTCTGACGTGCTCATCAGTGGCAGCGAGTTGTTTGGCCGCCTTCTGCATTTCACCATTAGCGGATTTCTCGCCGTCGCTATCGCCACTCGCCAAGCTGCGTGCATACAGGCTTGCTGCATCTCGTTCTGCCTGCTGTGCTTTCTCCAGCGATTGCTGCGCATCCGACTGAATGGTCTGAAGGCGTTGGCTCAGATGCGATTGTGTCTGCTTCAGCGCTTCGATTTCAGCGGCCGCTTCGGACATGGTTTGGATCGACTTTGCCCTGATTTCTTCGACGTGTTCAATGCGTTCCAAGTAAGCCATCTTTTCCTCGATACGGCTGATCGAGGATGGAATTGCCCTCAGGCGACATTCAGCACTTGAGTAACGATCCATGGCGGCACTTCTCTCAGGGCTTCCGATCATGTTGCCGATTGGACTGTAGTTGTTAGGCGCATTGCTCCATTCCGCGTGCAAGATGGGAAGACTGTTTTCAATTGCTTCTTTCTCGGCAATCAATTCGGCGAGTTGCTGTTTCAATTCATTCATTGTCATGTTCGTTGTCCTTGATGAGATTGATTTGAGTGATTCGGCTGGCGAGGCCGGGAATGAGCCGGCGTTACCTCGATCAGCAGAGTTGCCCTCAGGCAGCCCGTGCCTCGCCGTCATCCGTTCCCGGAATCACTTTCACGATGTAGCAGCGCTGCTGGCCCAGCCCGGGCAGACGCACCAAGCTCGACGCCTTACCGTCGCTGCTCGGTTCCAGCACACCGCGCTGCAGTAGCTCCTTGTTCACCGCCGTGAGGTTCATGCCTCGGAAGATCTCCGAGCGCCACGCCTCGGTCAGCACGTAATAGGTGTTGGTGGTGTGCATGGTGTCGCCCATGCCGTGTTCCAGCGTCTTGCGAAAGCCGAGGCGGTCGATGGTGCGTGGGCCGTGTTCGTCGATCTTCGCTGCCGCCGATTCCCATCGGGTGAAGCGGCTTTCACCAAAACGCTCGATGACCTGGCGCAGCCGCGCCAAGATCGCATCGCCCTCGAAGTTACCGGCGCCGCCACGCTCATGGAGCCATGCGTTCAAGCACACCCGAGCGGCAGTGGTGGCCGTGCCGTCCGGCCAACCGGTAATGCCCATCGCGGTGGCCAGCTCGCCAGCGGCCGCCGCGAGACCGAAGCGCGCCGCAGCACGGTGTGCTTGTCCACTGGCAGAGGCGGGGAGCGCTTTGGCTATAAAGCCTTCCAGCGTGCGGCGCAGGATTGCCGCCCAGCCGTGGCGCTTGCCGGGTTCACACAGCGCGGTCAAGAACGCGGTCAGCGGCGTGCCGTAGTAGTTCGCCACACGGGCCTTGAGTGCGTCGGATAGGGCGGCGGCATCCTCGAAACCATTGAGCGTGTCGAACATACCAAGGCCTTTGCTGGCATCGGCCGGGACGGCGAGCATCCTCACCTCCATACCGGCTTTCAGTTCCTTGTTGGCTTCGGCCATGTGTTGGGCCAAGGTCTTTTCACCGGTGGAGAGAAACAGCAGGCGCCATTCCTGCACCTGCCGGCCGGCTTGGCCTCGATCATTGGCGCGGGCCTTGCCGGTGCCGTTGCCGAGCATGTACACCGTCTCGCCGATGATGCGGGCATCACACATGCCGATTTCATCGAGCACCAGAAGCCCGTCGGAGTGAGCGGCAGCGATCGACTCCAGCGCGTTGTCGGTCGAGCGCCACGAGCGCACCAGACGCGGCCCGCCGTAGATTGAGGCGGCAACCTGCAGGTGCGTGGTCTTGCCGCCGGAGCTGTCGCCGTAAAGGTGAAAGCCGCCCGATTCGTGGCCAAGCATGTGCAGCAGGGGGCCGGCGAAGGCCACGCCGACGACAAACGCCAAACGATGGTTGCCGATGCACAGCGCGCCGATCTGCTGTTGCCACTGTTCCAACGTGCCCGCTTCGCTGATCGGCGGAAGTTGCGCGCCGGCCTCGTAGAAGTGCAGGTGTTCCACGTGCATGCCGACCTGCTGCTCGGGCAACAGAAAGGCGCTGTCATGCCAGCCCAAGCGGGTGACCAGTCGCGCTCGTTGCGCGCTGTCGAAGCCGCCCAGGTAACTTTGCAAATCGTTGCGAGCGTTGCGCCCCGAGCGGCTGCCGGCCAGACGCAACCCCATGTCCACCAACGGGCCGAGCACGTCCTTGCCGAAGTCGCCGGTCATGGTGCGTGCCGGGATGTTCCAGCGTTTCTTGGTGCCGTCGGGATCGTCGAACTCGACCAGCAAACCCCAGTTGTGGCCCTTCTCGTCACGGGTACGCGCAAGGATTGCCAGTGGCGAACACACCGGGCGTGCTTCACCGTCGTCGCCTGCGTAGAACACTCCCTCGGGCGTCAGGCGAAAGCCTCCCGGCATCAGGTCGTTTTTCGATTTTGCCGGGCGCTTGGCTGCTGCTTTGGGTTTCGCGTCCGGTTCCGGTTCCGGCGTGGGTTCTACCGGGGCAACTACCGGTTTTTCTTCGATCACGCCGAACAGCTCGCCGCTGCTTTCCAGCTCGGAAAAATGCGCAGCGGTCCAGCCTTTGCCGAGCGCATCGGCGGCATCGTCGCCGTCATCCCATTGACCACCTTTGGCGAACGCGGCGCGGTCGTTCTTCAGCGTCGGCTTTCGTTTGAACACCTCCAGCGCAATGACCCGGACCGAGGCCGCGCCGATTTCGCGCAGCTTTTCGGCAACGGTGGCCATGCAGGCTTTACCGCTGTCGTCGTTGTCCGGCCACAACACCACGTCGCGTCCCTTGAGCGGCGTCAGGTCGGCTTTGTGCCAGGAGTTGGAGCCGTTCGGCCAGCAGGTGGCCACGTAGTTCGGCAGTAGTTCGTTGGCAGCGTCGGCGGCTTTCTCGCCTTCGCACAAAACCACCGGCGTGTAAGCGCGCTGGGCCAGTTCATCAAGGCGCAGCAGTGGACGCGGATCCGGCAGACCCTGCCAGCGCCATTGTGTGGTTTGACCATCGGAGCGCTGACACCATGTCAGAGGCGCAAAGACCTTCTTCGGCTTGCCGTCTTCATCGGGGCCGAGGTCGAAGCGATACAGCGCCATGAGCGGCTGACCCTGCGCATCGCGATAGATCCAGACCTTGGACGGCACACCATGATCACGGTGCTTGGCCGGGCACTTGTTCATGGCCTCGGTCGGGATCGGCTGGATGGCGTTCCATGTCGGCGCCTTGGGCTTGGTCGGTGCTGCCATTGTCTTGGCGGCGCCCGGCGCAACGTTCAGCCAGTCGGCCAGTTTGTTGCAAGCCTCGACGTCGGTGCCGCCGTCCAGATAGCGCACCAGATCGATCAGGTCGCCGCCTTTGTCGCCGGTGGCAAAATCTGCCCAGGTGCCCTTGCTCAAGTTGACCTTGAGCGAACCTGCGCGCTTGTCGCTGCGGGTCGGATTTGGAGCGGTGTATTCCTTGCCGCCATCCACGCGCTTGCCGTTGGGCAGCCAGTGCGACAAGACACGATCAATGTCTTTGAACGCGGCGGCTTTCACGTCGGCGAAGCTTGGACGTTTCGCGGTGCTGTTCGGGCGTTGGCTCATGTGTCAGCCCTCGGCAGAAACAGCGCGTCGTTGATGTCGTCGATCAGCGCTTTTGCCATCTCGCCCAGGTACAGGGCGGGCCAACTGAAACGCTCGCCGTGGTCACTCATGGCCGCATCGAAATTGAGCTGGTTTGCGTGATGCTGCAGCAACGACACCATCTCCAGTGCGTCTTCGACGGGTACCCCGGCATTCACCCGAAACAGCTTCAGGTCGGTGGCATTAACGCGAGAAAAGGTGGCGTGGCCCGGTGTGGTGGAAATGCTCATAGCGCACCGCCTTTCTGCACCGCAGGGGCCGAAGTGTTGTCACCGTGCATGGCCAGCGTTTTGATCAAACCGAGGGTGCCGCGCACGTCCCAGAGGACGGCGGCGATGACGTGATTGGCAAGGCGTGAGGATTCGTTTTCGAAGTGATCTTCCAGCAGCGTGAGTACCGAGTCAGCGCGGTCGATGGCGCAGGTGATGGCGTCGATAGGTACGCCGGCTTCGGCGGTCGGATTCACACAGAGCAGGTCTTCGGGCAGGGCAAAACTCAGGGCGTTATTCATTGGGCACCCCCTGCGGTTTCGAGCGCGCGGGCTTTGGCCATGTGAGTGTTGTAGCGGGAGAGGCGTGTAGCGAGGCTGGAGTTGGCGTGTAAAGCGGCGAGAGCCATTGCACGGTGGGCAGCGGCGCGAATTTTGGACGGATTGAGGGCGTGCATCTGGCGAAGCTCCTATTGTTGAGGAGCTGCCACGTTCGTTACCAAGCGAATGGGTGGCAGCTGTGCGCAGGTTGGTAAACCGGGACAATAGGAACCCGGCAGACCCGAAGGTCTCCCACGCACAGCCGCCATAAAACGGATTCGCGGGCGCAAAAAAAGCGCCTGCAAAAGAGATATGGGCGCTGTTGCGCCTATTGTTCAACGGGTTACCAAGCCCGGTCGCTGAGTTTGCAGCGACGGCCAGAGAGTAACGTCCGTTTTTCGAAAGTGCAACTGCGCTGATGGCTTGCGAATTTTTCAGGTGCGGCATAGATTGTTTGGGCATGTAGATTGACCTCAACGCCTCCGGATCGCCCCCGGAGGCGTTTTCGTTTCAGGCAAGGGCTTCCCAGCGCAGGGATAGAAGAGGCAGGAAGCCGCCGCTGAGCATGGAGCGCGCGTCTTCGTAAGCGTCGACCTGCTGGCCTTCGTCGACGACAACAGCCCCGGTCTTTTCGCAATGGAGGGATAGGGCGCACCAAGTGCCGTCGGCCCAGCTGAGCACGCTGACCACGCGACCTAATTTGTCCTGCTTGCTGCGATAGCGCTCGAGGTGATGCATAAGGCGAGGTGAAAACCCGATTTGACGCAGCACTGAAAACGGATGCATCAAAGCTTTCTCTGCGATTTTGCGATTCATGCGGCCACCTGATCACGCGCCTCAATGCGGCTGCGTGCCCATGCTTGGATTTCGGAAAGAACCCACGCCACTGGCGCTCCGCGTGCGGTGCTTGTGCTCAGTTTTACCGGGCGTGGAAAGCTGCTCTTTGGGCACTGCATTAGCTTGTAAATAGTGGGGCGTGCCAGGCCAACGATAGCCATGACTTCGGCTATTCTGATCAAGGTTGTCGCGGGGTCGCGATAAGGAATTTGGTTGATTGTTGACGCGCGGGAGTTAGACATAGTCGTGCCTGTAAGGTGAGAGACAGGCGCAGACTAAAAGACGAAAAAAAAGCAAACATGGTTTGCTTTTCGTCGGTACAGCGAAATTTTATCTAGGGAGAAATTTACCTTTTCTCAGGTATTTTCTAACGGTCGGGGCTGATGCCTTGCCCAGGTCGACTAGCGCTTTGACTAATTCAGTTTCCGTTATGTTGGGGTTGGAAGAGATTTGGCTTTTTGCCGCTTTGCTTATGTCCTCAAAAAGCTTCTTGGTGTTCTCTTGTTTGATTGTGCCTGGCTTGGCGTTAGCCTTTCCGGCCGCTTTGCCCTTTTCCGACGCTTTTGCGGCAAAAGCCTTTTCCAGCGCTCTTCGCAGAAAACCTGATGCGCTAAAGTCATTGCGCGAAATGTCCGCCCAGTCCGCTTGTTGATAAAGTGAAGCAAGCATCAAAATCTTGGAGGCCTCGCCATTGAAATCAGCAAACTCCTCTCGTGCCTCGATTTCGAAGTCGCTCTTTCGCTTTCGTTCTCTCTGAATGAGGAGGAGGTATTGTTTGGGGTCGGTCTGTCTGATCTGCTCCACCAGATCTAGATCCAGATCGTAGAGGGAGCGTTCTAGGTCGAATAGCCAGTTCGCAAGGACTTCAACCGCCTGCACAGCTTGAATAAGCGCATAAGTCGCTACGAGTTGCGTGTCGCTTGCGGGATGATCAATGCCAAGGAAGCGGCGAACGACTCTGGGCAGTGAGGTCGGTTCGGAAAAGTAGAAATGCTCTTCAATAGGATCGCGAAGTCGAAACATTGTCTTTGTCGCTGATTCAGCACAGTCAGCGTATTGGCCGTCCTCGAGCCAGAAAGATGTTGCATTGTGGATGCAGGTAAACGCATTACGGAAGTGCTCGGAGAATTGGCTGTATAGCGCCAACTCACGGACAGCGAGTTCGACCTCATCAAGATCCCAAAGCAGGCAGCCAACGTCTACCCCGGCAATCTCAAGCTCTAAAGCTTCGGTTCCAAGATTCCTGTTCATTAAGATACCCCTCGCCCCGGACCGTGCGTACTGCCCCAGCGAGGTGTATCTGGCAAAACAGCTGCCAGCAGGGGGCTTGTGGTTCGATGACGGTTACACACGTCAGCAGCGTTACACGCGGAGTTTGTCGAGCTCGGATCCGGTGTAACTTTAAGAAAATCTAATATTTTCAATAGGTTGGGTTGGATCGTTACACGAGTAACACCCGTTACACCGGTTTTAGAGATAGTCTGGGTAAGTGATCTCATACCGCCTTTCCAAACTGGGCTTGCACTACATTGCCAGCTGCGAGTCCATCAAGATGATCGGCATACCACTGCATCATCGTTACGCGTTGTTCAAGGTATTGGGCCTTGTTGTATACCCCTGAGATGCCTTCCTCTTTGTGAGCCAGCTGCGCTTCAACATGCTCCTTCGGCCAGCCATGTTCTCGAAGCAACGTGCTTGCGGTGTGCCGAGTACCGTGTCCAACAAGGCGACCCTTGTAGCCGATGGTTGCAAAGACTTTGTTGATTGTGTTTTCACTAATAGTTGGGTTCTTGGCTCCTACGCCGGGGAAAAGCCAGCGACTCCGTCCTGTTAAGCAGTGCAGATCCTTCAGAGCGGTAACAGCTTGATGGGGAAGGGGGCATACAAAATCCCGACGCATTTTCATCTTGGCAGCGGGTGTCGTCCAAATAGCTTTCTCAAGGTCGAACTCTTTCCACTCAGCCAAGCGGACCATGCCAGGGCGCGATGCTGTCCAGACACAAAGCCAAGCGGCGGTGCGGGCTGTCAGTCTGCTTGGTGTGTTTTTGAGTGCGTGGAGGAATTCAGCCAGCTCAGGTTCCAGCAGGTGTGGATGCTGCTGAGTCTTGGGGGCTTGGGCTGCAATGTCACGGAGGCGACTACCCGGATCGTTTTCGGTGAGCCCTAAGCCGATGGCTCGGCCGAAGATCTGATTGATCCAGGTGCGACACTTTTCCGCCACGTTGTGTGCGTTTCGCGCTTCGAGGGACGCCTGGAGGTCTGCGCAGTCGGTACGGGTGATTTCGTCGAGGGGCTTATCTCCCAATGCCGGGAGGATGTCCTTATCGAGGTAAGTGCGGATTTTGTTAAGAGTGGAGGGAGCGAGGCCCTTTTCTTCTTTGGCCTTAAGCCAAGCTTCCGCAGCAGCTCGGAAGGTCCTAGTCCTGGCAGCGTCAATGGCAGCTTTGGCAGAGCGTTTTTGTTCGAGAGGATCGGCCCCGCTGCTAACTACCTTGCGTAGTTCGGTAGCTTTGTCCCGCGCCAACGCACCACTCACTTCCGGGTAACCCCCTAGTCCCATCCAAGCCCAATTGCCCGCCTGACGTTTGTAGCGGAGCTGCCAGGATTTACCACCATCAGGTTTAACCCTGAAGTAGAGGCCGTTTCCGTCCAGCTCCCGGTATTCCTTTGATTCCGGCTCCAATCCCGCAAGTGTCGTGTCAGCGAGAGGGCGGCGCTTGATGTCTGCGCGCTTCATCCTTGTATCCCAAAGTTAGGTATTTTTCTCAGGATACAAGCAGGGATACAGGGATACAACGGATAAGGGGAGACAGGGGTAGTCAGGCAGGCACAAAAAAACCGGCCAAATGGCCGGTTTCTTTGGGTCTGAGAGGCTGGTAGAGACTCTCAGATACTGCTATGTGGTGCCCCGAGGGAGACTCGAACTCCCACTCCTTTCGAAAACGGATTTTGAATCCGCCGCGTCTACCAATTCCGCCATCAGGGCTCAATGGCGGCGAAGTATAGAGAGGTGCCTACCGTTGGTCAATCACGTTTCATGGTCAATTTTCGATATTTCCGCTAGACTTTCCGGCCCTGCTAGACGAACCCCATCATGCGCGTTGCTGACTTTACCTTCGAGCTTCCTGATTCGCTGATCGCCCGCCATCCTCTGGCCGAGCGTCGCGGTAGTCGCCTGTTGACCCTGGATGGGGTCAGCGGCACCCTGGCACACCGTCAATTCACTGATCTGCTGGAGCATTTGCGCCCGGGCGATCTGATGGTGTTCAACAATACCCGGGTGATTCCGGCGCGGCTGTTCGGGCAGAAAGCCTCCGGCGGCAAGCTGGAAATCCTCATTGAGCGGGTGCTCGATACGCACCGCGTGCTGGCCCATGTGCGCTCCAGCAAGTCGCCGAAACCGGGTTCAAAGATCCTCATTGACGGTGGCGGTGAAGCCGAGATGCTGGCGCGTCACGATGCGCTGTTCGAGTTGGGTTTTGCCGAAGAAGTGCTGCCGTTGCTCGACCGGGTCGGGCACATGCCGTTGCCTCCCTATATCGATCGCCCGGACGAAGGTTCGGACCGTGAGCGTTATCAGACTGTGTATGCCGAGAAGCTGGGTGCGGTGGCTGCACCGACCGCCGGGCTGCACTTCGACCAGACGCTGATGGAAGCGATCGCCGCCAAGGGCGTCGAGACCGCATTCGTGACGCTGCACGTTGGCGCCGGCACCTTCCAGCCAGTGCGCGTCGAGAAAATCGAAGACCACCACATGCACACCGAATGGCTCGAAGTCGGCCAGGATGTGGTCGATGCCGTTGCGGCCTGCCGCGCCCGGGGTGGCCGGGTGATTGCCGTGGGCACCACCAGCGTGCGTTCGCTGGAAAGCGCCGCCCGCGATGGCGTGCTCAAGCCGTTCAGTGGCGACACCGACATCTTTATCTACCCGGGGCGGCCGTTCCATGTGGTCGATGCCCTGGTGACCAACTTCCATTTGCCAGAATCCACGCTGCTGATGCTGGTTTCGGCATTCGCCGGTTATCCGGAAACCATGGCGGCCTATAAAGCCGCCGTGGACAACAAATACCGCTTTTTCAGCTACGGTGATGCGATGTTCATTACCCGTAATCCCGCACCGCGTGGCCCTGAGGAAACACTATGAGTCGCCAATGCCGTATGTCGTTTGAGCTGCTTGCCACCGATGGCAAGGCTCGTCGTGGTCGCCTGACCTTTCCCCGTGGCACCGTCGAGACGCCGGCCTTCATGCCGGTGGGCACCTACGGCACGGTCAAGGGCATGCTGCCGCGGGATATCGAGGCGATCGGTGCGGAAATCATTCTGGGCAACACCTTTCACCTGTGGCTGCGACCTGGCACCGAAGTGATCAAGGAGCACGGCGACCTGCACGATTTCATGCAGTGGAAAGGCCCGATCCTGACCGACTCCGGCGGTTTCCAGGTGTTCAGCCTGGGCGCCATGCGCAAGATCAAGGAAGAGGGCGTGACTTTCGCTTCTCCGGTCGACGGCTCGAAAGTGTTCATGGGGCCGGAAGAGTCGATGCAGGTCCAGCGCGATCTGGGTTCGGACATCGTGATGATTTTCGACGAATGCACCCCGTACCCGGCTGACGAAGACGTCGCCCGTGTGTCCATGGAGCTGTCGCTGCGCTGGGCGCAACGTTCGAAGAATGCCCATGGCGACAATACGGCGGCGCTGTTCGGCATCGTTCAGGGCGGCATGCATCAGAATCTGCGCATGCGCTCGCTGGAAGGCCTGGAGAAGATCGGCTTCGATGGCCTGGCCATCGGCGGTCTGTCGGTGGGCGAGCCGAAGCATGAAATGATCAAGGTGCTGGATTACCTGCCGGACATGATGCCGGCTGACAAACCTCGTTACCTTATGGGCGTTGGCAAACCGGAAGATCTGGTTGAGGGTGTGCGCCGCGGTGTGGACATGTTCGATTGCGTGATGCCAACCCGTAATGCCCGCAACGGGCATCTGTTCATTGATACAGGCGTGCTGAAGATCCGTAACGCGTTCCATCGCCATGATGATTCGCCGCTGGATCCGACCTGCGATTGCTATACCTGCCAGAACTTCTCCCGCGCTTATCTGCATCACCTGGACAAGTGCGGCGAAATGCTGGGAAGCATGCTCAATACCATCCATAACTTGCGTCATTATCAGGTGCTGATGGCTGGTTTGCGTGAGGCTATTCAACAGGGTACATTGGCCGCCTTTGTCGATGCCTTCTACGCCAAACGCGGGCTCCCCGTTCCGCCTTTGGACTGAGTTTTCTGACCCCAAGATTCAACATTTGCAACTGGAGTGCTAAATGAGCTTTTTTATCTCTAACGCCATGGCTGACGCGGCCGCACCGGCTGCAGCGCCTATGGGCGGCGGCTTCGAGTGGATTTTCCTGGTCGGCTTCCTGGTCATCTTCTACCTGATGATCTGGCGTCCACAGGCCAAGCGCGCCAAAGAGCAGAAGAACCTGCTGAACAGCCTGCAGAAGGGTGACGAAGTGGTCACCACCGGCGGCATCGCCGGCAAGATCACCAAAGTGGCCGATGACTTCGTGGTTCTGGAAGTTTCCGACACCGTGGAAATGAAGTTCCAGAAGGGCGCCATCGCCGCCACGCTGCCAAAAGGCACGCTGAAAGCGATCTAAGGTTCCAACTTCTACTCAATCGACGGGGCGCGCAAGGCGCCCCGCGTTCATAACGGGCGGCGTGATGCTGAACAAATATCCTCTGTGGAAATACATTCTGATCCTGGCGGTGCTGGCGATCGGTCTGATTTATTCCGCTCCCAATCTGTACCCCGATGACCCGGCCATTCAGATCAGCGGCGCCAGCACGGCCCTGCAGGTCAATCAGGCCGACCTGGACCGCGCGAGCACCGCGCTCAGGGAGTCCGGGATCAACGTCAAGGCTTCGAATCTGGCAGCGAACGGCAAGGGCGGTCTGATCCGTCTGACCAAGGCAGAAGACCAGTTGCCGGCCAAAGACGTTGTGCGCAAGGCATTGGGTGATGACTACGTCGTTGCGCTGAACCTGGCACAGACCACTCCGCAATGGCTGCGCAATCTGGCCGCGCACCCGATGAAGCTGGGTCTGGACCTGTCCGGTGGCGTGCACTTCCTGCTGGAAGTGGACATGGAAAAAGCCCTCGATGCACGCCTGAAAGTCTATGAAGGCGACGTCAAGAGCCTGCTGCGCAAAGAGAAGGTGCGTTACCGCAGCCTGCCGCAGCTCAACGGCGCCATTCAGCTGGGTTTCAGCGATGCTGACTCCCGCGAGCAGGCCCGTGCGCTGATCCGCAAGAACTTCAACGATTTCGACATTGTTCCGGCCGATCTCAACGATCAACCGGTGCTGCGTCTGGCGATGACCCCGGCCAAGCTGGCGGAAATCCGTGAATACTCCATCAAGCAGAACCTGACCACGGTCCGCAACCGTGTCAACGAGCTGGGTGTTGCCGAGCCTCTCGTCCAGCGTCAGGGCGCCAACCGTATCGTGGTTGAGCTGCCGGGCGTGCAGGACACTGCCGAAGCCAAGCGTATCCTCGGCAAGACCGCCAACCTCGAGTTCCGTCTGGCTGCCGAACCGGGTGCTTCGAAAGCAACCTCCGAGACTTTCGAGTTCCGTGAAGGCAAGCGTCCTCCGGCGCAGATCGAGCGTAGCCTGATCATCACCGGTGACCAGGTGACCGATGCCAAGGCCGGCTTCGGCGAGCACGGCACCCCTGAAGTGAACATCCGTCTGGATGGTCACGGTGGCGAGCTGATGAGCCGCGCGACCCGCAGCAACGTCGGTCGCAGCATGGCGGTGATCTTCATCGAGCAGCGTCCGGTGACCACCTACGTCAAGCAGATGGTCGACGGCGTCGAGAAAGACGTACCGGTGCAGAGCTTCAAGGAAGAGAAGAAGATCATCAGTCTGGCGACCATTCAGTCGCCGCTGGGTGCTCAGTTCCGCATCACTGGCCTTAACGGCCAGGGCGAGTCCTCCGAGCTGGCGCTGCTGCTGCGTGCCGGTGGTCTGGCGGCTCCGATGTACTTCGCTGAGGAACGTACCATCGGTCCGAGCCTGGGTGCGGACAACATCACCAAGGGTATCGATGCATCGCTGTGGGGCATGCTGTTCGTTTCGCTGTTCATCATCGCCATCTACCGCTTCTTCGGTCTGATCGCCACTGTCGCACTGGCGGTGAACATGGTGCTGCTGCTGGCGCTGATGTCGCTGCTGGGGGCAACCCTGACCCTGCCGGGTATCGCCGGTATCGTGCTGACCATGGGTATGGCGGTCGACGCCAACGTGCTGATCTTCTCGCGGATCCGTGAAGAGATCGCCGCCGGCATGACCGTGCAGCGTGCAATCAACGAAGGCTTCGGCCGGGCATTCACCGCGATTCTCGACGCCAACCTGACCACCCTGCTGGTCGGCGGCATCCTCTTCGCCATGGGCACCGGCCCGGTGAAGGGCTTCGCAGTGACCATGTCCCTCGGGATCTTTACCTCGATGTTCACGGCCATCATGGTGACCCGCGCGATGGTCAACCTGATCTTCGGCGGTCGTGACTTCAAGAAGTTGTGGATTTAAGGGGCTGCCATGTTACGTACAATCAACTTCATGGGCGTTCGCAACTTCGCGTTCGGCGTCACATTGTTCCTTACCGTGCTGGCTCTGTTCAGCGTGTTCCACAAGGGCATGAACTGGGGTCTGGACTTCACCGGCGGTACGCTCATCGAGCTGACCTACGAGCGTCCGGCGGATGTCACCAAGGTGCGTGAGCAACTGGTTACCGCCGGTTATCACGAAGCCATCGTGCAGAACTTCGGTGCGACCACCGACCTGCTGGTGCGCATGCCGGGTGAAGACCCGCAGTTGGGCCATCAGGTGGCGGATGCGCTGCAGAAGGTTGGCGGCGAAAACCCGGCGACGGTCAAGCGAGTCGAGTTCGTCGGCCCGCAGGTCGGTGAAGAACTGCGCGACCAGGGCGGCCTCGGCATGCTGCTGGCGCTCGGCGGCATCCTGATCTACCTGGCTTTCCGCTTTCAGTGGAAATTCGCGGTCGGCGCCATCGTTTCGCTGGTTCACGACGTGATCGTGACCGTGGGTATCCTGTCGTTCTTCCAGATCACCTTCGACCTGACGGTGCTGGCGGCGGTACTGGCGATCATTGGTTACTCGCTCAACGACACCATCGTCGTGTTCGACCGGGTGCGTGAGAACTTCCGCGTACTGCGCAAGGCTTCGCTGATCGAGAACATCAACATCTCGACCACGCAGACCCTGCTGCGGACCATGGCCACCTCGATCTCCACCTTGCTGGCGATCGCGGCGCTGCTGTTCTTCGGTGGCGACAACCTGTTCGGCTTCTCCATCGCCCTGTTCATCGGTGTTCTGGCGGGGACTTACTCGTCGATCTACATCGCCAACGTGGTGCTGATCTGGCTGAACCTGTCTTCGGAAGACCTGATTCCGCCGGCCAATACCGAGAAGGAAATCGACGACCGCCCATAACGGCCTTCGTTTTCCCGGTTGTCGGTCAAAAAAAGGCGCGAGTTGAACTCGCGCCTTTTTTATTGCTCCAAGGCTGGGAGAAGCGCGGGCGCGTCCCGCAAGTGACGGTCAGGAGGTTCATGTGAACAAGTCGATGCTGGTTGGTGCGGTATTGGGTGCTGTCGGTGTGACTGCCGGTGGTGCGGTCGCCACCTACAGCCTGGTGAAAAGCGGCCCGGAGTATGCGCAGGTTCTGGCCGTTGAACCGGTCAAGACGCAGATCAAGACGCCACGTGAAGTATGCAAGGATGTCACGGTGACCCGGCAGGCGCCGGTCAAGGATCAACACCAGATTCTCGGTACCGCCATCGGTGCCGTGGCGGGTGGTTTGCTGGGTAACCAGATCGGCGGCGGCACCGGCAAGAAGATTGCCACGGTGGCCGGTGCGGTCGGTGGTGGTTATGCCGGCAACAAGGTGCAGGAAGGCATGCAGAATCGCGATACCTACACCACTACCCAGACTCGCTGTAATACGGTGAATGACATCAGCGACAAGGTCGTAGGCTATGACGTCCGCTACTCGCTGGACGGCAAGGAAGGCAAGGTGAGGATGGATCGTGATCCGGGCAACCAGATTCCGGTCGACAAGGAAGGCAGGCTGATCCTGTCGCAGAATCAGCCGGGCCAGTGATTGGCGGGTAGCGTATACGAAGAAGCACCCTTCGGGGTGCTTTTTCATGCCCATAAAAAAACACCCCGAAGGGTGTTTTTTTATGGGGGGCAGCGAAGCGCTTAACGCTTCAGCGAAGCCGGCAGGTGCGGCTGGATTGCCGTCAGAACTGCCTTGAAGCATTTGGTGTTGCCGGCTACGACGTGGCCTTTTTCAAGGAAGTCGTGGCCGCCGGTGAAGTCGCTCACCAGACCGCCGGCTTCCTGAATCAGCAGGGCGCCGGCGGCCATGTCCCACTCGGACAGGCCCGACTCCCAGAACGCATCGAAACGACCGGCGGCGACGTAGGCCAGGTCCAGGCTTGCCGAACCGGCGCGGCGGATGCCGGCAGTCTGGCCAACCAGGGCGCGGAACATGCCCAGGTAGTTGTCGAGGTTGTCCATCTGGTCGTCACGGAACGGGAAACCGGTACCCAGCAGGGCGCCGTCCAGGCTGGTGCGACCGCTGACGCGCAGGCGACGACCGTTCAGTTGAGCGCCGCGGCCACGGCTGGCGGTGAATTCTTCCTGACGAACCGGATCCAGAACAACGGCGTGTTCCAGGCGACCACGGTATTTGCAAGCAATGCTGACAGCGAAGTGAGGGATGCCGCGCAGGAAGTTGGTGGTGCCGTCCAGCGGATCGATGATCCACAGGTATTCTTCGCCTTCGATACCGCTGCCGGCGTGCATGCCGGTCTCTTCACCCATGATCGAATGATTCGGGTAAGCCTTGCGCAGGGCGTCGATGATTTTCTGTTCGGCGGCGCGATCCACCTCGGATACATAATCCTTGGCGTCTTTTTCGTCGACCTTGATGGTATCCAGGCGCTCGATGGAGCGGAAGATCAGTTCACTGGCGCTGCGGGCGGCGCGCAGCGCGATATTCAGCATTGGCTGCATGGATGTGTCACCTAAGGTTGTTAAAGAAAGCCGCGCATTCTATCAGAACTTTTCTTCAGGTGAAGGTCGCTGTTCGCTTTCATAGCTTAACGGTAGGCTGTTCTGTAAGATTTGCACCCCTTTGCCAAGTCCGAGAGCGCCTGCCGTGCTGCAAAACATTCGTGTCGTCCTGGTCAATACCAGCCACCCGGGAAACATCGGCGGGACCGCGCGTGCCATGAAAAACATGGGGTTGTCGCGACTGGTGCTGGTCGATCCGCGAGCCTTTCCGCATCACGAAGCCGACGCTCGTGCCTCGGGTGCCGGTGACATCCTTGAAAACGCACAAGTCGTCGCTACTTTGGAGGATGCCCTGGTCGGCTGTAATCTGGTGCTTGGTACCAGTGCTCGCGACCGGCGTATTCCCTGGCCGCTGCTGGATCCGCGCGAATGTGGGGTCAAAGTGGTCGAGGAGGCCGGGCAGGGTGCAGAAATCGCGCTGGTATTCGGGCGTGAAGATTCTGGCCTGACCAACGACGAGCTGCAGCGATGTCATTTTCACGTGCACATACCTTCCGATCCTCAATTCAGTTCGCTGAATCTCGGGGCGGCGGTGCAGGTGCTGAGTTATGAAGTGCGCATGGCCTGGCTGGCCGCGCAAGGGCAGCCGACCCGGATCGAGAAGGAAGAAGTGGCCTCCGTGAAAAGCGTGGAGCTGGCGACCATGGATGAGCTGGAGCGATTCTATGAGCATCTGGAGCAGACCCTGGTGGCCATTGAATTCCTCGATCCGGAAAAACCACGGCACCTCATGGCGCGCCTGCGTCGGTTGTACGGACGCAGCTCGGTCAGCCGGGCGGAAATGAATATTTTGCGTGGCATCCTCACGGAAACCCAGAAAGCGGCCCGTGGCGAGCTCCTTAAGCGGAAGGATTAATGATGTTCGAGCGTTTGCGTGAAGATATCCAGAGCGTATTCCACCGAGACCCGGCGGCGCGTAACGCTTTTGAAGTCCTGACCTGTTACCCCGGCATGCATGCGATCTGGATTCATCGATTGGCCGGCATGCTCTGGCGCAACGATCTGAAATGGCTGGCGCGGCTGGTATCGAATTTCGGTCGCTGGCTGACCGGGATCGAGATTCATCCGGGTGCCAAAGTGGGTCGACGTTTCTTCATCGACCATGGGATGGGCATCGTGATCGGCGAAACCGCTGAAATCGGCGATGACGTGACGATCTATCAGGGTGTGACCCTTGGTGGCACCAGTTGGAACAAAGGCAAGCGTCACCCGACCCTGGGTGATGGCGTGGTCGTGGGGGCGGGCGCGAAGGTGCTCGGGCCGTTCACGGTCGGTGCCGGTGCCAAGGTCGGCTCCAACGCTGTAGTGACCAAGGAAGTGCCACCGGGTGCCACGGTGGTGGGGATTCCCGGACGAATCATCGTCAAATCCGATGGTGAGGCTGATGCCAAGCGCAAAGCCATGGCCGAGAAGATCGGTTTCGATGCCTATGGCGTGAGCGGGGATATGCCGGATCCGGTGGCGCGCGCCATCGGTCAACTGCTGGATCATCTGCAGGCGGTGGACGGTCGTCTGGAGGGGATGTGTGGGGCATTGAAGGATCTGGGCAGCAATTATTGCGCGAAAGATCTGCCCGAACTACGTGAAGAAGACTTCGCCTGTGTAAAAGGCAAGGACGAAACCGCGACCCACTGAAGCTATTGCAGGGCTGTTGCCGGCCGGTGTGCCATTAAGCCGCAGACCCTGCTATCATTCGCGCGCTCTTTTGCGGGTAAACCCGACTAAAGCACTAGGTCTTATAGTTGACTTAAATGCTCGGGAATTGCATACTCCCGCCCATTCCGAACTCCGTGGTAATTGTCCATGCGACTGACTACAAAAGGCCGATACGCCGTGACCGCCATGCTTGACCTGGCGTTGCACGCGCAGCACGGGCCGGTGTCCCTGGCCGATATCTCCGAGCGCCAAGGCATCTCCCTGTCCTATCTCGAACAGCTTTTCGCCAAGCTGCGCCGCAGTAATCTGGTTTCCAGTGTGCGCGGTCCGGGTGGTGGCTACCAGTTGTCCCGCGACATGCAGGGCATCCAGGTCGCCCAGGTGATCGATGCGGTGAACGAATCGGTCGATGCCACAAAATGCCAGGGCCAGGGTGACTGCCATTCCGGCGACACCTGCCTGACCCATCACCTGTGGTGCGACCTGAGCCTGCAGATTCACGAATTTCTCAGCGGTATCAGCTTGGCCGACCTCGTAACTCGCCGTGAGGTGCAGGAAGTGGCCCAGCGTCAGGATCAGCGTCGTTGCAATGGCAAGGCGCCGCGCCTGGACAAGATTGAAGCGTCCGCCGTCGAATGACAGCCAGAGAGCCAGCGGCACGCCAGCCAGCCTGATTTAGGAGATAGTCCATGAAATTGCCGATTTACCTTGATTACTCTGCGACCACCCCGGTCGATCCGCGCGTTGCGCAAAAGATGAGTGAATGCCTGCTGGTCGACGGGAACTTCGGTAACCCGGCGTCCCGTTCCCACGTGTTCGGCTGGAAAGCCGAGGAGGCCGTCGAAAACGCCCGTCGTCAGGTGGCCGATCTGGTCAACGCCGACCCGCGCGAAATCGTCTGGACCTCCGGTGCCACCGAGTCCGACAACCTGGCAATCAAAGGCGCGGCACATTTCTACGCCTCCAAGGGCAAGCACCTGATCACCTCCAAGATCGAGCACAAGGCTGTCCTGGACACCATGCGCCAGCTGGAGCGTGAAGGTTTCGAAGTCACCTACCTCGAGCCGACCGAAGACGGTCTGATCACGCCGGCCATGGTCGAAGCGGCGCTGCGCGAAGACACCATCCTGGTGTCGGTGATGCACGTGAACAACGAAATCGGCACGGTCAACGACATCGCCGCCATCGGCGAACTGACCCGTTCCAAGGGCATTCTGTTCCATGTCGACGCCGCTCAGTCCACCGGCAAGGTCGAAATCGACCTGCAGAAACTGAAAGTCGACATGATGTCGTTCTCTGCCCACAAGACCTACGGTCCGAAAGGCATCGGCGCGCTGTACGTCAGCCGCAAGCCGCGTGTTCGCATCGAAGCGACCATGCACGGCGGTGGTCACGAGCGCGGCATGCGTTCCGGCACCCTGGCGACCCACCAGATCGTCGGCATGGGTGAGGCATTCCGTGTGGCCAAGGAAGACATGGCTGCCGAAAACGTTCGCATCAAGGCGTTGAGCGATCGCTTCTATAAGCAGGTCGAGCACCTGGAAGAGCTGTACGTCAACGGCAGCCTGACCGCCCGCGTTCCGCACAACCTGAACCTGAGCTTCAACTACGTTGAAGGCGAGTCGCTGATCATGGCGCTCAAGGATCTGGCGGTTTCGTCCGGTTCGGCCTGCACCTCCGCCTCTCTGGAGCCTTCGTACGTACTGCGTGCCCTGGGTCGCAACGACGAACTGGCGCACAGCTCGATCCGCTTCACCTTCGGCCGCTTCACCACCGAAGAAGAAATCGATTATGCCGCGCAGAAAGTCTGCGAGGCCGTTACCAAGCTGCGCGCACTGTCGCCGCTGTGGGACATGTACAAAGACGGCGTCGATATCTCGAAGATCGAGTGGGCGGCACACTAAACATAGAAGCCGCCGGATACGGAACCTGTAGCGACGCGGCGATTTGCGCAGCGTTGCTGCAGGGCCTCAAGAGCGGCCCTGATGAGTGAGGATTGAGAATCATGGCTTACAGCGAAAAGGTCATCGACCACTACGAAAACCCGCGTAACGTCGGCAAGATGAATGCCGAAGATCCGGATGTCGGCACCGGCATGGTCGGCGCCCCGGCGTGCGGCGACGTGATGCGCCTGCAGATCAAGGTCAACGACCAGGGCGTTATCGAAGACGCCAAGTTCAAGACCTACGGCTGCGGTTCGGCTATCGCTTCCAGCTCCCTCGCCACCGAGTGGATGAAGGGCAAGACCCTGGACGAAGCTGAAACCATCAAGAACACCCAGCTGGCCGAAGAACTGGCCCTGCCGCCAGTGAAAATCCACTGCTCGGTACTCGCTGAAGACGCCATCAAGGCGGCCGTTCGCGACTACAAGCAGAAGAAAGGCTTGATCTAAGCATTGGGCGACGAGTAAGGAGTCAACGATGGCTATCAGCATGACAGAAGCGGCTGCTCGACACGTGCGACGCTCCCTGGACGGGCGCGGCAAGGGTGAAGGGATTCGTCTGGGTGTTCGCACCACAGGCTGTTCCGGCCTTGCCTACGTGCTGGAGTTTGTCGACGAGGTGGTTGCAGAAGATCAGGTGTTCGAGAGTCACGGCGAAAAAGTGATCATCGATCCCAAGAGCCTGGCTTACCTCGACGGCACCGAGCTCGATTTCGTCAAGGAAGGGTTGAACGAAGGCTTCAAGTTCAACAACCCCAACGTACGCGGTGAGTGTGGCTGCGGCGAAAGCTTCAACGTCTGAGGCCGGTCGTGGGTATTCCTTGTCATTTCGCTTTATTCGAGTTGCAGCCTGGTTTTCGTCTGGATCTCGAGCAGTTGGCCACGCGCTATCGCGAGTTGGCGCGCGGCGTTCATCCGGATCGTTTCGCCGACGCTTCCGAGCGTGAACAGCGTTCGGCGCTTGAGCAGTCCGCGCGGCTCAACGATGCCTATCAGACGCTCAAAAGCCCGGCCCGGCGTGCGCGCTACCTGCTGACCATCAGCGGACATGAAGTGCCGATGGAAGTCACGGTCCACGATCCCGAGTTTCTGTTGCAGCAGATGCAATGGCGCGAAGAACTCGAAGATCTGCAGGACAGTGCCGATATGGATGGTGTCGCCGCCTTCAAGCGTCGTCTGAAAGCCGCCCAGGAACAGCTGAACGAAAGCTTCGCAGCCTGTTGGGATGATGCTGCACAACGCGAACAGGCCGAGCGCCTGATGCGGCGCATGCAGTTCCTCGACAAGCTCACCTACGAAGTGCGCCAGTTAGAAGAGCGCCTCGACGATTAACCCAGTGCCGCTCCGGTCGCACGCCTGATATACAGATAAGTCCTGATCACGATGGCCCTACTGCAGATCGCCGAACCCGGCCAAAGTCCTCAACCGCACCAGCGTCGTCTGGCTGTGGGGATCGACCTGGGTACCACCAATTCGCTGGTCGCTGCGTTGCGCAGTGGTCTTTCCGAGCCGCTGGCCGATGCCGAAGGGCGAGTCATCCTGCCTTCCGCGGTGCGTTATCACGCCGATCGCGTCGAAGTCGGCGAGTCGGCCAAACTGGCTGCGTCCTCCGACCCCCTGAATACCGTGCTGTCGGTCAAGCGCCTGATGGGCCGTGGTCTGTCCGACGTCAAGCAACTGGGCGATCAACTGCCGTATCGCTTTGTCGGCGGCGAATCGCACATGCCGTTCATCGACACCGTTCAGGGCCCGAAAAGCCCGGTCGAGGTCTCTGCCGATATCCTGAAAGTGCTGCGCCAGCGCGCAGAGGCGACCTTGGGCGGCGAACTGGTCGGCGCGGTGATTACCGTTCCGGCCTATTTCGACGATGCTCAGCGCCAGGCAACCAAGGATGCGGCGAAGCTTGCCGGTCTGAACGTGCTGCGCCTGCTCAACGAACCGACCGCAGCTGCAGTGGCCTACGGCCTGGACCAGCATGCCGAAGGCCTGGTCGCCATTTATGACCTGGGTGGCGGTACTTTCGATATTTCGATTCTGCGCTTGACTGGCGGCGTCTTCGAGGTCCTGGCAACCGGTGGCGACAGTGCCTTGGGCGGTGACGATTTCGACCACGCGATCGCCGGCTGGATCATCGAGCGCGCGGGCCTGTCCGCCGATCTGGATCCGGGGGCACAGCGCAATCTGCTGCAAACCGCCTGTGCGGCCAAAGAAGCCCTGACGAACGCGGACAGCGTTGAAGTCGCTTATGACGGCTGGAAAGCGCAACTGACCCGCGAAGCCTTCGATGCGCTGATCGAGCCGATGGTGGCCCGCAGCCTGAAAGCCTGTCGTCGTGCCGTTCGTGATTCCGGTGTCGAGCTGGAAGACATGCACGCCGTGGTCATGGTCGGTGGTTCGACCCGTGTCCCACGTGTTCGCGAAGCCGTCGCCGAAGCCTTCGGTCGTCAGCCGTTGACCGAAATCGACCCGGATCAGGTGGTGGCCATCGGGGCTGCGATCCAGGCCGATACGCTGGCTGGCAACAAGCGCGATGGCGGTGAACTGCTGCTGCTCGACGTGATTCCGCTGTCCCTGGGGCTGGAAACCATGGGCGGCCTGATGGAAAAGGTGATTCCACGCAACACCACCATCCCGGTCGCTCGCGCCCAGGATTTCACCACTTATAAAGACGGCCAGTCGGCCATGGCCATTCACGTGTTGCAGGGCGAGCGCGAACTGATCAGTGACTGCCGTTCCCTGGCGCGTTTCGAATTGCGCGGCATTCCGGCAATGGTCGCCGGTGCAGCCAAGATCCGCGTGACGTTCCAGGTCGACGCCGACGGTCTGCTCAGCGTTTCTGCCCGTGAGCTGGGTTCGGGCGTCGAGGCCAGCATCCAGGTCAAGCCGTCCTACGGACTGACCGACGGCGAAATCGCCAGGATGCTCAAGGACTCGTTCCAGCACGCCAATGACGACAAGGTCGCCCGCGTTCTGCGTGAGCAGCAAGTCGATGCCCAACGCCTGATAGAGGCGGTGCAGGGTGCTCTGGAGGCGGATGGCGAGCGTTTGCTCGACGCCGAAGAGCGCATGGTCATCGATCTGCAGGTGCAGGAACTGACCGAACTGATGAAAGGTACCGATGGCCATGCCATCGAGCAGCAGACCAAGCGTCTGTCGCAAGTGACCGATGCCTTTGCTGCCCGCCGCATGGATCAGACGGTGAAAGCCGCTCTGTCGGGGCGCAACCTGAATGAAATCGAGGATATCTGATGCCGCAGGTCATTTTTCTGCCCCACGAGAAGTTCTGCCCTGAAGGCATGGTGGTCGAGGCCGAGCCCGGCACATCGATTCTCGAGCTGGCCCACGAACACCATATCGAGATGGAAAGTGCCTGCGGTGGCGTCTGCGCCTGCACCACCTGTCACTGCATCATCCGCGAGGGTTTCGATTCGCTGGAAGAAGCTGACGAACTGGAGGAAGATTTCCTCGATCGGGCCTGGGGTCTTGAAGCGCAATCGCGTCTGGCCTGTCAGGCTATCGTCGGTGAGGAAGACCTCACCGTCGAAATTCCGAAATATTCGCTTAACCATGCGGCCGAAGCGCCGCACTGACTGGTAAGACTGTCATGAGCTACGGTTGGAATGATGTTCAACGTATTGCAGAAGAGCTGGCCGAGGCCAGACCGGGTGTAGATCCGTATTCTGTCAATTTCGTCGAGTTGCAGCAGTGGATCAAGGAGCTGCCTGGCTTCGACGCCACCTCTGGCCGGGTCGGCGAGAAGGTGCTGGAGGCGGTTCAGCAGCTCTGGAATGATGAAATAGACTGATCGTCCTTGCAGGTTAGGCAATACCCAAGAACCCGCGTATAATTCGCGGGTTTAATTTTTCGCAAATTACCGTTTCTGGAGTTACACCATGGCTGTTCAACGTACTTTCTCCATCATCAAGCCTGACGCCGTTGCAAAAGGCGCTGCCGGCGAAATCGTTACCCGTTTCGAAAAGGCTGGTCTGAAAGTGGTCGCTTCGAAAATGAAGCAACTGTCCAAAGCCGAAGCCGAAGGCTTCTACGCTGAGCACAAAGAGCGCGGTTTCTTCGGTGACCTGGTTGCTTTCATGATCTCCGGTCCGGTTATTGTTCAGGTTCTGGAAGGCGAAAACGCCATCGCTCGCAACCGTGAGCTGATGGGCGCCACCAACCCTAAAGAAGCTGCTCCAGGCACCATCCGTGCCGACTTCGCCGAGTCGATCGACGCCAACGCCGTTCACGGTTCGGACTCCGAAGCCGCTGCCGCTCGCGAAATCTCGTACTTCTTCGCAGCTACTGAAGTAACCACTCGCTAAGCATTGGCTTAAAGAGTGAAGGTGAATCCATGACTACATCGACTGTTAAAACAAACCTGCTGGGTCTCACCCAGCCGGAAATGGAAAAGTTCTTCGACTCAATCGGGGAGAAGCGTTTCCGTGCCGGTCAGGTAATGAAATGGATTCACCACTTTGGCGTGGATGATTTCGACGCCATGACGAACGTCAGCAAGGCCTTGCGCGAAAAGCTCAAGGCCGTTGCTGAAGTTCGCGGTCCCGAAGTGGTCAGCGAGGACATCTCCAGCGACGGCACCCGCAAATGGGTGGTGCGCGTGGCGTCCGGCAGTTGTGTCGAGACCGTTTACATTCCCCAGGGCAAGCGCGGTACGTTGTGCGTTTCGTCCCAGGCAGGCTGTGCCCTGGACTGCAGTTTCTGCTCCACCGGCAAGCAAGGCTTCAACAGCAACCTCACCGCCGCCGAAGTCATCGGCCAGGTGTGGATTGCCAACAAATCCTTCGGCAGTGTTCCGGCTACCATCGACCGCGCCATCACCAACGTGGTGATGATGGGCATGGGCGAACCGCTGCTGAACTTCGACAACGTCGTGGCCGCCATGCATCTGATGATGGATGATCTGGGCTACGGGATCTCCAAGCGCCGCGTGACCCTGTCCACGTCGGGTGTAGTGCCGATGATCGATGAGCTGGCCAAGCACATCGATGTCTCCCTGGCGTTGTCCCTTCACGCACCGAATGACGCATTGCGTAACCAATTGGTGCCGATCAACAAGAAATATCCGCTTAAGATGCTCCTCGACTCGTGTGTCCGCTACATGTCCGCCCTCGGCGAGAAGCGCGTGCTGACCATCGAGTACACCTTGCTCAAGGACGTCAACGACAAGCTTGAACACGCCGTGGAAATGATCGAGCTGCTCAAGGATATTCCCTGCAAGATCAACCTGATTCCGTTCAACCCGTTCCCGCATTCCGGCTATGAGCGGCCGAGCAACAACGCCATCCGCCGGTTCCAGGATCAGCTTCACCAGGCAGGTTTCAACGTCACCGTCCGCACCACCCGTGGTGAAGACATCGACGCGGCTTGCGGTCAATTGGTCGGGCAGGTGATGGATCGCACCCGTCGCAGCGAACGTTACATCGCCGTGCGCGAACTGAGCGCCGACAGCGATCTGGCACAGAACGCCGCGAACCCTAACTAAGAGAGGATCTCTATGTCCCTGCGCTTTGCGCTGCTGTTGCTGTTGGCCAGCCTGAGTGCTGGTTGTGTCCTGTCGGGTGATTACAACCCGATGAAGACCAGCAAAGGCCGCGATGAGGCGCGGGTTGCCTACGTGCAGCTGGGACTGGGATATCTGCAGCAGGGAATGACCGAGCGAGCCAAGGTGCCGTTGAAGAAGGCCCTTGAGCTGGATGGTTCTGATCCTGACGCCAACGCTGCCCTCGGGCTGGTGTTCCAGGCGGAGATGGAGCCGAAGCTGGCCGACGAGCACTTTCGCAAGGCGTTGTCATCCCGTCCCGCCGACGCCCGCATCCTGAACAACTACGGCAGTTTTCTCTACGAAGAGCAGCGTTACAAGGAAGCCTACGAGCGTTTTGAACAGGCCGCCGCCGATACCCTGTATCCTGAGCGTTCACGCGTGTTCGAGAACCTCGGCATGACGGCATCAAAGCTGGGGCAGCGTGAGCTGGCGCAGCAGCAACTGGAAAAGGCCCTGCGTTTGAACCAGCAACAACCCCGGGCGTTGCTGGAAATGGCTGAGTTGTCCTACGAAGACAGGCATTATGTGCCGGCGCGTGACTATTACGACCGTTTCAGCCAGCTGTCCGAGCAGAATGCACGTAGTCTGTTGCTCGCCGTTCGGTTGGCGAAAGTATTTGAAGATCGCGACAAGGCCGCCAGTGCAGGCCTGCAATTAAAACGACTCTATCCCGGTACGCCGGAATATCAGCAATACCTGTCGGAGCAATGATGAAAGCGGCGCATCCCGAAGTTGTAGCAGCGACTCGCGTTAACCCCGGTGAGACCTTGCGCCAGGCCCGCGAAAGCAATGGCTGGTCGCTGGCCGAAGTGGCCCTCAAGCTCAACCTTACCGTGACCTCCCTGACCAACCTCGAAGCCGGCGACTTCGACAAGCTGCCGGGGCATACCTTTGCTCGCGGTTATATTCGCGCCTATGCCAAATTGCTCGGGATGGATCAAGCGGTCCTGGTCCAGCAGTTCGACCAGTCCACCGGCACCGATTCCCAGGGCAGCAATGTCCATGCCCTTGGCCGGATCGAAGAGCCGGTCCGGGTTTCCCACACCATTTTGCGAATTGTCAGCCTGCTGTTGCTGATTGCAGTCATCGGCGGCGGTTTTGTCTGGTGGCAGGATCAGACCTCGCTGCGGACCAAGGATCTGACCACGCTGGCTCCCGAGCACGTCGAGGTCGAAGGCGCTGACGGTACCACGCAGATTCATCCGATCGATGAACCGGAAGACCAGGCCGTTGCCGAAGGTCAGACCGAGGGCGCAACTGCGCTGGCACTGCCTCAATCGGAAACCGCTGCAGAATCGACCGGTGCCGAGCCAGTGGCACCGGCAACTGCACCGACAGCCCCGGCGGCGCCAGTTGCTCCGGCACATGCCCCAGCCCCGGTTGTCGCCACTCCGGCCGCACCTGCTGCCAATGTTCCTGCCACTCCGGCACCGACCGTTACTGCGCCAGTCACTCCTGCCGCCCCGGCACCAACGGCGGAAGTCGCCGCTCCGGTTGCCGGGGAAGGCCAGGTGCAACTGCAGTTCACCGGCGATTGCTGGGCGCAGGTCACTGATGGTCGCGGCAAGGTTCTGTTCAGCGGTCTCAAACACAAAGGCGACAGTGTTTCCGTGGCCGGCAAGCCACCGCTGGCCGTGCGTCTGGGTGTTGCCCGGGCGGCGCAGGTCAGCTACAACGGCCAGCCGGTCGATGTCGCTCCGTTCACCAGTGGCGAGACTGCTCGCCTGAAGTTGGGTCAATAAGTCATGCACGGCGAATCTCCAATCAAACGTCGCGAATCGCGCAAGATCTGGGTCGGTAACGTGCCTGTGGGCGGCGATGCACCAATCGCGGTGCAGAGCATGACCAACAGCGACACCAACGACGTCGCGGCCACCGTGGCCCAGATCAATCGTCTGGAAGCCGCAGGTGTTGACATCGTTCGCGTGTCGGTGCCGGACATGGACGCCGCCGAGGCGTTCGGCAAGATCAAGCAACTGGTCAAGGTGCCGCTGGTTGCCGATATCCACTTCGACTACCGGATCGCTCTGCGTGTGGCCGAACTGGGTGTGGACTGCCTGCGTATCAACCCGGGCAACATCGGTCGCGAAGACCGCGTGCGCGCCGTGGTCGATGCCGCCCGTGACCGCGGGATTCCGATCCGCATCGGTGTCAACGCCGGTTCGCTGGAAAAGGATCTGCAGAAGAAATACGGCGAACCGACTCCGGCTGCACTGGTCGAGTCGGCGCTGCGTCACGTCGAACACCTCGAACGCCTGAACTTTCAGGACTTCAAGGTCAGCGTGAAGGCTTCCGACGTGTTCATGGCCGTCGAAGCCTACCGCCTGCTGGCCAAGGAAATTGTCCAGCCGCTGCACCTGGGCATCACCGAAGCCGGTGGATTGCGCTCCGGTACGGTGAAATCTGCCGTGGGCCTAGGTATGCTGCTCGCCGAGGGGATTGGCGATACCATCCGCATCTCGCTGGCGGCCGATCCGGTCGAGGAAGTGAAGGTCGGTTACGACATTCTCAAGTCTTTGCATTTGCGTTCCCGTGGCATCAACTTCATCGCCTGCCCGAGCTGCTCGCGGCAGAACTTCGATGTGGTCAAGACCATGAACGAGCTGGAAGGGCGCCTTGAAGACCTGCTGGTACCGCTGGACGTCGCGGTGATCGGTTGCGTGGTCAACGGCCCCGGCGAAGCCAAGGAAGCCCATATCGGCTTGACCGGCGGTACGCCGAACCTGATTTACATCGACGGTAAACCGTCGCAGAAACTGACGAATGACAATCTGGTGGACGAGCTGGAAAAGCTGATCCGCGAGAAGGCGGCCGAGAAGGTCGAAGCCGACGCAGCGGTCATCGCGCGCGGCTGATCGAACGAATTAAGGAATTTCTGTGAGCAAGTCCCTGCAAGCCATTCGTGGCATGAACGACATCCTGCCGGAGCAGACCCCGGTATGGCGCTACTTCGAAGGCACCGTTTCGCGTTTGCTGGATAACTACGGTTACAAGCAGATCCGCATGCCGATCGTCGAGTTCACCGAGCTGTTCAAACGCTCGATCGGTGAAGTGACCGATATCGTCGAAAAAGAGATGTACACCTTCGACGACCGCAACGGCGACTCCTTGACCCTGCGCCCGGAAGGCACTGCGGCTTGCGTGCGTGCGGTACTCGAGCACGGCATCACCGGCGGTGGTCAGGTACAGAAACTCTGGTACATCGGCCCGATGTTCCGTCACGAGCGTCCGCAGAAGGGCCGTTATCGCCAGTTCCACCAGATCGGTCTGGAAGTCTTCAACCTCGACGGTCCGGACATCGACGCCGAGCTGATCATCATGACCTGGCGCCTGTGGGGCGAGCTGGGTATCCGTGATGCGGTCAAGCTCGAACTCAACAGCCTGGGCACCAGCGAATCCCGTGGCCGTTATCGTGAAGCGCTGGTCGAATACCTCTCGGCGCACCACGACAAACTGGACGAAGACAGCCAGCGTCGTCTGAAGACCAACCCGCTGCGCGTGCTCGACACCAAGAACGCCGATACGCAGGCCGTCCTGGTCAATGCACCGAAGATGGCGGACTACCTGGATGACGAATCCCGTGCCCACTTCGAAGGCCTGAAGGCCCGTCTGGATGCCGTCGGCATTCCTTACGTGCTCAACCCGAAACTGGTACGCGGCCTCGATTACTACAGCAAAACCGTTTTCGAATGGGTCACCGACAAACTCGGCGCCCAGGGTACCGTGTGCGCGGGCGGCCGTTACGACGGACTGGTCGAGCAGATGGGCGGCAAGCCGACCCCAGGCGTAGGTTTCGCCATGGGTATCGAGCGCCTGGTGCTGATGCTGGAAACCCTGGAGCAGATCCCGCAAGAGCTCTCCCGTCAGGTCGACGTCTACCTCTGCGCCTTCGGCGAAGCGGCAGAACTGGCCGGTCTGGCCCTGGCCGAGCGTGTACGCGACCAGTTGCCGAACCTGCGCCTGCAGGTCAATGCCGGTGCCGGCAGCTTCAAGAGCCAGTTCAAGAAGGCCGACAAGAGCGGTGCGCTGTATGCACTGATCCTCGGTGACGACGAAATGGCCCAGCAAGTGGTAGGTTTCAAACCCCTGCGTGGCCAGGGCGAACAACAAAACATTGCCTGGGATGCGCTTGCCGCTCACCTGGCCACCTGCGTCGTGCAGGGTTGAAGCTGTCCTAACAGCCGATTTAGCGATTAAGGAGTATTGGGGTGTCGAGTACCGAAGACGAACAGTTGGCGGATTTGAAGGACTGGTGGGCACGCAACGGCAAACCTCTGGTCACCGGCGGCCTGTTGGCGCTGGTCATCGTGTTCGGCTGGCAGGCTTTCCACAAGTATCAGAGCAATCAGGCGCAAGGCGCCTCCGTGCTCTATCAGCAATTGCTGGAAACCACGCTGACCCCGGATGGCAAGCCTGACGCCGCGCGCGTCGCGGATCTGGCCGGCAAGCTCAACAGCGAATTCGGCGGGACTGCCTATGCGCAGTACGGCAGCCTGTTCGTGGCCAAGGTCGCGGTCGACAGCGGCAAGCTCGACGATGCCGCCACCGAACTGAAGGCCATCGTCGCCAAGCCTGCCAACGCAGCGCTGGGTGAAATCGCCCGTCAGCGCCTGGCGCAGGTGCTGGGGGCACAGAACAAGGCTGACGAGGCCCTGAAACTGCTTGAAGGCGATGCCGACAAGTCGTTCCTGGCCACTCGTGAAGAACTCAAGGGCGACCTGCTGGTACAGCTGGGCCGCACTGACGAAGCGAACGCGGCGTATCAAAAAGCCAAGGCGGCACTGTCGGATGAAGCGGCAGTCGGCGGCCTTCAAATCAAGCTGGACGACCTGGCCAAAGGGGATGCGTGACGTGATCGGTTGGAAGCATGCAGCATTGCTGGCTCTGGCCATTCTGGCCACGGGTTGCAGCAGCAACAGCACCAAGGAATTGCCACCGGCCGAGCTGACTTCCTTCAAGGAAGAAGTGGTTCTGCACAAAGTGTGGAGTCGTTCGATCGGTGACGGTCAAGGTGAAACCTATAACATGCTGGTACCGGCAATCGATGGTGACACCATCTACGCCGCCGACGTGACCGGCATCGTGATGGCCATGGATCGCAGCAACGGTGACGTGAAGTGGAAAAAGGAACTCGATCTGCCTGTCTCCGGCGCTGTCGGCGTGGGTTACGGTCTGGTCCTGGTCGGCACATTGCGTGGCGATGTCATCGCCCTCGACACCCTCAACGGTGAAGAGAAATGGCGCGCCCGAGTGACCAGCGAAGTGCTGGCGCCTCCTGCCAGCAACGGTGACATCGTGGTCGTGCAGACCCAGGACGATCGTCTGATCGGTCTGGATGCTTCCTCCGGTCAGCAACGCTGGGTGTATGACAGCACCCCGGCCGTACTGACCCTGCGTGGCACCAGTGCGCCGCTCGCCACCAACCGCCTTGCGGTGGCTGGTCTGTCGACCGGTAAAGTGGTCGCTCTGGACATCTCCAACGGTGTGCCGGTCTGGGAACAACGGATCGCTATTCCTCAGGGGCGTTCGGAACTGGAGCGTGTGGTCGACATCGACGGCGGTCTGCTGTTGTCCGGCGGTACGCTGTACGTCGCCAGCTATCAGGGTCGCGTTGCGGCACTGGACCTGGAAAGCGGTCGTCAACTCTGGCAGCGCGATGCGTCGAGCTATGCCGGTATCGCCCAGGGCTTCGGCAACGTCTACGTAAGCCTGTCTTCGGGCACCGTTGAAGGTGTCGACGAGCGCTCGACCACTGCACTGTGGAGCAATGATTCGCTGGCCCGCCGTCAACTGTCGGCTCCGGAAGTGTTCTCCAGCTACGTTGCAGTCGGTGACCTGGAAGGTTACCTGCATCTGCTGAGTCAGGTGGACGGTCGTTTCGTCGGCCGTGAGCGCATCGACAGCGACGGACTGCGTGCCCGTCCGCTGGTAGTGGGCGACACCATCTACGTCTATGGCAACAGCGGCAAACTGGAAGCCCTGACCATCAAGTAACAACTATGCTTGGGGTTAACACCCCAGGCGGCCTTGTTTCACAAGGCTTGCAGCGCTTTCAGGCGTTGCCCCGAGCACCAGCCGCTGCCTCGCAGCGGCTTTTGTATTTTCTGAAATAACGAAGTGGAGAGCCGCATGGTTCCCGTAATCGCCCTGGTGGGCCGACCGAACGTCGGCAAGTCCACCTTGTTCAACCGCCTGACCAGGACCCGTGACGCCATCGTCGGCGACCTGTCCGGTCTGACCCGTGATCGCCAGTACGGTGAGGCCAAGTGGCAAGGGCGTTCCTACATTCTGATCGACACCGGCGGTATCTCCGGTGACGAGCATGGTATGGACGAAAAAATGGCCGAGCAGTCGCTGCTGGCCATTGAAGAAGCGGATGTCGTTCTGTTCCTGGTAGATGCCAAGGCCGGTTTCACCGCCGCCGACCAGATGATCGGCGAACACCTGCGCAAGCGTAACAAGCGTTCCTACGTGGTCGCCAACAAGGTCGACAATATCGATCCGGAAATGGCCCGCGCCGAATTCGCGCCGATGGGCATGGGCGATGCAATCCCGATTGCCGGCGCTCATGGTCGCGGCATCAGCAATCTGCTGGAAACCGCCTTGAGCGAGTTCCCGAAGGATGCAGAAGAGCCGCAGGAAGGCGAAGAGCAGGAAGAGGTCGCCGAAGGCGAGGAAGCCAAGCGCATTCCGGGCCCGAGCGAAAAGGACGGCATCAAGATCGCCATCATCGGCCGGCCGAACGTCGGCAAGTCGACGCTGGTCAACCGCATGCTGGGTGAAGAGCGGGTGATCGTCTACGACCAGCCTGGTACCACCCGCGACAGCATCTACATCCCGTTCGAGCGTAACGACGAGAAGTACACGCTGATCGACACTGCGGGTGTGCGCAAGCGCGGCAAGATCCACGAAGAAGTCGAAAAATTCTCCGTGGTCAAAACCCTGCAGGCGATCAAGGACGCCAACGTGGTGATCTTCGTCATGGACGCCCGCGAAGGTGTGGTCGATCACGACCTCAACCTGCTGGGCTTCGCGCTCGAAGCGGGTCGTGCAATGGTCATCGCGCTGAACAAGTGGGACGGCATGACCCCGGGCGAGCGTGACTATGTGAAGACCGAACTGGAACGCCGGCTGTTCTTCGTCGACTTCGCCGACATCCACTTCATTTCGGCGCTGCACGGTACCGGCGTGGGCAACCTCTACGCGTCGGTGCAGAACTCGTTCAAGTCGGCGGTCACCCGCTGGCCGACCAGCCGTCTGACCCAGATCCTCGAAGATGCGGTCAGCGAGCACCAGCCACCGATGGTCAACGGCCGCCGGATCAAGTTGCGTTATGCCCACCTCGGTGGTGCCAACCCGCCGCTGATCGTGATCCATGGCAACCAGATCGAGAAAGTGCCGAATTCGTACGTGCGCTATCTGGAAAACACTTACCGCCGTGTGCTCAAGCTGGTCGGTACGCCGATCCGTATCGAGTTCAAGGGCGGCGAGAACCCGTACGAAGGCAACAAGAACACGCTCACCGACCGCCAGGTCAACAAGAAGCGTCGCTTGATGTCGCACCACAAGAAGGCTGAGAAGAAGCGTCGCGACAAGCGCTGATTCAGGTCATCAAGAGAGAAGGGCGCCGTCTGGCGCCCTTTTTTTATGGACGCCGGATGGGCTATTCTCGGGCTCTCCCGCGCCGTCGTCAGAGCCGGGGCAGAGCAGGGAACCCCCGATGATTACCAGCAAGTTGCCGAATGTCGGCATCACGATTTTCACTCAGATGTCCCAGCTCGCGGCGCAGACCGGAGCCATCAACCTGTCCCAGGGTTTTCCCGATTTCGACGGCCCGCAGTCGTTGCGCGACGCGGTCGGTCGGCACATCGCCAGCGGCCATAACCAGTATTCACCGATGACCGGCCTGCCGGCCCTGCGTCAACAGATTGCAGCGAAGATCGCCCGCAGCTACGGCGTCCATGTCGATGCCGATCATGAGGTGACCGTCACCCCCGGCGCGACCCAGGCAATCTTCTGTGCGATTCAGGCGGTTATCCACAGTGGCGATGAAGTCATCGTGTTCGATCCAGCCTACGACAGCTACGAGCCTTCGGTAGAGCTGGCCGGCGGGCGCTGCGTGCATGTGCAGCTGGGGCTGGATGATTTCTCCATCGACTTCGACAAGCTCAGTGCAGCGCTGAGCCCGCGCACGCGGATGATCATCCTCAACACCCCGCACAACCCCAGCGGCGCCTTGATCAGTCGCGCAGAGCTGGACCAATTGGCGGCGCTGATCCGCGATCGCGACATCTATGTGATCAGCGACGAAGTCTACGAACACCTGGTGTACGACGGCGTTCCGCATGTGAGCGTGCTGGCCCATGAAGAGCTGTATCAGCGTGCGTTCGTGGTCAGCTCGTTCGGCAAGACCTATCACGTCACCGGCTGGAAAACCGGCTACGTGGTGGCGCCGCCAGCGCTGACCGCCGAGCTGCGCAAGGTGCACCAATACGTCAGTTTCTGCGGCGTGACACCGCTGCAATATGCGCTGGCCGATTACATGGCCGAGCATCCGGAACACGTCGAGGAGTTGCCCGGTTTCTATCAGGCCAAGCGCGATCTGTTCTGTGATCTGCTGGCGCCGTCGCGATTCAGCTTCACCCGGGTCACCGGCACCTATTTCCAGCTGGTCGACTACTCGCAGATTCGTCCCGACCTGAACGATGTCGAGATGGCGATGTGGATGACACGCGAACATGGTGTGGCGAGTATCCCGGTGTCGGTGTTCTACCGCAATCCACCCGAAGGCCAGCGCCTGGTGCGCCTGTGCTTCGCCAAACGCGAGGAGACGCTGCGGGAAGCAGCGGCAAAACTATGCGTGATCTGAGTGCTTTGCCCGATCTCAACCTGGCGCTGATCCAGACCAGCCTGGCCTGGCATGATCGCCAGGCTAACCTCGAGCACTTCGACGTCTTGTTGGAGCAGGCCCGGGGCGCCGATTTGATTATCCTGCCGGAAATGTTCACCACCGGCTTTTCCATGGAGTCCGAAACCCTGGCCGAAACCGAAAACGGTCCGACCAGCAAATGGATGAAGGCTCAGGCAGCGAAACTCAATGCGGTGATCACCGGCAGCGTGATCATTCAGGCGGCTGACGGCAGCCATCGAAATCGCTTGCTCTGGGCGCGCCCCGACGGTGAAGTGTGGCATTACGACAAGCGCCATCTGTTCCGTATGGCCGGTGAGCACAATCACTACACCCCTGGCGAGCGTCAGGTGCAGTTCGAACTCAAGGGCTGGCGCATTCGGCCGCTGATTTGCTACGACTTGCGCTTCCCGGTGTGGAGCCGTGATGCGCAAGACACCGATCTGCTGCTGTATACCGCCAACTGGCCGGGGGCACGGCGTCTGCACTGGAACCGTCTGTTGCCGGCGCGGGCGATTGAAAACCTGTGCTACGTGGCGGCCGTGAATCGCATCGGCACCGACGGCAAAGGGTTTGCTTACACCGGTGACAGTCAGGTGCTGGATTTCCAGGGCGAGAGCTTGCTGACGGCGGGAGAGGCTGACGGGGTATTCAAAGTAGTAGTGGAAGCGGCACCACTGGCGGCATACCGCGAGCGCTTTCCGGCGAATCTGGATGCGGACACCTTCGAGTTCACTTGATATTGACGCGGTGACGAGCAGGCTGCTTTCGCGAGCTGGCTCGCTCCCACACCCGGAATGCGATCCCCTGTGGGAGCGAGCCTGCTCGCGAAGGGGCCATATCGAACGCCGCAAAAGCCAGCAGGCATGAAAAAGGCCCCGGAGTTCGCACTCGGGGCCTTTTTCATGTTGGCGAAGGCTTAAGCCGCTTTCGCTTCCGGCTGGCTCAGCGAGCGGTTCAGCGCGCTGAACAGTGCCTTGAAGCTGGCGGTGGTGATGTTCTCATCGATACCCACGCCGTGTACCGCACGTTCGCCGTTCACACGCAGTTCGATGTATGCCGCCGCCTTGGCGTTGGTGCCCGCGCCGATGGCGTGTTCGTTGTAGTCCATGATCTCCACCGGAATCGGCAGGCCGGCCACCAGTGCTTCCAGCGCACCGTTGCCCTTGCCGCGCCAGTGCAGGTTGGTTTCGCCCTGGCCCTTGCTCGCCACTTCCACTTCGACGGCGCTGTGACCGTTTTCTTCCTGCAGGCGGTGGCTGACCAGCGCATACGGGGTGTTGGCTTGCAGGTACTCGGTGTGCAGCAGCGAGTGAATCTGTTGGGCGGTCATTTCCAGGCCCAGACGATCGGTTTCGCGCTGTACGACCTGGCTGAACTCGATCTGCATGCGACGTGGCAGGCTGATGCCGTATTCCTGCTCCAGCAGGTAGGCGATGCCGCCCTTGCCCGACTGGCTATTGACACGGATCACCGCCTCGTAGCTGCGGCCGATGTCGGCCGGGTCGATCGGCAGATACGGTACTTCCCACAGTGCATCGGATTTCTGCTGAGCGAAGCCCTTGCGGATCGCGTCCTGGTGGGAGCCGGAGAACGCGGTGTGCACCAGGTCGCCGACGTACGGATGACGCGGGTGAACCTGGATCTGGTTGCACTCTTCGACGACCTTGCGCACGCCGTCGATGTCGGAGAAGTCCAGCTGTGGGTCGAGGCCCTGGGTGTACATGTTCAGTGCCACGGTGACGAGATCGACGTTGCCGGTACGCTCGCCGTTACCGAACAGGCAGCCTTCGACGCGGTCGGCGCCGGCCATCAGGCCCAGCTCGGTGGCGGCCACGCCGGTGCCGCGGTCGTTGTGGGTATGCAGGCTGATGATCACGCTGTCACGACGGTTGATGTTGCGGTGGAACCACTCGATCTGGTCGGCGTAGACATTCGGGGTCGCGCATTCAACGGTGGCCGGCAGGTTGAGGATGATCTTGTGCTCGGGCGTCGGATTCCAGACCTCGATCACGGCATCACAGACTTCCTTGGCGAATTCCAGCTCGGTGGCGCTGAAGGTTTCCGGCGAGTACTCGAAGGTCCACTCGGTGTCCGGCTGCATGGCTGCGTATTTGACGAACAGCTTGGCAGCGTTCACCGCGATGGCCTTGATCCCGTCCTTGTCCTGATTGAACACGATGCGGCGGAAAGACGGCGAGGTGGCGTTGTACAGGTGAACGATGGCTTTCTTTGCCCCGCGCAGGGATTCGAAGGTGCGCTCGATCAGGTCTTCACGGCCCTGGGTCAGCACCTGGATGGTGGTGTCGTCCGGGATGTGGCCGTCTTCGATCAGCGTGCGCACGAAGTCGAAGTCCGTCTGCGACGCGGCAGGGAACGACGCCTCGATTTCCTTCACGCCCACCTGCACCAGGGTTTTCCAGAAACGCAGCTTTTTCACCGAATCCATTGGCTCGATCAGCGACTGGTTGCCGTCACGCAGGTCGGAACTGCACCAGATCGGCGCGGCATCGATGGTTTTTGATGGCCAGGTACGATCAGGCAGATTGATCACAGGAAATGGGCGGTATTTCGAAGACGGGTCTTTGAGCATGCTCATCGGGAAATTCCTTATTGTCTGGGCCGAAAAGAGGCGGCCTGCCGGTGGAACGAACGTTCTTGGAAAAGCGTGGGACGAGGCGCAGCGATTCAGCCCGGCAGTCGTGCGCTGACGAGGCACAGACTGCGGTGCTGGCGAAGCTGAATAAGGGTGTGAGAGGTTTTCATGCATTCAACCCTAACCGCGGGGAATGAGGATGGCAAGCAGTCGAAAAAAATTGAGAGGAATACCCTAAAAGCGGGTTTTCCCGAGATTTTATTCTTGTAATGGCGGTTATTGTTTACGGGAATTGCGCATGCCATTCCTCATGCGCAATCCTCGTTGACGGGTGTTCAGCCTGGAATCAGGGCTGGAACGCACCAATGAAAATCGCCGGATCGACTCGCGCATCGTTCAGGCTGACGTTCCAGTGCATGTGTGGCCCGGTGGCCCGGCCAGTGGCGCCGACCTTGCCAACCACCGCGCCGCGAGCCAGCTGCTGGCCGTTCTGCACATCGATCTTCGACATGTGGCAGAACATGCTGATGAAACCCTGGCCGTGGTCGACGAACACGGTGTTGCCATTGAAGAAGTAGTTGCCGATCAGGATCACCTTGCCCGCCGCCGGGGTCTTGATCGGTGTGCCCGCTGGCACTGCGAAGTCCAGGCCCGCATGGGGATTGCGCTCTTCGCCGTTGAAGAAGCGGCGCACGCCAAACTTGCTCGACAGCGGTCCGTTGACCGGTTTGTCCAGCAGCAGGTTGCTCGGCGTGTTCGGGCTGAAACTGCGATAGGCCTTGATCTGCTCGGCCAGCTCGCCTTCGATGCGCTTGAGGTTGGCCGGGTTCGGATTGACCTGTTGCGTATTCTTCAGCGTGATGTGCTGTTCCGGATACTTTTTGTTGCCGACGGTGAAGTTCAGGTTTCGGCCGCCGCTGCTGATTTGCTGAACGCCGGGTTTGACGGTCAACGGAACGCCGACAACCGCCAGCCAGTTGTTCTGCTCCTTGACCACCAATACCGGCTTGCCCTGATACGTGGCTTTCGGCGCCTGCGCGGCGGTGCCCAGATCGACGACCGCCACGCCGCCCGGCACCGGCTTGTTCAGCAGCCGGGTGATGTAGCTGTCGGCGTGGGCGTTGAAGGTCAGGCACAGCAATAACAGCGGAGCGAGAAAGCGCGGCATGGATCAGTCCAGTAAAGAAAGGGTGACGGGCGTCAGGTGATTGTCCTCGACGCGTACTTGCAGTTCGCCTTCGCCCAGTCTGGCCTTCAGGCGCTGCCCGGTTTGGGTTTGTGCCGCGCTGCGAATCGCGTTGCCACGCTCGTCGAGCAGAATGCTGTAGCCACGGCCGAGGGTGGCCAGCGGGCTGACCACATGCAGCGTCTGCATCTGGCTGTGCAATAGCAGGCGGCGGTTTTTCAGGCCTTCGCGCATGGCGCGGGGCAGGCGTTCGGCAAGGCTGTCGAGGCGCTGGCGCAACAGGGCCAATTGCCGTCCGGGATGCTGTCCGGCGAGGCGGGTTTCCAGGCGGATCAGGCGTTCGCGGCGGGTATTGAGCTGGCGTTCGAACGCCCGGCGCAGGCGCATGTCCAGATCATCCAGGCGCTGTGCCTGCTGACGCAGTCGTTCACCGGGATGGCGCAGGCGGCGGGTCATGCCTTCAAGCCGCAGACGATCACGCATCAAACGGTCACGCATGCGCATCACCAGTCGACGATGCAGGCTTTCGACCTGACGGACCAGATGGCTGGAGTCCGGAGCAAGCAGTTCGGCGGCCGCGGACGGTGTCGGCGCACGCACGTCCGCCACGAAATCGCTGATCGACACATCGGTTTCATGGCCGACTGCGCTGACGATCGGCGTGACGCAGGCATCCACCGCCCGGGCCACGGCTTCTTCGTTGAAGCACCACAGGTCCTCCAGCGAACCGCCGCCACGGGCCAGGATCAGTGCGTCGAAGCCCCGGGCATCCGCGAGTTTCAGGGCGCGGACGATCTGCGCCGTGGCTTCCCGACCCTGAACGGCCGTCGGGATCAGCGTGAGTCTGACCTGCGGTGCCCGGCGACGGAACACGCTGATGATGTCGCGGATCACCGCGCCGGTCGGCGAACTGATGATGCCGATGTGCTGAGGATGGGACGGCAGCGGCACCTTGCGCTCGGCACTGAACAGGCCTTCGGCGCTGAGCTTTTCCTTCAGTGCATCGAACGCCAGACGCAGGGCGCCGTCGCCGGCCGGCTCCACGGTGTCGAGGATCAGCTGGTAGTCGCCACGGCCTTCGAACAGCGAAACCTTGCCCCGCACCTTGACCGCCAAGCCGTCCTGCAGTGCCTGACGCACGCGCACGGCGTTCTGCCGGAACAGCGCGCAACGTACCTGCGCACCGCTGTCCTTGAGTGTGAAGTACACGTGGCCGGACGCCGGACGGGCGAGGTTGGAGATTTCACCTTCGACCCAGATGTTGCTGAACACGTCTTCGAGCAACACCCGCGCACGGCCGTTGAGCTGGCTGACGGTCAGGATCTCGCGGTCCAGGCCGAGTCTTGCAAAGGGATCTTTAATCATGGGGCGCAGTTTAAAGGCTTTCGCCGGTGAATGTCTGGAGGAAGTGTTGCACCAGTGGCGTGGGATTTTGCCGAAAGGCGAGGGCGACAGTACTCTGACAATCCCCCGTCAGCGGCACAAATCGCACGCCGGGCGCAGTGATGTCCTGCATCGATTCCGGCAGCAGAGCGATGCCGAATCCGGCCTGGATCAACTGCAGCTGCGTGGTTTTGCGCGACATCACCCGCGCTGCCTGAGGGAAGAACCCGTGACGCATGCACAGGTCCGCGCACAAGTAACTCAATCCGCCGCGCTGCGGATGCGGAATGGAAATGAACGCTTCGTCCTTCAATTGCGCCAGTGCAACCGAATCCTCTTGCGCCAGTCGATGGTCTGGCGGGACTGCAAGCAGCAAGCGCTCGGTGTAGAGCGGTACAACCTGAACACGCTCGCGCTGGCGCAACACCGGCAGGCGCAACAATCCAATGTCGAGCCGACCCTCGGCCAGCTCTTCAAGTTGTGCCTCGGAGGAGAGCGTGCCGATATCCAGCGAGACACCGGGCTGCTGTTCCAGATAGGCGCTCATGTCGCGCAGTAGCCTGCCACTGATCGGTACGGTACTGGAATGGGACAGGCGCAAGGTGCCGCGCAGGCCATGACCGATTTCCGTGGCCAGGGTGCTGGCCTTGTTCAATTCGTTGAGCAGGCTTCTGGCTCGTGGCAAAAACGCTTCGCCGGCAGCGGTGAGGCGGGGCTGGCGGGCGGTGCGTTCGAACAGCGGCGTTTGCAGGCGGTGCTCCATGTCCTTGATTTGCCTGCTCAACGCCGATTGAGCGATGAACAGTCGTTCGGCAGCAGCGCTGAAGCTACCGTTTTCGGCGATTTCCACGAAGTAACGCAATTGACGGGTTGAAAGCACGAGGGATGCCTTTTCGAGATGGCTTTGCGGTTTTGATGATATTAGTCGCATCCCTCGGCGCTGGCTAAAGTCATGGCTGGCTTATTAAAGGAAGCAGGCGAATGAGTGTGGCGGGGTTGTTGAGCGAATGGTCGTGGGGCTTCGGAGGTTGGGCGGTTGTCGGGCTGGGTGTCGCGCTGGCTTATATCGTGTTCGGCATTGCCGGTTTCGGTACGGCCCTGGTGGCGGGCCCGATCCTGATCCTGTTCCTGCCACTGTCGAAGATCGTGCCGTTGTTGGTGCTGCTGGATTTCATCGCGGCGTTCGGCAATCTGCTGCCGTCGCGGCGTGATGTGGCGAAGCCGGAGTTGCTGCGGTTGCTGCCGTGCATGGCAGTGGGGTGCACGCTTGGGGTGATTTTCTTGCTCAACCTCAAATCCGATCTGCTGTTGTTGCTGATGGGGCTGTTCATCAGTGTCTACGCGGTTTACAGCTTGTGGATAAAGGCGCGGCCGACGCGCTTGTCTGCCGGGTGGGCGTTGCCCATGGGCACGGTGGGCGGACTGTTCGGCGCATTGTTCGGCAGTGGCGGCTTTCTTTATGCGATCTACCTCAACAGCCGATTGTCCAAGGATTCGGCACGAGCCACGCAAAGTGCGCTGATCAGTTGCAGCACGGTGGTGCGGTTGAGCCTGTTCGCTGTCGCCGGGGTGTATGCCGAGCTACCCTTGTTGATGCTTGCGCTGTGCCTGTTGCCGGCCATGGCACTGGGTTTGTGGATTGGACGGCGGCTGACGATGCGATTGTCCCGCGAGGCCTTTGTGCGTCTGGTGACGTGGCTGGTGCTGGCGAGCGGCCTGGCGCTGATCGGCCGCTATTTAAGCACTTGACCGGATTGCCTCAGGGATTAAGCTGCCGGCCGCGTTCGTCGCAGAACATCCTTTGACGCAGCAGGCTTGCACCATGAACTCCCAAAGCATCATCGTCCCGAAAATCTCCAGCCTGCCGGTGCACGAGCCCCGGGCCCGGGCGATTCTGCGCTGGCTGGTGCGCAAGAACATCGTCAAGGAAGAGTTGAGCACCTGCGGACGCACCGGCAATCGCATGGCCTACGCCATCGCCGATGGCGCCCGCGCGGTGGTGCTGCATCCGGAGGCGCTGCCGTTCGGTGAGCCGATCAATGGCCTTGAGGTCATTACCAAGCGGTGCATCTATACCCCGGCCAAGGGCTTTCTCGAAGAGGCCGGTTGCGCCGAGTGCCGTCAGGAAATCGGTGAAGCGCTGTTCGAAAGCCTTGAAGACTGGATGCCGGGGCGCACCGACAACTTCACGTGCCCGGAATGCGGGCATGAAGATGACATAAACGGCTTTCTGTATTTGCAGGAGTGCGGGTTTTCCAACCTCGGTTTCATCTTCAACAACTGGCTGGAAGCGGGGTTCAAGCAGAGTTTTATCGACGAATTCGCCGACTGGCTGGATCAACCGGTGAGCTGGGTCAAGGTGGAGCTTTAGGGGGCGCTTTTTCCGTACATCAGCAACATTGATATAAGACAAGTTTTGCATTGAACCCGAGGGGGTGTCTGACTATAATGGCGCGCTTCCATTTTCCCGCCCGGGAGCCCCCGCGATGCTGCGTATCAGCCAAGAAGCTCTGACATTCGACGACATTCTCCTAGTGCCCGGTTATTCCGAGGTGCTTCCTAACGAAGTCAGTCTGAAGACCCGCCTTACCCGTGGCATCGAGCTGAACATTCCTCTGGTTTCTGCCGCCATGGACACCGTCACCGAAGCCCGTCTGGCAATTGCCATGGCTCAGGAAGGTGGCATCGGCATTATCCACAAGAACATGACCATCGAGCAGCAAGCTGCCGAAGTTCGCAAGGTCAAGAAGTTCGAAGCCGGTGTGGTCAAGGACCCGATCACCATCGAGGCTGACGCCACGGTACGTGATCTGTTCGAACTGACCCGCATGCACAACATTTCCGGCGTTCCGGTGCTGCACGATGGCGACCTGGTCGGCATCGTCACCTCCCGTGACGTGCGTTTCGAAACCCGTCTGGATGCCACCGTCCGTGAAGTGATGACGCCGAAAGAGCGTCTGGTCACTGTCCGCGAAGGCGCCGACAAGAACGAAGTCCGCGAGCTGCTGCACAAGCACCGTCTGGAAAAAGTCCTGATCGTCGATGACAAGTTCGCCCTCAAGGGCATGATGACCGTCAAGGACATCGAAAAGTCCAAGGCCTACCCGCTGGCCAGCAAGGACGACCAGGGTCGTCTGCGTGTCGGCGCTGCAGTCGGTACCGGCAAAGACACCGGTGACCGCGTTGCCGCCCTGGTCAATGCCGGCGTGGACGTGGTGGTGGTCGACACCGCTCACGGTCACTCCAAGGGTGTGATCGACCGCGTTCGCTGGGTCAAGGAGAATTTCCCTGAAGTGCAGGTGATCGGCGGCAACATCGCCACCGGCGCAGCCGCCAAGGCTCTGGCCGAAGCCGGCGCCGATGCCGTCAAGGTCGGTATCGGCCCGGGCTCGATCTGCACCACTCGTATCGTCGCCGGTGTCGGCGTTCCGCAAATCAGTGCCATCGCCAACGTTGCCGCTGCCCTTGAAGGCACCGGTGTTCCATTGATCGCAGACGGCGGCATCCGTTTCTCCGGTGACCTGTCCAAGGCCATCGTGGCCGGTGCGTCCTGCGTGATGATGGGTTCGATGTTCGCCGGTACCGAAGAGGCGCCGGGCGAGATCGAACTGTTCCAGGGGCGTTCCTACAAGGCTTACCGCGGCATGGGTTCGCTGGGCGCCATGTCTCAGGCTCAAGGCTCCTCCGACCGTTACTTCCAGGACTCCTCGGCCGGTGCCGAGAAGCTGGTTCCGGAAGGGATCGAGGGCCGTGTTGCTTACAAGGGCAGCCTGAGCGCGATCATTCACCAGTTGATGGGCGGTCTGCGTTCCTCGATGGGCTATACCGGCAGCGCCAACATCGAAGAGATGCGCACCAAACCCGAGTTTGTGCGGATCACCGGCGCCGGCATGGCCGAATCCCACGTCCATGACGTGCAGATCACCAAGGAAGCGCCAAACTACCGCGTAGGTTGAGGCTTCAAGCAAAACGCTAAATGACCGGGGCTGTTTTATTCAGCCCCGAGTTGTTTCTGAATCAAGACTGTTTCTGAATTACTTAGACGAGACTGAATCATGGCCCTCGACATTCACGCTCACCGCATCCTGATCCTCGACTTCGGTTCGCAATACACCCAACTGATCGCCCGCCGCGTGCGCGAGATCGGTGTGTACTGCGAACTGCACCCGTTCGACATGGACGAGGATGCGATCCGCGAATTCGCTCCAAAAGGCGTGATCCTCGCCGGCGGTCCCGAGTCCGTGCACGAAGCCAACAGCCCGCGCTGCCCGCAAGCGGTGTTCGATCTGGGCGTACCGGTCTTCGGTATCTGCTACGGCATGCAGACCATGGCCGAGCAACTGGGTGGCAAGGTTGAAGGCTCCGAGCTGCGTGAGTTCGGTTATGCCCGTGTTGACGTGGTCGGCAAGAGCCGCCTGCTCGACGGCATCGAAGACCACATCGACGCCGACGGCCTGTTCGGCCTTGATGTGTGGATGAGCCACGGTGACAAGGTCACCAAAATGCCGGGTGATTTCCATATCCTGGCCAGCACCCCGAGCTGCCCGATTGCCGGCATGTTCAATGACGAACGCGCTTACTACGGCGTGCAGTTCCACCCGGAAGTGACGCACACCAAGCAGGGCGGTCGCATCCTGTCGCGCTTCGTCCTCGACATCTGCGGCTGTGAAGCCCTGTGGACTCCGTCGAAGATCGCCGAAGACGCGATTGCCAACATCCGCGCCCAGGTCGGTACCGACAACGTGTTGCTGGGGCTGTCCGGCGGTGTGGACTCCTCGGTAGTTGCGGCACTGTTGCACAAGGCTATTGGCGATCAACTGACCTGCGTCTTCGTCGACAACGGCCTGCTGCGTCTGCATGAAGGCGACCAGGTGATGGCCATGTTCGCCGAGAACATGGGCGTCAAGGTGATCCGCGCCAACGCTGAGGACCAGTTCCTGAACAACCTGGCCGGCGAAGCCGACCCTGAGAAGAAGCGCAAGATCATCGGCCGCACCTTCATCGACGTGTTCGATGCCGAGTCCTGCAAGCTGAACAACATCAAGTACCTCGCCCAGGGCACCATCTACCCGGACGTGATCGAGTCGGCCGGCGCCAAGAGCGGCAAGGCCCACGTCATCAAGTCGCACCACAACGTGGGCGGCCTGCCGGAAGAGATGAACCTGAAACTGGTCGAGCCATTGCGCGAACTGTTCAAGGACGAAGTCCGCCGTCTGGGCCTGGAACTGGGCCTGCCGTACGACATGGTCTACCGTCACCCGTTCCCGGGCCCGGGCCTGGGAGTGCGGATCCTCGGTGAAGTGAAGAAGGAATACGCCGACCTGCTGCGTCGCGCCGACCACATCTTCATCGAAGAACTGCGCAAGGCCGACTGGTACCACAAGGTCAGCCAGGCCTTCGTCGTGTTCCAGCCGGTGAAATCGGTTGGCGTGGTCGGCGACGGCCGTCGTTACGCTTGGGTCGTTGCCCTGCGTGCCGTGGAAACCATCGACTTCATGACCGCTCGTTGGGCACACCTGCCTTACGAACTGCTGGAAACCGTGTCCGGCCGCATCATCAATGAAATCGAAGGCATCTCCCGCGTTACTTACGACGTATCGAGCAAGCCACCGGCGACGATTGAGTGGGAATGATCCCGAGCCGCGCTGTCTAGAGTTCGAGGTTGAATTCGCAGAGGCGCAAAAGGGGTTATAGAAAATGCCAGTCAGTTAATCTGACTGGCATTTTTTTTGGGGCGGGAAGTGGCGAGGCGGGCGCAGGTATTTAAAGGAACTGTGACCGAATCAAATCCGTATCGAACGGCGTTATCCCTTGATCAGGTGCAAACACCGCTTGTGCCTGCTGCGGCGAAGCCACTCGTTCGCCTCGTGCTCGTACATGCAAATCGAACAATGTCTCCAGATCAGGCCGTGGTGTATGCACCAAAGCCCGCAGCATCAACGATATTCCGCTGAGGTTGTTCCCGACATTGTTCCACCGAGGAGCTGCGGTCAGTCCCAGGTCGGCCCAGATCACGCGCTGCTCCTGCAAGTCCATCACGAATGGCAGGCAGATTTGTGTATCGGATGCGATATCGATACGATCGAACACGGTTCGCGGTTCGAATACTTCGCCCGATGCCGTATCGGTGCGGGCCATCCAGCCAGCGAAGCATTCTGGAAGATCGCAGTACGGTTGTTGGGTGTACGAGTTGATGGATGTGACGACATAACGGATACCCTTCTCGACGAGGACTTCAAGGTCCAGGTCGATGAATTCCGAAGCCCCTTCGGGCGCGTCGACGATGTCGCCGCTGTGGCAGCCGCCGTAGTCTCTCAGGTTGTAGTACGCAACCGTTTCTCTGAACACGAAGTTGGCATCGAAAAAAGCGGCGGACAAATCGATGTCCGTGCGTGAACGACCGTTTTTCCACCAAAGGAACAGACGGATGAAACGTGTGTCAGGCATCGGCAATCGGCTGCCCCGCACCAGTGTACGTAGCGATTTCGAAGACGCGCGTTGTGCCAACGGTACCCTGAATTCGCTTAATTCCGGATCGATGTAACAGCGACCCAATGGCGGTAGTGTCGCAAAACGCGATACCAGAGCGTCCTCGCAGATTCGGGCTGCACGAGCCAGCACCTCGGATGCGAGAGGCTCTCGATCATCCTTGATGCCATAGACTTTGGCGAAGGAACCTTTCGGTGTGAACGCCCGAAGAGGCAAGGGGCGCGGCGCACGTGACTGGGCCAGCAACTGCAGCAGGACAGGCGAGGACACTTGTGCCGCAACAGACTCGAACGCATCGAGGACCGGCTCTGGTTCCGTCGCGCGCCGTAGGGTCGCGTCCAGCCGTCGTGCGAACTCACCGGGACGACTCTGCAGCAAGGGCACAAGCTCGGCAATATCACGCTGGGCGAACAGTGTTTCGACCCGTGAACCAAACGAAGCTGGCGCTTCATTGCGACGTGCTGCGGTGATGGCGGCCAGCGCTCTTGGGTATTTATCGGCGTAATCGCCCGGATGAAGTACTTCAGCCAGGCGTTTCCATCGCTCGGCTTGCCGCATCACGTCTTCTATAGCGTTGGGTATTCGATCGAGCAGTCTCAGAAGTAGACGGCGCATCGAACGCTTCATCGCTTTGAAACGTGTCGTAGCGGTCGCCAGTGACACGTCTCCTCCTTTCAACGCGACTGCGAGTCGTAATACGTCGGTTGCCGTCTCCACATTTCGCTCCAGGAATGCGTTCACCCGTGCATCACCGGGTACATGCTGGATCAGTGCCCCGCCGACCTGTGCCCGGATCTCCCGGAACGGGATGGCTTCAGGTAGCAGACGGAACACATCACCTTTGTACTCACGGATGAACCAGATGACATCGGCCGCTTCCTCTTCGGAGAGCGAGGTGCGTGATGAAACCAGCGGCTCAAGCAGTGACTCGAACTCAGGGAGATGTCCCGGTTCGATAACCCAAGGTATGAAGTTGCCTTCAAGCAGTGGAGGCCGAGATCCTTCAGTCGCTGGTAAACGTCGAAGCGTGAGGTAATGCAGGACAGCGTTCAGGTACAGATCGGCCTCCGAGGCCGTCAGAACCTGCTCTGGAAAGTCGGGATAAAACGGTCGGTGGTGCACATGAGCGCCACTCCTGCGCCGAAGAACTCCAACAATGTCACACAACCAATACTTGAGTTCTGTCGCCGACAACAGGCCGATTTGTTCAATCAGAGGCTCTGACAGTACGCACCGGAACGCTGCGATTTCCCGGACAGCCGACGCGACCTGAGCGCGGGTGGCACCGCCAGTGCCCATCGGGACGTGAACTTTGCTACGGCGACGCAGGAACAGCTCCTGATTCATGCTTGATTTTCTCCTTTGGTCGTCGTCGTGAGCGAGCTGCAGCATCGTGTCTACAGCGGATATGAAAACGCCTGCTGGGAGCAGGCGCGGTGTGGAGAGCGGAACCCCTAGTTCATAGGGTTTAGAAGGAAGGTGTTCCATAGCCACGCCGGCATTCTACGTAAGGTTTTTGTTTTTTGTCAGTTGCTTTGCATTTGAAAGGTAACAAGCTGCTTCACCCGGTATAAAGGACAATGTTGAGTATGGGCCACCATTGAGTGGGAATGATCCCTCCATACAGGATGCATTGACACAGTCAAAAACCCTGGCTTCGGCCAGGGTTTTTTTTCGTCTGCCTGGAGGACAGATCAAGCAGGAAGTCGACTTTGCAACTGCAGTCCGAGCTGCTTCAGTGCGCTGGACAATTGCTCAAGGCTCTCGAAGGGGACGCGGTGTACCGAACCCCAGGATGGACGGTCGATGTAATAGCGGCCATCGGCGAACGTCTGGACAGGGGTCTGTACAATCTCGCCGTTGACACTCCGGTGAAATAATCGAAAGGCGCCTTGTGAACGCTCGAATACATACATGCCTGCGCGATAAAGCAGTCGGTGTATTTGCAGCTCGGTGCGGCTGACCGGTGCTGCTTCCATTTGCAGAAGCACATCGGCGTAGAGGGTTTCGAGCATCCCTTGTTGTGTGAGCGTCTGTGAATGGGGACCCCGTTCGATGTCGATACCCGGGTCGGTTGTCAAACGTTCTCCATGGCCGGGGTCGACCTCTTCAATCCGCAGGCCGATACCGCCTTCCAGTTCGCTGATGCCCGCGACGCCTCTGAACGTATTGGTATTTTCCACCCCTGTCAGTACCACCCATTTGCCGACATCGTTCATGGTTTTATCCAGGAACATGATGTCGGCTGTCAGGTGATTGGTGATGATCTGCTCCTCGGGCAGCGTGAGTGAAACAGGCTTTTTGTAGGTTGCCGCACAATCGGTGGCCTGAATTCGAATACCGTTTTGCCTGGCGCTTTTCACCAGCGCCAGTTCATCAAACTGTTCGGCCGGATCCGTGCCGAGTCGACTCAGATATTGCTGCAGGTCATCGGACATGACACCGGATCTGAAGTAGGCATTGAGGTCGGCCTGGGCAAAGTCGCTGAGCAGTCGGCGCACATATAGCGTTCTGACGCCCTGGCGTGCCAGGGCGGGCATGTTTTCAATCATCAGTCGCATGCTGGTGATACGGCCCGGCGTTTCGCCGATGACCAGCCCGCGCGCTTGCTCGAGAGCCTGGGCTGTGAAGTCCGTGAAACTAGTTGATGAGCTGAGCGCAGGAATCTGCGGACGCGGCGGCAGGTTCTCCCAGGGTAGATTCTTGTAGAAGCGTCTGGCGGAGAGCTGAAGGGCGCGGGACTTCTCGGCGAAATAGAGTGCATAACGATCCGGAGCGACCAGGCTGCCGTCGGGCCCCACTCGCAGTTGAATGTGGGTTTCACGAAGATTCAGGGCCCATCGCCGCAGTTCGAGCTCACGTTGCGGGTCTACTGCGTAAGGTGTTCTGATCAGGCGAATGGCGTTCGATGTCGAGGGCTGAGGTTCGGCCGGCAAAGGGGGGGACGGTTCAGGTGGCGTGACGGGGTGTTCCTGCTCTTGGGGCGATGGCGTGCGTGTCTCAGGCTCAAGTGCCACATCTACAGCGCATTGTCTGCCCAGGCACTGACCACCCCCCTTCAGGCCCAATCGGGTCATGCGCTCCCAGATGCCTTCACTGTTCAATCGCACGGGTATTGCGTGGATCAGTTGATTGGGTTTTGCCGGATCGATGATCGCCCAGAATCCACCACCCCGGGACTCGCTGAAGTAGCGCACGTAATAGGCTGTGTCATTCATCAGGATGGCGAAGGGCGGGTCGGTGTTCAGTCTGTAGATTCCCTGATATTTGCCGGGCTCGGAAACCGGATCCATCGCGTCCAGTATTTCGTTGGACTGAAAGTGTGGCGGGATCTCTCGGACCTGCACGGTTTCGGAGATCGCCGGGGGCAACTCCTGCGCAACAGGCAGAATCTCGTTCGGTTCCTCTGATTCGACCTCTGCCGGGGCCGCGGTTTCTGCCAGTCCGTCTGTCTCGGCGGCCTCGGAAGGCACATCAAGCTCTGGCAGTGCAGTAGAGACCATCAGAAACGGAATGTTGAACAGCGCGTCGATACCGCTGAGGATGGCTCCCAAAATGCCTTCCTTGCGCTCCTCGGAAGTCTTGCCATTGACCGCCTTGTCAATGTTCAGTCCCATATCGGCGAAGCTGGCGCCAATCACCGGCAATGCCACCGGCCAGCCCACGACGGCCATCGGCCCGAACACCTTCAGGCCAACGCTCAGGTAGCCGATCCAGAGTTTCTTGCGCAGAGCGCCATTGGAGGTCAAGGCCAGATCGGCTTCGGCGAACATCGCGTGGCGAACGGATTCGCGTAACCAACTGAAAATATCCGTCGTGACCGCATGGCTGGTTTGATTGACCAGAGAATGATCGGAATGCCCCCAGGTACTGACCAGCCGATTCATCAGGCCGCTGATGTTCTCGGCCATCGATTGTCGATCAGCCAGCGAGAAATGCTGGAGGAACAGTTCGCGAGGCGCTTTTTCGTTCAGCTGCTGCAATGCCCACCAATGCAGGTCGGTGGGTGTGTCCAACACATGAAACGCTTCGCTGTCGCCAGGTATGTAAACGATTTGCCGCCCGCTCGGGGTCACGAAACGCAGGATGTCCGTGGCAATGTGCCCGTCGATTTCCAGGGCGTACACGCGAATGTCCTGTCCGATTTCGGATTCGCTCTGCAGGGTGTGCAGGTCGATGGGCCAGGTCAACGGCCCGACGATCGCATTGATCGTCGTCCGAAAATCCTCATCGCTCAGGTGCCCGTGTTCCCTGGCTTCGATGGCTTTGGAGAGAAAGTTGGATTTTGCCAGGCTGCGAAACTGGCTGGCGTAACGGTCCCAGAATGTTTGCAGTTCGTTGCGATAACGTTCGCTGAAATTGATATTCCAGAAGTCATTCAGCACCTCATTGCCATGCAGTCGTACTTCATTGGTGGCATCGAAGTTTTCGGCATCCGGTCCTGCGGTATAGAAGCCCCCGTACAGATCCAGCAGGTCGGCATTGTCCTGGTCGGTGACGCGAAACCGGTGAATCACCAACTGCGTGAGTGTCAGGCTTTCGTAGGGTTTCTCATGGTAATGCTGCCATCCGGTGAAGGACACCGACAGGCTTTGAGCAGCCTTGAACCGGTGATAGTAGACGTGATCGGGGTCGAGGCCGATTACACCATGCTTGTGGAGTATTTCAGTGGCGACCCGGCGGGCCGAATCATTCAGGCTGGGACAGGTATTCACCACCTCAGTGGCCATGGTCTCCAGGGCAGCCTTGTCGGCTGAATTGGGCAGTGGTCGGTTTTCTGTCGGACTCATATGCTCTGATCCTTGAGTGAGAGCACAGGAGAATGAGCCATCGTCCAATGGGCGGTGTGGTAATCAATGACTACCCGACGCCCTGGAATCTGCGGCCATCCGCCGCGCTGCCCTTACTGTTTCGCAATCGCAGGTGTATCGTATTCGCCTTTTGCGGGCGTACTGGCCCGTGGCTGATACGTGAGGTAGTTGTGTCCATGTCCTTTACCCGTCGACAAATTCTCGGTGGCCTGGCCGGTCTTGCAGTGGTGGGCGCGGGAGCCGGTGGTGCGACGCGGTACTGGCTGGGCAAGGTGGCTGATGCCAATGCCGGGCATGACTACGAGTTGATCGCCGCACCGCTGGACGTCGAGCTGGTGCCAGGACACAAGACTGAAGCCTGGGCGTTCGGTCCCTCGGCGCCAGGCACCGAATTGCGGGTGCGTCAGGGCGAATGGCTGCGGGTGCGTTTCATCAACCACTTGCCGGTGGCGACGACCATTCACTGGCACGGCATCCGCCTGCCGCTGGAGATGGACGGCGTACCTTACGTCTCGCAACTGCCGGTGCTGCCGGGTGAATATTTCGATTACAAGTTCCGTGTGCCGGACGCCGGCAGCTACTGGTATCACCCGCACGTCAGCAGCAGCGAAGAACTCGGGCGCGGGCTGGTCGGGCCGTTGATCGTCGAGGAGCGCGAGCCGACCGGGTTCAAGTACGAAAAGACCCTGAGCCTGAAGAGCTGGCACGTCGATGAAGAAGGCAACTTCGTCGAATTCAGCATTCCGCGCGAAGCGGCCCGTGGCGGTACGGCGGGGCGGCTGGCGACCATCAATGGCGTGCCGTCGCCGGTGATCGAGTTGCCGGCCGGGCAGATCACCCGGGTGCGTTTGCTCAACCTCGACAACACCTTGACCTATCGCATCAACATTCCCGGCGTCGAAGCGCAGATCTACGCGCTGGACGGCAACCCGGTCGAACCCCGGCCATTGGGCAAGGAATACTGGCTCGGCCCGGGCATGCGGATTTGCCTGGCGATCAAGGCGCCGCCGGCGGGTGAAGAGCTTTCGCTGCGCAATGGCCCTGTGCGTCTGGGCACCTTGCGTTCGGTGGCCAACACCGACGCGCCAACAGAGTGGCCGAAGGCTTTGCCGGCCAACCCGGTGGCCGAGCCGGATCTGGCCAATGCCGAGAAACTCAACTTCAATTTCGAATGGGTCGGCTCGGTGTCGGTGAATGTCGACAACGGCAAGCCGCCGAGCCTGTGGCAGATCAACGGCAAGGCCTGGGACATCACCGACAAGACCTGCGCCGATCGGCCGATCGCCAGCCTGAAACTGGGCCAGAGTTACATTTTCGAACTGAAGAACATGACTCAGTACCAGCACCCGATTCACCTGCACGGCATGAGTTTCAAGGTGATTGCCTCGAACCGGCACAAGATCGTGCCGTATTTCACCGACACTTACCTGCTGGGCAAGAACGAGCGTGCGCAAGTGGCGCTGGTGGCGGATAACCCGGGGGTGTGGATGTTCCACTGCCACGTGATCGACCACATGGAAACCGGCCTGATGGCCGCCATCGAGGTGAAGTGATGCGCCAGATTCGCCCCGCGGCGATCATCGACCGCAGCCGTGACCGCGATTTCATGCGCGAAGCCCTGACCCTGGCTGCGCAAGGTGCCGCCCTCGGCGAGGTGCCGGTGGGCGCTGTGCTGGTGCAGGACGGCGAAATCATCGGTCGTGGTTTCAATTGCCCGATCAGTACCAGCGACCCGAGCGCACACGCAGAAATGGTTGCGATCCGTGCCGCTGCGCAAACGGTGGATAACTATCGTCTGCCGGGCAGCACGCTGTACGTGACCCTCGAACCCTGCAGCATGTGCGCCGGACTGATCGTGCATTCGCGGGTTGCTCGCGTGGTGTACGGCGCGCTGGAGCCCAAGGCCGGGATTGTGCAGAGTCAGGGGCAGTTCTTCACTCAGGGCTTTCTCAACCATCGAGTGTTGTATGAAGGCGGGGTGCTGGCGCAGGAGTGCGGGGCGGTGTTGACCGAGTTCTTCCGGGCACGGCGTGCAAAACCCGCAGACTGAATACAAAACCAATGTGGGAGCGAGCCTGCTCGCGATCGCGGTCTGAGATTCAATACTTCGGTGTCTGTCAGATCCAATCGCGAGCAGGCTCGCTCCCACAGTTTTTTGAGTGTTCGGAGAAATTATTTCTTCGCGACAATTACGGCCCGCATCGGCGCCGGCAGCCCTTCGATGGTCTTGCTGTGATCTGCCGGATCCAGAAAGTCACTCAGCGACTGATACTTCATCCACTCGGTACTGCGCTGTTCCTTAACCGTGGTGAAACTCACGTCCACGCAACGCACATCGCTGAAACCGGCGCGTCGCAGCCACAACTCCAGCGCCGGCACCGACGGCAGGAACCACACGTTGCGCATCTGCGCGTAACGGTCTTCCGGCACCAGCACCTGATGCCTGTCGCCTTCGACCACCAGCGTCTCCAGCACCAGTTCGCCGCCCTTCACCAGGCAATCCTTCAGTGCCAGCAAATGTTCGATTGGCGAGCGACGGTGATAGAACACACCCATGGAAAACACCGTGTCGAAGCCTTCCAGATTCGGCGGCAGGTCTTCGAACGGGAACGGCAAATGCCAGGCATTCGGCTCCGACAGATAGCGCTGCACCGCCTGGAACTGGCAGAAGAACAGCCAGTTCGGATCGACGCCAATCACACTGTCGGCACCGGCGCCGAGCATGCGCCACATGTAGTAGCCGTTGCCGCACCCGACATCGAGAATGCGCTTGCCCTTCAGATCCAGATGCGGAGAAACCCGCGACCACTTCCAGTCCGAGCGCCACTCGGTGTCGACGTGCACACCGAACAGGTCGAACGGCCCCTTGCGCCAAGGCGATAAACCCATCAGCGCGGTGCGCATCTGTGCGCGGGTTTCGGCGTCGCAATCGGTGTCGAGTTTCAGGCCGTCGAGCAGGTCGACTTCGGTCGGCTGGATCTTCGGCAAAGCGTCCAGCGCACTTTGCCAGCGCTCCAGATCGCCGTGGCCCTTCTCCATTTTCCGGTCGAGCTGCACTTGCAGGGTGCTGGCCCACTCGGCCAGCGGTGTGCCGGCCAAGCGGCGGGCGAGGGGGGACAGATCAATCATGGTAAGGCAATCAACGAGGCAAAGTTAAGGCACTGGAACCACGGCACGACTTTCGAGAACCCGGCAGCCAGCAGGCGCTCGCGGTGTTCTTCGAGGCTGTCGGGCTTCATGACGTTTTCGATGGCGCTGCGCTTCTGGGCGATTTCCAGTTCGCTGTAACCGTTGGCGCGTTTGAACGCGACGTGCAGGTCGGTCAGCAGTGCGTGTTCATCGGCATCGTTGAAGCGCAGCTTCTCCGACAGGATCAGCGCGCCGCCCGGCAACAACGACTGGCGAATGCGCGACAGCAACGCCGTGCGCTGCTCCGGGGCAATGAATTGCAGGGTGAAGTTCATCGCCACCACCGAGGCCGGTTTGAAGTCGAGGGCGAGGATGTCGCCTTCGATCACCTCGACCGGCAGCAACTCCTGGAACATCGAGTCCTGACCGTTGAGGTACTCGCGGCAGCGCTCGACCATCGCCGCCGAGTTGTCCACCGCGATCACCCGGCAACCGTCGGTACGCACATGGCGACGCAGGGCCTGGGTAACGGCCCCCAGCGAGGCACCGAGGTCATAGAGCACGCTGTTCGGCTGGGCAAACTGCGCCGCGAGCACGCCGAGGTTCTCGACGATGGTCGGGTAACCTGGCACCGAACGCTTGATCATGTCCGGGAACACCCGCACCACGTCCTCGTTGAAGGCGAAGTCAGGCACCTGGGCCATCGGCTGGGCGAAAATGCGATCGGGTTCTTTGCTCACGGCGGTTCCGGCGGTGTCGATGAAAAGGCCGGCATTTTAGCCAAACTGGCGCGCAGATGCGCGGCTTGTCTGATAAACCGGAGCGTTGCCGGAATCTGCCTTGACAGGCACATGGCCTTCGCGAGCAGGCTCGCTCCCACAGGGGATCGCGGTCTACCTGTGGGAGCGAGCCTGCTCGCGAATAATTCAGCGCGGTTTCTGAGAGAACGACGAAGCAGCAATGCCCCACTGCCCGAGCCAGTAGCTGAGAATGATGACGTACGGTGCGGCGTGGAACGGTGCGACAAACCGGTCGATGCCGATCACGCTGTCAGAGAACACGAACGCCACCGCACCACCGGCCGCGAGCAACGCCGATCGCTGCGGTACACCACTGCCGAGGCGAGCCAGGGCGCGCCAGAGCATGGCGCTGATGGCGGTGCCGTAGACGATCACCGGTACGGTCAACGGCCCGAGTCCGCTGCTGATCAATATGCCCAACAGCACGGCGCCAACGCCAAGCGCAAGCACCAGCGGCAACACGGCCAGACGCCGGCAATCGCTCAGGTATGCCTTGAGATACGCAAGATGCGCCACCAGAAACGCACCCAGGCCAAACACGAACAGATCCCCCGGCCACGCCAGCAGCACATCGCCGAGCAAAGAGAAAATCAGGCCCAGACTGATCCAGCGGCGATAGTCACTCGGCGGCGCATCATGCAGCCAGCCCAGCAGCGCCAATACCGGCAGTGGCTTCACCAGCAGACAAAGCAGCGCCGCATGAGTGCTGACGCCGTATAGAAAAGTCGCTGCGCCCATCAGCGCGAGGATCAGCCAGCCCACGATCAGTTCACCGAGATCGCGCAGTCGAAGGTTTCCACCGGCTCGACTTCAGGCTCCCAGGGTTGCTGCGATGTCAGGCGCAGGCGCCCCGTGCCGGTGGCAAAGGCCTGGAAGCGCCAGGTGGAGAAACCGCCTGAGCCGACCATGCCGGAGTCTTTCGGACTGCTGTAAACCTCGGGGCTCAGTGCACGCAGTACGCCGCCGGCCGAGTCTTGAATGGCCCAGCGGTAGCCGGTGGTGGGGTTGCTTGGCAGCATGACGGTGAGGTTTTGCCCGTTGGTCAGCCGCACCGGACATTCGCTCTGTTTTTCCACGGTCACGTTGGTTTTCGGTTGCGTGGCGCAGGCGGCCAGCAGGGCGAGGGACAGGGGGACAAACAGGCGAGTGGGGGACATGGATTCAGTGGCTCCGGCGTTGGCGACGAACGGCGAGCATAACTGAAGATGAGACAAAGTGTGACAGCCGGGGAGGCGTCGTTTGTGACGACGCCTTCGCGAGCAGGCTCGATCCCACAATGGTCCGTGACGAACACATACCTTGTGCTGCTCGCCAAAAAACTGTGGGAGCGAGCCTGCTCGCGAAAGCGGTGGTCCAGGCGCTACCGAGCTGTCAGAAAAGCACCTTCGCCACATCCGCAAACTTCTTGGCGAAATGTACGGTGATGCCTTCCTTCAAGTAATCCGGCAGCTCTTCGAAGTTGCCGCGATTCGCCTCCGGCAAAATCAGCTCGAAAATCTTCTGCCGCCGCGCCGCAATCACCTTCTCGCGCACGCCGCCAATCGGCAGCACGTGCCCGGTCAGTGTCAGCTCACCGGTCATGGCCACACCTTTTTTCGGCGGCTGATTACGCGCCAGCGAGAGCAGGGCACTGGCCATGGTCACCCCGGCGCTCGGGCCGTCTTTCGGCGTTGCGCCTTCCGGCACATGCAGATGGACGAAGGCTTCGTCGAAGAACTTCGGATCGCCACCAAAGGATTTGAGGTGCGAACTGACGTAGCTGTAGGCGATCTCCGCCGACTCTTTCATCACATCGCCCAGTTGCCCGGTGAGTTTGAAACCGCGATTGAACGTGTGAATCCGCGTGGCTTCGATCGGCAGGGTCGCGCCGCCCATGCTGGTCCAGGCCAGACCGGTGATCACACCGGTGCCGGACAGCACTTGTTCGTTGCGGAACACCGGATGACCGAGGGACGCTTCGAGGTCTTTCGGCCCGAGCTTGATCACCGCTTTCGGATCGTCGATCAGTTTCATGACTGCCTTGCGCACCAGTTTGCCCAGCTGCTTTTCCAGCTGACGCACGCCGGCTTCACGGGCGTAGCCGTCGATCAGCGCCTTGAGCGCGCTGTCGCTGATGCTCAGGCTGCCCTTGGACACGCCGGCCTTTTCCAGCAGTTTCGGCCACAGGTGACGCTTGGCGATGGCGACTTTTTCTTCAGTGATATAGCCCGACAGGCGAATCACTTCCATCCGGTCCAGCAACGGGCCGGGAATCGAATCCAGGGTGTTGGCGGTGCAGACGAACAGGACTTTCGACAGGTCCATCCGCAGGTCGAGGTAGTGGTCGAGAAATTCGACGTTCTGTTCCGGGTCGAGAGTTTCCAGCAGCGCCGAGGCCGGGTCGCCCTGGTAGCTCTGGCCCATCTTGTCGATCTCGTCGAGCATGATCACCGGGTTCATCACTTCGACATCTTTCAGCGCCTGCACGAGTTTGCCCGGCTGCGCACCGATGTAGGTGCGGCGGTGGCCCTTGATTTCGGCTTCGTCACGCATGCCGCCGACGCTGAAGCGGTAGAACGGCCGGCCGAGGGATTCGGCGATGGACTTGCCGACACTGGTCTTGCCCACGCCCGGCGGGCCGACCAGCAGCACGATGGAACCGCTGATCTCGCCTTTGTAGGCGCCGACGGCGAGGAATTCGAGGATCCGGTCCTTGATGTCGTCGAGGCCGGCGTGGTGTTTGTCCAGCACCTTGCGCGCGTGCTTGAGGTCGATCTTGTCTTCGCCGTACACGCCCCACGGCACCGAGGTCGCCCAGTCGAGGTAGTTGCGGGTGACCGCGTACTCCGGCGATCCGGTCTCGAGGATCGACAGCTTGTTCATCTCTTCTTCGAGGCGCTTCTGCACCTGCGTCGGCAGGACCTTGCCTTCCAGACGCTGCTCGAACTGTTCGAGGTCGGCACTGCGGTCGTCCTTGGTCAGGCCCAGCTCCTGCTGGATGACCTTGAGCTGCTCCTTGAGGAAGAACTCGCGCTGATGCTCGCCGATCTTGCGGTTCACTTCGGCGGAGATCTCTTTTTGCAGGCGCGCGACTTCGACTTCCTTGCGCAGCATCGGCAGGACTTTTTCCATGCGCTTGAGCATCGGCACGCAGTCGAGCACTTCCTGCAGTTCATTGCCGGTCGCCGACGTGAGGGCGGCGGCGAAGTCGGTCAGCGGCGACGGATCGTTGGGGCTGAAGCGGTTGAGGTAGTTCTTCAGCTCTTCGCTGTACAGCGGGTTGAGCGGCAGCAGTTCCTTGATTGCGTTGATCAGCGCCATGCCGTAGGCCTTGACTTCGTCGGTCGGCTCGGTGGGCTGGTGCGGGTATTCGACTTCCACCAAGTACGGCGGACGATGGTGCTTGAGCCAGGTCTTGATGCGCACACGGCTCAGGCCCTGGGCGACGAATTGCAGTTTGCCGTTTTCGCGGCTGGCGTGGTGCACCTTGACCAGGGTGCCGTACTGCGGCAATGCCTTGGTGTCGAAGTGGCGCGGATCTTCCTGGGGCGTGTCCATGAAAAACAGGGCCAGGGAGTGGTGTTCGGATTTGCTGACCAGTTCGAGGGTTTCGGCCCAGGGTTCTTCGTTGACGATGACCGGCAGCACTTGCGCGGGAAAGAACGGGCGGTTGTGGATCGGGATGATGTAGACCTTGTCCGGCAGGTTCTGGCCGGGCAGGGCCAGGCCCTTGCCGGGGACGTGATGTTCGATGTGGTCGGTTTCGGTGTAGTCGTCGGGGTTCTCGGGGAATTCTTGCTGGTCGCTCATGGGGCACCTGCGCAATGGGGTATGGGTCTTAGATGGGGCAGGGTTTTGCTGGTTTCAATGGGGGTGGGTGTTTCTGGTTGTGTGTTCAGGGTTTTGACAGGGTTTTGGGGGTTGGCCTTGGCGGCCTTTGGGCCGACCAGGCTGTTTGGGTTTTGGGTGAATATCCGTTTCTGCGGGTGTTGCGGCCGGCGGTTTCGCCCTTACGGCGAGTCCCTTTTGGCAAACGCCCCAAAAGGAACCAAAAGGTCTGAGCCCCAACGTTCGGCACCTCGCTGTGGCTCGGTGTTCCTTCGTTCCGGGATTCATCCGGGGGCATCGCCTACGGTTTGCTTCGCTGCACCTCCTCTCGATGCATGCGGCTGCGCCGCACGGTCGCTGCGCTCCCACCCCCGGATAAATCCCTCCACTCAGCCTGCCGACGGGGCCAGCACGTCAAAAGCGGTACTTGAGCTAACGCTCATCGTGTTGAGTGGTGAGATGCGAAAGGCGAAGGGCGACGGAGTGCTTTTGCTTTGATCGTTCCCACGCTCCGCGTGGGAATGCAGCCCGGGACGCTCCGCGTCCCAATCGATCTGCCAGCGAATGCGTCTGTCGCTGGCAGGTCGGTTTCTTCTGGGCGGCTCAGCTGTGTGTTGGGTAACGCTGTACTTCGACGTTATCCAGCACCCGATTCACCGCCAGCTCAGCCAGCATGATGATTTGCTGAATGGCCAGAATCGTCCGCCGTTGCGGGAGGTCGATGTGTGCGGCGATGTCGCTGGTCATGAGGTTGGCCTGTGCCAGTGATTCGCAGGCGTGGACCAGCAGGCTTTCGCTGTCCTGATCGGGTGCGACCTGGAACATGGTGCTGGGTTTATGGAAGCGCAGGGTGGTGGCGTTGGGTTTCAGGTAGTGGTCGAGGGCGCGTTCGGCGGCTTCGTGGAGTTTTTTGGAATCTGGCGATTCGTAGGGCGATGCGTCGTTTGATTCGGGGGGATTGGGTGTTGGTTTTTTCATTTTTTACTCCTCAGGAATGGGTCCATTCCTCTAATTGCCGCGACGCAAAAAGAGGGGTGGCAGCTGTACGCGGGTTCGCGGACCGACCTGAGGCATTCGGCATACCCGAAGGTATCCCGCGCACAGCCACCATAAACAAGCACTTGAGGTGCTGCTGTTAAGCGGCGGCAATTATGCCTCAGAAGTCGGGCCGCGACGCCCCATCGCTGAATTTGCAGCGACCCCAAAAGCCTATCCACCCCGTTTCCTAGGGACAACCGACGCGCCTTGTCGGAATCGTCCCCCGAAAAACACCCCGTCTGTAGGACGCACGCATCAAAACAGATGCTGCTCCAGTCGCCGTGGCCCGTCGCCCGCTCTATCGAGTATCCAGCGCTGGATGTCAGGCAGTTTGCGCAGTTCGGCGAAGACCCTGGGGGAATGTTGCGGCGTGCACAGCACGTGTACGTTAGGCCCGGCGTCGAGGGTGGCGCAGACGTCCAGGCCTTCCTGGCGCAACTGGCGGACCCGTTCCAGCACGGTCAGGGTCGCGGGTCGCCAATAGAAAACCGGTGGTTGCGACGTCATGGCGACCAGGTGCAGTTCGATGGCTTCGCGTTCCACGGCGTCGGCCAGTCGGGAGAAGTCACGTTCGAAAATGGCTTGGCGAACGTGTTCCAGACGCTGCGGCAGCAGCTTCAGGCGGGTCGGGTAAAACTCGCTGCTGTGGGCGAGCAAATGACCCTGGCGGGAGCTGACGGTTTTGTGTCGGGCGTCGGCCACGGCGATCAGGTCGTGCAGCGGCCAGTGGCGTGCCGGGGCGATTTGCAGGGCCGGCGCCGAGAGCAGCCGCGCGTTGCCGGGCCACTGCACGAAGCCACCGCAGACCGAGCGTGCCGCCGAGCCTGAGCCGGAGAGGCGCGCCAGATCGCTGAGGACGGGATGGCTCAGCGATTGCCCGCAATGCAGGGCAAACGCCGCCGCCAGGGCGCTGAAGCCGGAGGCCGATGACGCGATTCCGGCTCCGGTCGGGAAACTGTTGGTGGTGGCGATGCGCAGCGGTTGCCAGTGATCGAAGTGTTCGCGCAAGGCCTGCAGGTGATGTTCGATCCCGGCTCGCAGGGTGGGGTCGGCCGGCACCAGTGCACCGCGCGCGGTTTTCCACAGAATTTCGTCGGTCGTGCCATTGGCAAGCGGGGCCAATGTGCAGAGGCTGACACAACGGTTGAGGGTCATCGAAAGCGAGGCGTTGTTGGGCAACGTGTTCAGCGCATCGCGCATGCCCCAGTACTTGATCAGCGCGATGTTGGCGGGGGACGAGACGCTGGTGCGATTCATGACCGGGTGATCTCTAGGCCTGCCACCGCGAGAGGGGCGTCGAGTTGCCGGTAGCGCGCTAGCTCCAGCAGATTCGTTGCACCCAGTACCAGCAGCGCGCCGGCCTGATCCCCGGTCAATGCTCCGGCGCCGCAGATCTTGGCTGCACCGCCAGCCTTTTCTACCGCGCGAATCACTTGTGCGACGGCATCGGGGACGACGCCCAGGGCTTCAAGATCGGCTTCGTAATCGCGTATCACCGTGCGAAAGGTTTCCGGCATCGGACGTGTCTGGCGCAGCAAGGCACTGAAACGCTCAGTGTTACGCCGCATGCTGGCCAACAGCGGATTGTCGGGGCCTTCGAGTCGATGGCGGGTGGCGGCAATGACCTGGCCGGTGCTCTCGCGGGCGGTGCCGGTGTTGAAGAGGCGCAGGGTATCGGGCAGCAGTTCCGAGGTGATGACGGGTAGCACGTGCACGTCGAACTCGCCTTCTGCGTTGCGTCTGCCTTCGACGATCGATCCCAGCAGGCTGGTGTTGTGATCGATGCCCGAAGGTTCGCCGTGCTGATAGCGTTCAATCGACAGGGCCAGGGGTTCCAGCGGGCAATCGTTTTCTGTCAGCCCGAACAATTGCATCAGTGCAGACGAGAGAGAAACGGCAAGCGCACCCGAGCTGCCGAAACCGGCACCCGGCGGAATCTGCGATTGCACTCGCAAGGTAAAACCACGCCAGTGCTGCGGTGCAAGTCGCAGGAGAAGTTCACCGATGGCGCATTTGACCAGGTGATCGTGGCCAGCGTTGGCCAGGGCGGCGAAGGTCTGTGCGCCTGGCGTGGCCTGATATCGCTTCAGGGCCATGCGCATGCTTACGGTGTAGTCGATCAATTGCTTGGCTGAATACGTCTGCTGCAGCATCAGATCGGGCAATCGCAGTTCAATCTCGCCGTCCTGTCGCGGCGTGAGCCACACATTGCAGTAAAGCCCCACGGAACAGGCGATCACCGGGCATCCGTGCAGCGCCGCATGTTCGCCCATGAGGATGATTTTGCCGGGGGCTCTGGCGTGGATCATGATCAGCGTCCCAGCCGCTGATGGGCCGATACCAGTTGATGCGCGGCCTGGGCGGCCATGATCGACAGTTCGCCGGCGAGCACCGTTGCGCCGAGAATCTCCGCCAGGCGCCGGGTGTCCTTTCCCGGTTTCTTGCTGCCCGGGATGATTCCCATCAAGGCCAGGGCTTCGCGTTGCGTACAAAGAGAGGTGCCGCCGCCGACGGTGCCCAGCGGCACGTCCGGCATTGTGACCGAGGCATAGATGGCATCGTGTTCACAGGCTTCGAAGCAGGTAATGCCGATGGCACTTTCCGCCACTTGAGCGACGTCCTGACCGGTGGCCATGAAGAACGCAGCGAGGATGTTGGCATGATGGGCATTGCAGCCGATGGCGCCGGCCATGGCCGAACCCATGAGGTTTTTCCGGTACTGCAGCTCGCAAAGTGCTCCGGCGTCGGTCTTGAGAATGTCGCGGAGTATGTCTTTGCTCAGACGGACTTCGGCGTTGATCCGCTGGCCGCGTCCGTTGATGAAGTTGACCATCGCCGGTTTCTTGTCCGTGCAGTAGTTGCCCGAAATGCTGAGGCACGAGACGCCGGTTGCGGGGGTGATCAACTCACGGATGACCCGGTCACAGGCAATGCTTGCCATGTTCATGCCCATCGCGTCCTCGGTACGGAAACGAAAGCGCAGATAGATCGTGGTACCGACCACCGCAGGCTGGATGTCTCGCAGATGCAGATGAGCGCTGCCCTGTTCACAGGCCTGCCGGATCTGCTGGAGGTTGTCGCGGATCCAGGCCAGAAAGGTCTCGGTCTGCTGGATACCGGTGGAGCGAAACACCGGCGCACGGGTAATGCCCACCTCTTCGACCCGAACCACTGCGCCGCCGGCGGCGTGCAATGCCCGGCATCCACGGGAGGTACTGGCGATCAGCGCGCCTTCGGTGGTCGCCAGAGGGACGTAGACCGGCTCCTGGGCCGTGATGGCCTGGCCCTTGACGAGCAAGGGGCCGGCGATGCCCAGCGGAATCTGGACGGAGCCGATCCGGTTCTCGCAGTGGGCCGGCTGCGGTTCGCGGGTGTAATCGCCAATGCTGCGCAGCGAGGTACCGCTGATGTGTTGCAGGGCTTCACGGCGAATCAGGGCCGCTTCATTGTGATCAAGATCGGCGGGCAACTGGTGAAAGCGTGCCTGTCCTTTGGTCAGTGCTTCGATCCAGTGATTGCCAAAGCGTGTATCTGCCATTGGGGGCTCCATGATTCAACCGCTGCATGAGGTTGATGATCGGAGCAAACGGGAATAACCGCGCCTGTCAGAGTTGACAGTCTTTTATATCGATTGGCGATTGGCGCGCAGAAAAAAAGGCGATGCCCTCACAGGACATCGCCTTTCCTTTTTACTGCCGTTAACGATTAATCCGGCAGTTTGTACGCAATCACATAGTCGCCCATTTTGGTGCCCAGCGAACCGTGACCGCCGACAACCAGCAAGACGTATTGCTTGCCGTCCTTGCCGGTGTAGGTCATCGGAGTGGCCTGGCCGCCCGCAGGCAGACGGGATTTCCACAGCTCTTTACCGGTGTTCACGTCATAGGCGCGCAGGTACTGGTCGAGGGTGCCGCTGAGGAAGCCGACGCCGCCGGCAGTGACGATCGAGCCGCCCATGCTTGGCACACCCAGAGTGAAGCCGATCGGGATCGGCGAGCTGTCGCGGCTGGTGCCGTTCTTGCGTTTCCACACGACTTTGCCGGTGGTCAGGTCGATACCGGCGACGTAGCCCCAGGCCGGGGCCTGGCACGGTACGCCGAAGGGCGACATGAACGGATGCATGATCACCGCATAAGGCGCGCCGGTGTTCGGTTGCACGCCAGCGGTTTCGCTCTCGCGCTTGCTGCCGGCGGCGACTTTTTCGCGCGGCACCATTTTCGAGACGAAGGCCATGTAGTTCGGGCTGGTGAACAGCATCTGGCGAACCGGGTCGACCGATACGCCACCCCAGTTGAACACGCCGACGTTACCCGGATAGATCAGGCTGCCCTGTTCCGACGGAGGCGTGTACTGGCCTTCGTAGCGCAGTTCCTTGAACTGGATGCGGCACAGCATCTGGTCGAACGGGCTGGCGCCCCACATGGCTTTTTCGGTCAGTTCCGGAGCCAGCAGGTTCAGGTCCGAGCGGGCCTGGGTCGGGGCGGTGTGGTCGCCTTTCACGGCGCCTTGCGGCACCGGGATCTCGCGGATCGGGATGATCGGCGTGCCGTCACGACGGTCGAGCACGTACAGGCTGCCCTGTTTGGTCGGGGCGATCAGCGCAGGCTTGATGCCGTCGGCGGTTTTCATGTCCAGCAGGGTTGGCTGGCTGCCGACGTCCATGTCCCACAGGTCGTGGTGGGTGAACTGGTAGTTCCAGCGCACTTTGCCGGTGGCCAGGTCCAGCGCGACGATGCCGGCGCTGAATTTCTCGGCGCCCGGGGTGCGGTCGGCGCCCCACTGGTCTGGAGTCTGGTTACCGAGTGGCAGGTAAACCATGCCGAGTTTTTCATCGACGCTGGCCAACGACCACATGTTGGCCGAGTTGCGGCTGTAGATCTGGCCCGGGGCCAAAGGCTCGGTGGCGTCCGGCTTGTCGCTGTCCCAGTTCCACACCAGGTGACCGTCGCGCACGTCGAAGGCGCGGATCACGCCCGATGGCTCGTTGGTCGATTCGTTGTCGGTGACGTGACCGCCCATGATCACCAGATCACGCGTGATCGCGGCTGGCGAAGTGGAGTAGTAACCACCGGCGGTGAACGGGCCGATGCCTTGGGTCAGGTCGACCACGCCTTTGTTGCCGAAGCCTTCGCAGATCTTGCCGGTGTCGGCGTTCAGTGCGATCAGGCGGGCATCGGCGGTCGGCAGGTACAGGCGACGCGGGCAGGCCTGGGCGACGGCTTTGCCGGCTTCGGAGATGACGGCGGAGGCTGCGTTTTCAGACTTGGCGTAAGCGGCTTCGTCGTAGTACGACACGCCACGGCAAGTCATGTGGGCGAAGCCCTTGAAGCCGACCGGGCTCTTGATCTGTGGGTCGAAGCGCCACAGCTCCTTGCCGGTGTCCGGATCCAGCGCCAGCACTTTGCTGTGGGCGGTGCAGGCGTACAGCATGCCGTTGGCTTTCAGCGGGGTGTTTTCGTTGGTCAGCTCCACCGGGTCATCGGCGGTCGGCAGGTCGCCGGTGCGGATGCGCCAGGCTTCCTGCAGTTTGCCGACGTTGGCCGGGGTGATCTGCTTCAGTGGCGAGTAACGGTCACCGAACTCGGTGCGGCCATAGGCCTGCCAGTCGCCATCGGGCATCTGCGGCGCGGTGCTGGTGGTGTCGGCGGTTTCGCGACCCAGTTCGCCGAAGGTCTCGCCCGGGTGGGTGAACAGGCTGGCCAGGGCGGTGACGCCGGCCAGAATCACGGCGACGGTCAGACCGCCGGTGCCCATCGGCGCAGGGCCGTTGAGCAACAGCGGGCGACGGAACCACGGCAGCAGCATCACGAAGCCGAGGACGAACCACAGGGCCAGACGCGGCACCAGTTGCCACCAGTCCAGACCGACTTCCCACAGCGCCCAGACGGTGCTGGCGAACAGCACGATGGCGTACAGGCCCAGCGCTGCGCGGCGACGCATCAGCAGCAGGATGCCGGTCAGCGCGATGCCGATACCGGCCAGCAGGTAGTACAGCGAGCCGCCGAGCGTGCTCAGCTTGATTCCCCCGGCCAGCATGGCCAGGCCCATCAGTAGAAGCAGAATGCCGAGCAGGCTCGGTAGCAGACGGCCTCGACCCGAAGCACTTTCGGTGCTCATAGTGTGGTTCTCCGTGACGTTTCAAGTAGTCCCGCGCTTAAGTCACTTTAGATGACGATCAGGCGCGGGCATGGTTCATTGCAAAATTGAAATCAGAACGACGACTGGATCTTGATCCCGCCGATCAGTGCGTCGTCGACCTTGTCCACACCGCCCGGATGGCGGATGTATTGCAGGTTCGGGCGCACGGTCAGCCAGTTCGTGACGTGCACGCCGTAATAGAGTTCGGCGCTGTATTCGGTGTCCTGCGGCGGCAGGTAGGACGGATCGTCGTAGTCGTAGACGGCGCGGGCCTGGTTGGTCGCTTCGGCGTTCTTGCGGTAGGCCGGGTTGACGTGGACACGGGCGAGGGCGAAGCCGATGTCGTCTTTGGCGCGAGCGTCGAACAGGCCTTTGTAGACCAGGCCGGCCTGGACATAGTTGTCCACGGCGTTGGTCTTCTTGTCGTGCATCGTGCCGTTGGCGAACAGGCTCAGACCGCGGGAATTGTCGCTGGCGACGCTGGTGATCTGCTGCTGCACACCCAGCCACACACCATGCTTGCTCGAAGCGCTGCGATAGGCTTCACCGCTCAGGGCTGCCGGCTGGCCGTTGCTGTCCTTATAGGCGTCGGTGGCCTTGGCGTTGCTGTAGTAGTAACCGGCACGGTATTCGCCCGGCAGGCCGTTGAGCTTCGGTGTCCACACCAGCTCAACTGGCAGGATCGCACCCTGGGTGCCGCTGCCGCTGAGTTTGAAGCCGTTGCCGCGATCGAGGTTCGACGGGTTCTGCTCATAGGCGCCGACTTGTGCGTACAGCTCCGGCGTCAGGTGATATTTGACCCGCAGCGCCCATTGGCTGACCGGCCAGTTGTACCAGATGCCGCCGACCCAGTTGCCGACCTGGGATCCGCAGAACGCCAGGTTCTGGAAGTCGCACGGGAAGCTGTTGAAGTCTTCGCCTTCGCCGAATCGGCCGACCTTGATGTCGAGTTTCCGGTCGAAGAATTTTTGCTGGTACCACATTTGCGTCAGGCGCGTGGTCTGGCCACGGCCCCAGACTTCCTGCGCGGAGGTGAAACCACCGACGCGCGGGTCGTTGATGCGATCGTTGCTGATGTTGTTGCCGCTGCGTTTGGTCACGGTCAACTGAAATTCGGCGTCGTTCCAGCCCAGCAGTTTTTGCAGGTCCAGATGGGTGCCCAGGCCCCACTGGTCGCTGTAGCGCGCAGCGCGGTCATGGTCGTAGCCGCCGTGCAGGTTGCTGCCCATTTCGCCGGTGTAATCGAGTTTGAAGTCGATGCCTTTTTCCGAGAGTTCGCTGCGGGTGCCGTTCCAGTCACCGAGCATGTACGGTGATTCACCGTCGAAGGCCGGAGCGGCCTGGGTGCAGGTGGCGAGGCCAAGGGCGGTGCAGCCGCCGATCAGGCGCAGGGTTGAGATAGCGCTGTCTCGGAAGAACGGAAAATCGGGCATTGAGTAGGTCTTTCTTGATCTTTTTGGGGGATGGGCTGACCGCTACGATTTGACGCAGGCAGTGAAGCGATTCAGCGGAAGGGCGGCAGGATAATGTCCAGTTACAAAAACACAAAGTGCTTTTGCAGACATGAACCCTTTCGGATTCGGTAACAGTGCGGCAATCGATCACATTGCCGGTGTCGACGGAGCCTGCGATCGTGCACGGTTCACCTACAGTTGAAGGAAGGCCTTCCACCGGCCCGGCCCCTCGGCTAAGGTGCGCGGCTTCTGCATTTTCACTTCGCTCAAAGGCCCGGCATGAACGAACACAATCCCGATCCGCTGCACGGCGTGACCCTCGAACAGATCCTCAATGCACTGGTGACCCATTACGAGTGGTCGGGTCTGGCCGAGCGCATCGACATCCGTTGCTTCAAGAGCGATCCGACCATCAAGTCGAGCCTGACCTTTTTGCGCAAGACGCCCTGGGCACGGGAGAAAGTCGAACGCCTGTACGTGAAACTGATGCGCACCAAGCGTCCGCTCTGAAATGAACGCGCTGTTGCGGCGACGCCTGGTCACTTCGGTTGCGGTGCTGGGCTGGGTCGGGCTGGGGATTCAGCTGTACCTGATTTTCTTCGCGCGGTTGAGCATTGGCGCCAGTCTGTTGGGCGGGCTGGTGAGTTTTTTCAGTTACTTCACCGTGATCACCAACACCCTGGTGGCGGTGGTGCTGACTTGCGCGGTGACGGATCGCGAATCCGCTGCTCGCCGCTGGTTTCTGCAACCCTGGGTCAGCAGCGGCATCGCGGTGAGCATTGCCGTGGTGGCCCTGGCGTACAGCATTCTGCTGCGGCACTTGTGGCATCCTCAGGGCTGGCAGTTCATCGCCGACGAATTGCTCCACGACGTGATGCCGCTGCTGTTTCTGGCCTATTGGTGGTTGTGCGTGCCCAAGGGCACCTTGCGCCTGAAGCATCTGCCGTTGTGGCTGATCTATCCGCTGGTGTACTTCGTTTATGCGCTGCTGCGCGGGCATCTGCTGGGGGCTTACGCGTATCCGTTCATTGACGTGGCGCTGCTGGGTTATCCACAGGTGTTCGTCAATGCCGGGGGGATTCTGGTGGGGTTTGTGCTGATTGCGTTGCTCTTTATCGGCCTTGACCGCGGGTTTCCCTCTAAACGGCACGAGTGAGCAAACCCTGTGGCGAGGGAGCTTGCTCCCGTTCGGCTGTGCGGCAGTCGTAAACCCTGCGATTGCGTTTTACCTGATACAACGCGGTTGCAGGATCGGGGCCGCTTCGCAGCCCAGCGGGAGCAACCTCCCTCGCCACCAATGTATGCAGTTACTCTTCTTCGGAGCCTTCGGCGCGCCAGTAACCGACGGCTTTGACGAACTGCTCGTCCAGCCCGTGCTCATCGAGCAGCACCCGGCGGATCTGCCGCGAGACTTTCGTTTCCGTCGCGACCCACGCATACAGATTGCCCTTGGGCACCTGCAACTGCTTCACGGTGGTCAGCAGACTGTCCTTGTTCGCGCCGCGCAACACCCAGATCACGTTGACCTGCGCCGCGCTTTCCAGCGCTTGCTGCTCCTTGCCGTTTTCCACTTCGACCACCACCAGCGCCTTGCGATTGGCCGCCAGGCCTTCGAGGCGGCGGGCGATGGCGGGCAGGGCGGTTTCGTCGCCGATCAGCAGGTAGCTGTCGAAGATATCCGGCACGATCATCGAGCCACGCGGGCCGCCGATGTGCAGATACTGCCCGGGTTTGGCCTGTTCGGCCCAGGTCGAGGCCGGGCCGTCGCCGTGGAGGACGAAATCGATGTCCAGTTCAAGCTTGTCGAGGTCGTAGCGGCGCGGGGTGTAGTCGCGCATCTCCGGCATCGGAACGTCGCTCTTGCCGGCACCGAGCACCAGGGTTTCCAGCGCGGCGGCCTGTTCGGCGTTCTGCGGGAACAGCAGTTTGACGTGGTCGTCAGTGCCGAGGCTGACGAACCCGGCCAGTTCCGGCCCGCCGAGGGTGATGCGGCGCATGCGCGGGGTCAGGTCGACCACGCGCAAGACTTCGAGTCGGCGGCGTTTGATTTCATGCATCACACGGTGGATGCCTTGGGTCTGGACTTCAGTCATTCGGCGTTCTCCGGAGCAGGTTGAACGGCAGGGCCGTCGACGATGGCTTTGGCGGTGTCGTTGAGCAGGTCGCGAACCCGCAGGATTTCTTCCGGGCTCCAGCGCCCGTGGTGCATTTGCAGGGCGTGGCGCAGGTTGTGCACCGCTTCATGGATTTCCGGCGGCCGGTCGTGGCCGCGCAACGAACGTTTGCTGACATCGATACGCATGCGTACCCCGTCCAGTGCCACGGCCTGTTCGCCGAGGGACTGACGGCCGGCATCGGTGACCGCATAGCGTTTTTTGCCGCCCTCGGCATCGCCTGTGATCATCTCGCTCTCTTCGAGAAACGTCAGGGTCGGGTAGATCACGCCGGGGCTGGGGCTGTAGGCGCCGTCGAACATGGTTTCGATCTGGCGGATCAGGTCATAGCCGTGGCACGGCTGCTCGGCAATCAATGCCAGTAACAGCAATTTCAGGTCGCCGGGGGCGAATACCCGTGGGCCGCGTCCGCCGCGTTCGCGGCCGTGGCGTTTTTCGAAGCCGTCACGGCTGTCGCCATGGTCTCGGTGATGGGGATGATGGTCTCTCATTTCAGTCTTCTCTCGTCGTGTTTAGATACAACGTAAGATATATCTTTTGTAGGTGGCAAGGCATTTTTTCCCGAAAGGGAACGGCAGCGGACGAATGGTCAACCGGGCGAGAAGGGAGAATCACCGCGTGCAGGGGTTATTTGATCGTCCGGAAAAGAATGACCATGAAGTTAAAGCTGTCGCTCTATTGATAGTTGAGCTTATATTCTAAATATCAAAAGAAGTGCCGCGAAGTATTGGCCAAAGTGCTGTAATGTTTTTTTCAGTTCAACTGTGGGTAGGGCATGGCTTACAGTTGTTTTTGTATATTTTCGGGTTTTGATGTTTTTTCTTTCAAGTTGCGAGGTTGTTGAGCTACAAGTTCGTGGGAAGTTGCCTGCTTACATTCATTTAACAAGCGTTGATCATGCCCCGGCGTTGAACTTCCATGTTTCATGGCTATATTGGCTGGAGTGGCGGGAAGTTCAATGTTTCGATTCCTTAATAGAAAACAGGTACTGACCGATGTTCAAGAAAATCGCTTTCGCTGCCCCGCTGGCCGTTCTGGCTTTGAGCTCTTCCGCGGTATTCGCCGCCGGTGAGGCACGACACTCCATCAGTCTGGTGGCGCATGTACCGACCAATGGTTTCTATGTGGTGCCGACGGACCCGGATCTGGTCAACAAGGACCAGGACATGAGCTTCAGCCCGATCACCGGCACCATGAAACCGGTGGAAGGCTTCTTTGATGTGCGCAACAACAACGGATCGGTTCACGGCTCACTGGAGGGCGTTCCGAAGCTGATCGGCGGTTCGAGCATCATCGACCTCAAAGTCGAGTTCAATGGCAAGGTGCTGACCCAGACTCCGCAAATGGTCGTAGGGGAGTCGGAGTCGGATGTGAACTACCGTGCACCGGTGCGCATTACCGCGACCGGCACCGACTTCACGCCGGGCGACTACACCGGCGCAGTGACCATGATGTTCGACGCGGTTCCACCGGTCGGTGGCAGCACGCTCTAATCCGTGAAGTAACAAAGCCGGCTGGCTGACGCATGCGTCAGTCGGCCGGACTTTATCCGTTCGCATTCAGAGTTCGTTTTCATGTTCCCGATGACTTCCATCGCGACTGCACTTGCGTTGCTGTTTTGTGCCGGTGCGGCAGCAGCTGCCGAATCGGCCGGTACAACGCCGCGCAGTTTGCTGGCGCAGGCCAAAGGCTTGCCGAAAGACTTTGAAGAACACTTTTTCGATGTTCCTCTGGCTGTACGGGTGGAACTCGATCAGCAACCGTTGGGCGAAGCGATGATCGTGCTGACCCGCGATGATCGCATCACGCTGCTTGATTTCACTGATACCAGTGAAAACCGTTTCGGCGCCGCCGAACGGGAAAAATGGGCCGGCTATCTCAAGCCTGGCGTACCGCTGGGTGGTTGTAGCGGTCAATGCCCGGAGCAAATGCTCGCCGTGCACTACAACCTGGAAAACTCGCTGGTATCGATCGTCACCGAGAATGCCGAGCGAGACAGCGAAACCCCTCGTTTCTACGAGCAGCCCCAGGACGGCAGCACCGGCCTTATCGTGCGCAACCAGCTCAACCTGAACGGCGGTCAGGATCAGGATCTGGGCGGCCGCTATGGCCTTGAAGCCAATGGCAGCCTGGGTAACTGGACGCAGACTTTCAACATGCAACTGGCCCGTCTGGGCGGACCGGACGACAAGCTCTATCACGCGGTGTACGAACTGCACACCCAGCGCGAACTGCAAGGCAGCTTTCTGCGCATGGGCTATTTCACGCCGACTTCAGAAGGCCTGACCCGGCAGCCTCGCTCTTTCGGCAACAGCCCCGACACGACGGTCGGCGTGATGTACGGCAGTTCCGACAGCCTGGCAGTGGATCTGCAGAATCCCAGCGTCTACCCGATCTATGTCACGGCCAACCGTCAGGCCTCGGTGGAGATCTTTCGCGATGGGCTGTTGATCAACACCCAATCCGTGCCTGCCGGTTTGCAGACCCTCGACACACGGCCATTGCCCGGGGGCATTTATGAAGTGGAAGTGCGACTGATCGAGGACGGCCAGATCACCTCGACCACTCAGGAGCTGGTGTACAAGCCGAGCAACTGGCGTAACCCCGAAGAGCGCTGGCGCTACAACGTATTTGCCGGCCAGGAAACCAAACTGCTCAGCAATTGGGACCGCCAGGCCAGCGGTGACGCCACGGCCGGTGCGTCGCTCAACTATCTGTTGCACCCCCGTGTGATCCTCGGTCTGTCGGCCCGGCAGGTTCGCGAGAAACTGCAGTACGGCACCTCGATCGACTGGACCCTCGCCAACAGCGTGAGCATGTTCGCCAACGTCTACACGACCAAAGACCATGGCACCGGACTGGATCTGCAAGGCCTGTACAACTATGGGGCCGGTAGCCTGGTGGTGAGTCACAACCGCAGCTGGCTCGACACCACCGACATTTACGACACGCTGCCAGACGGCACCCGCATCCGTCAGCGCAATGTTTTCACCGGGCAGACCAGCAACTCCTCGCTGGCGCTCAATCACCGGGTCAGCCGCAACAGCTCGCTCAATGCCCGGGTTTCCCACAGTGAGGGCAACGTAGAAGGCGTCGGCCTCGATCTGGGCTGGACCCAGCGCACCACGTTGTTTGGCAGTGACTCCAACTGGCGGCTGTCGCTGTTCGACCGGCCCGGCAGCTACAGCAGCGGTGATGCGCGAAACCGGGGCGTGGATCTGAGCCTCAACGTCGCGTTGGGCGGTCCGGGCCAGCAGGTCTCCGGCAGCATCGGTACGCGTACGGCACGGGACGGCAGCCGGGACAACAACGGCTCGCTGGGTTACCGCAAGAACTTCGACGACCACGTGCTGCAAAGCGTGATGGCGACCGTGCTCACGGACACTTACGGAATCGGCCTGAATGGCCAGGCCAACTTCAGCACCGACATCGCCAATGGCGATGGCTTCATCCAGCGCTCCTCCTATAACGGCAACTACACCGGCGGCCTGAACCTGGACAGCACGGTGGCCGTCGGTGGGCAGGCCATAGTCATGACCAGCCAGCCTCAGGGCCGGGGGGCGGGGATGATCGTGGATGTCGAGTCCGACATCGACGGCATCGCCCTGCGCGCCGATGACTTGAGCGGTGGCAGCGCAGCTCTGCGGCCAGGGCGCAACTTCATTCCGATCACGGCTTACAGGAACAGCTCGGTGAGCTTCGACTTTGTCGGCAACGATGTGCCGGCGGCGTCCATCGAACCGGCGCGAACCCGGTATCACATGAACAAGGGCGGCGTGGAATACCGCAAGGTGCGCGTGATGAAAACCTTCACGGTGCTGGGCCGTCTGCTCGATCCCCAGGGACGGCCGCTCAAGGGCCATCACGTGATCAATCACGCCAGCCGTGGGGTGAGCGAAGTGGACGGATTCTTCTCCATGGAAATGCACGCCGGTTCGCCGACCCTGGAAGTGCGGTTTGCCGATCAGTTGCTGTGCCAGTTCCGTCTCGATCCGCAGCAGGGGCGAGTGGAAAACAATGTGTTGATGATCGGCGATCTGCGGTGCAGTCCGGACACATTGGCCGATGCAACTGTTTTCGATCAGAAGGCAGGTTGAGTCATGAAAAAACTGAAGCATTGGCTGACACCGCTCATGTTACTCGGTGTGTCACAAGCACAAGGGGCGAATCAGGAGATCAAGGCATTGTTCCAGCCAGATCCTTCGATGCCGTGGAAGAACGAGTTCATCAACCAGACCCCGAACAGCGGTTACTGCGCCATTTACCCGGAACAATGCAGTGATAACAAAACGTTCAGCATCCAGATGCCGATACGCTTTCACACAATCACCCCGATGTCATTGAATGAAGGCGTCTGGATCAAGGCACCTGCCCAATGGCGTAGTTTGACTGTCACCAATCCTGAAACTCAGCAAACCAGTACCGTGGAAGTGCGCATCTCAGGCATAGGCTCGGTCTTTCGCCTCAGCAGGCCGGTCACTGAATTGACGGGGATAGCCGACATTCTGGAAGCGCACCGTAAACTGTGGACCACCAGTTCCTGGGTCAATGCCCCGCCTCCTTGCCAATACAGCGGTGTGGGTGCTTACACGCCGAGTACCTATCGTTTTTTCTGGAAGACACCTCAGTCGGGAAGCTGCAACAAGATTGCGGCATTCAATGTGGGGCATATGTCTTTCGAGCATCTCGATGTTGCTTATGAATTGCGGACACCGAACCCTTTGGCCATGTCTGCCGGCGTGTATAGAGGGTCGCTGACTTACAGCGTTGGCAGAGTCGCCGCCGATTTCAATATGGGGCCACTGTTCGATTCGGATGACGCCAACCTGACGCTGGATTTCGTTCTGGACGTTCAGCACACCCTCAAAGTCGACCTGCCACCCGGAGGCAATCGCATTGCGCTGGAGCCCGAAGGCGGATGGCAACCATGGCTCAATACCCGACGCATTCCCGAACGGTTGTACCGCGATCAGACGTTCCACATCTCGGCCAGTTCGCGCTTCAAGATGTATCTGGACTGTGGCGGAACGGCCACCAGCGAGTATTGCTTCCTGTACAACGATAACCAGTCAAGTTATGCCGCGATGGGTGTCAGCGTCACTCTGCCAGGTGGCCTGACCGATACCGGTGGCAGGCCGGTCCGACGGCAGCGGCTTCGCCCTCATGAAGTCAATGCCGTGGTGTTTCAGCCAGGCATTTACGTTGACCGGCAGCAGGGAACCCTGCATTTCGATGTCGAGAAAAATTCCATTGCGAGAATACTGACAGCGGACAAGGGCAATAAATATTCGCAGACGGTCATTGTTGTTTTCGACTCAGAGATCTGACCGTTTTTTGATTGTGGGTCTTCCATTGGAGCGTGTGTGCATGAAGCAATTACTTGTCCTGTTAGTCGTGAGCCTGTTTTATCCCTCTGCTCAGGCCGGTCCGAACATCAACATCGGCGTGGTCTACGACTATCTGGCCGGCGATAAAAGTACGTACTTGAAACGCGTCTACAACAGCGGTGACAGCACCGCGTTCGTCAAGATCAACGTCCTGGAAATCATCTACAACGCCGACGGCACCTCCACCGAAGTTCCGGTCAAGACGCAGTCCGATGCAGGCGCCCGTGACGGCGTGATGGCCAGTCCCGCACGCTTGATCATCCCCGCCCAGGGCATGCAGGGCACTCGTTTGCTGTTCATGGGCGAACGTGACAAAGAGCGTTACTTCCGTGTGCGGTTCGTCCCGGTGGTGCCGGAGAAGGAGGACGAGTTCGCGGTTTCCAGCGAAGAGCGGGAGGAATACAAGAAGACCCTGACAGCTGGCGTCAACGTCATGGCCGGTTTCGGCACGATCTTTTTCGTACGTCCGCTTAATGCCCGATTCGATACGGTGATCGACGACAAAACGGGCACTTACAAGGTGCGCAACAACGGCAACACCGTGGTGGTGATCGACGAATTCAAGAGCTGTTCGAAGTCTGACGAGACCGAATGCGACGCCACCACCAAACACCACGTCATGGCCGGCAAGACCTTCGAGTTCGAGAAAAAACCGGGACGCGAATATCGCTTCATCCTGGTCGAAGGCGACAGCAAAAAGAACCTGAAAACCGCCGGTTGACCCTCAGGGAAAATGAAAAATGATCAAACAATGGATGGCCCTGACGGCGGCCGCCGGACTGGGATTGATGAGCGCCTGGGCGTTCGCGGCGCGGGAAGAGCTGGAGTTTCATGTATCGGTGCACATTCCGACGCTGCAGTTTTACGTCATACCCAGCGAACCGGACTGGATTCATCGCGAACAACGCCTGCCCTGGGATGTGAACACCTCGACCCTCGGCAGCCTGCGCAGACACTTCGACGTCCGGCATGACAGCAGCGCCATTGAGGCACGCCTTGAGAGCTTTCCCTACTTGACCAACGGGAGAGATCCGAATGCGCACATCCTTTTAAGGGTGTTCTTCAATGGCAAGTTGCTCAGCCACGACCCGGTTCCCCAGCAAGTGGTCACCGCTGAGGAAGCGCGCAACGGGGCCCGGGTGCTGTTGGAAATCCAGCCGGTTGAGCAGTTCGACGGCTACAAGCCAGGAGACTATTTCGGCACCGTCAACCTCATGTTCAATGCGGCCGCTCCTCAGGGTTAGACATGGACCGGACATAAGACATCGCTATTCAGTGCAAGGACGTGGCAATGATTTTCAGGTTCCGTAAAAACAGGATGTTCGCGTGCGCGGTCGGCATATTGTTTTGTGCCTCCGTGCAAGCCGTCACTCAAGAGATGCGTGCCAGTTTCATACCCGATCCGTCGAAACCGCAGAACAATGCGTTCATCGATCAGACGGTACAAGGTGGTTATTGCGGAACGTACGTCGCTGACTGCAAAGCCTACAACCTGTCTGGCGTGCGCCTGCCATTACGCTTTGCTTCTGTCCGTTCGATCGAGCCAGGGGCGACGGTGCGCAATGGTGCGATGTTGAGGATCCCCAATCAATGGCGCAGTCTGACCATCAGAAATGTTGTAAACGGGGAAACCGCCACGGTAGAAATGCGAATCGGCGGGTTGGGTACTCAGTATGTTTTGAGCGACACGGCGAAGAGCCTGACAGGGGCCGCTACCGATCAACAGGCACATGACGATCTGTGGGGTGGTCGAGGCTGGTGGTTTCCCTCCAAACCTTGTGAGTCTGGAGCGATGTCCGCGTTTACGCCGAACGCGTATCGATCCTTCTGGCGCGGCCCCTCGGAAACGGACTGCAGCAAGGAGGCCGCATTCCGGATACCGTGGATTACCTACGACTACCTGGATGTGGGCTACGAACTTCGTACACCCAGCCCGTTCACGATGTCGGCCGGGATTTATACCGGTGAGCTGATCTATGGCGTGGGGCCGGGGCTGGACATTGATGCGGGCGATAATCTGTTGCCGGACAATGCCGTCGTCACGTTCAGATTCGTGCTCGATGTGCAGCATTTGCTCAAGGTCGACTTGCCGCCGGGTGGCAACAGGATTGAACTGGTGCCGCAGGGCGGCTGGCAAGCCTGGTTGCAGGAGGGGCGAAGACCGGTCCGGTTGCTCAAGGATCAGACATTCAACATTTCCGCTTCTTCACGATTTCGGATGTCCATCGAATGCCAGTACGGCGGCATTGGCGCCTGCTCGTTACGCGACGTCGAATCCGGCAGTACCTTTCCCCAGGTCTATATGAGCGTGAGCCTGCCCCATGGAATCACTGACGCGGCAGGCCGGCCGGTGAAGCACCAGCGCCTCACGGAACGCCCGACCGATACCTTGTTTCAACCAGGAATTTTCGTCGATCGGGCACCCGGCACCCTGCACTTCGAAGTTCCGAGCCATTACATGGAGCAGATGCTGCAACCCGGTCAGGCGAAGCAGTATGCCGGTAATGTCACGGTAATCTGGGACTCTGAGGTTTGATGGCCTTTCCTGGCTTCAGGTCGGCATGGGCAGCAGACCATGCCGACGCATGGCTGTGACGGTCAGCGAACGTCCCGGCCCCTGTCGTCGGTAGGCCAGTTCAGTGAGCTCGCGTACGTATTCCTCATCACTGACCGGCGCAGCCGGGCCGGGTGAGTGCCGTTGTTCAAGTCGGGAAAATGACGCGCCGCCCTTCAGCGGCGGGTAACCTCCAAGGGCTGACATTGTGTATGGCTACCCGGTTGCAGATAGTTGTTGAGAATCGGCGCCATCCCCTTGAGTACCTGCACCGGCAACGCCGAGGTGAATTTGAAGTTCTCCGCCGAACGGCCGGGAACGTACGCGGTGAGTGTGCCGAAATGGCTGTCGCCGATGTAGAACACAAACGTCGCGGTACGGTTGATCGATTTGGAACTGAGGATTCGTCCGCCGGAACCGATGGCTTCGATCCGGTTGTCACCGGTACCGGTCTTGCCGCCCATGATCAGTGGTCGGCCATCGGCCATCTTGAAACTGCCGGAAACACGTTTGGCAGTCCCCGAATCCACCACCTGGGAGAGTGCCTCGCGCATGGCCGTGGCGACTTCGGACGGCATCACCCGTTTACCGACATGAGGATCATTGACCAGTTTCGTTTCGTAAGGCGTGCCGGCGGCAAAATGCAGGCTGTCGATGCGCAGGGTCGGCATGCGCACCCCATCGTTGAGGATGGTGCCGATCAACTCGGCCAGCGCGGCGGGACGGTCGCCGGAGCTGCCGATGGCGGTGGCCAGCGACGGCACCAGATGATCGAACGGGTAACCGACTTTTTGCCAGCGCTGATGGATGTCGAGGAAAGCTTCGATCTCGAGCATGGTGCGGATACGACTGTCACGGGCGCCCTTGTGTTTGCTCTTGAACAGCCAGCTGTAGACTTCCTGGCGCTCGAATTGACTGGCCTTGACGATCTGGCTCCAGGTCGCGTCCGGGTGATTGAGCAGGTAGCCGATCAGCCACAGGTCCAGCGGATGGACTTTGGCGATGAAGCCCTGGTCCGGCAGGTCATAGGTGCCGGGACCGTAGGCCAGATAAAGCCGTTCGAGGCGCTCGTCGGTGAGTTTTTCAGTCAGTTTCACGCCCTTGAGATGCGAGCGGACAAAGGTGTTGAAGTCTTCCTGACTGGCGTCGGGCAGCAGATAGCGATGCACCGCGGCCATGCGGATCGGGGTCGGGCGCATGCTGTCGAGGAAGGTGTCGAGGCGGGCCTGGGTGTCCTTGTTCCGGTACTTTTTCCAGAACTTGAGCAGGAACGAAGTGCCCTCGCGGTCGGCGAACGAGGCGAGGTATTCCTGGCGCCGCGGGTCGCGGTCGTCCTTGAGCAGTTCGGCGCTGTTGTTGGGGCCGGAGTAGGTGGTGTAGCGCACCAGGTCGCGCATCAGGCGAATGAACGGCAGGTTGATCGACTCGCGCAGGGCGTCGCGCAGGGTCGGCATGCGGCCGTTGTCTTCCTTGCGGAAGTTGTGGAAAACATGCAGCCCGCCGCCGGTGAAAAACGCCTCGCCGGGGCTGGCGGAATATTTGCGGTCGAGGGCCGCGGAAAGCATCTTCGACAGGTCGTGATCCTTGTTCTGGATCAGGTAGTCGATCACCCACTGGGTCAGGCGATCCTGATCCGGCACCTCGACCTTTTTCAATTCCGGCACAGACATGGCGCCGTACTTGTCATGCAGTTCGGAGATGATTTGCAGGTAGGTGGTCAGCACCCGCATCTTCGCCGTGGAGCCCAGCTCCAGCTTGCTGCCCTCGTTGATGTCGAACGGCTGGTCGGTGCTGTCGGTCTGCACCCGCACACGCGAGCCATCCGGGGTCAGTTCGAACAGGGTGAAGCTGTAACGCACTTGCGTGGTGCTGGTGGGCGTCAGCAGGCGCTCGCCGAGCAGGCCGATTTCAGCGGCGTAAGCCGGGTCGGCGAGTTTTTTCAGGTAGGCGGTGGCCTGGGTCTGCAGCTCCCCTTGCAGGGTGCTGGTGGCGGAGAGGTCGAGGCGGTCGAGGTCGTACAGCGGGCGATTGAGCATCGAAGCCAGACGGCTGCGGGCGACGCTGATGCCTTTGTTGGTCTCGATCGGCTGAATCGTCGGCTGGGTCTGCCAGTCGCGATAGGTGACCTTGCTCGCGAGGGCGGCATCGGCCAGCGCGGTGTCGATCACGCCGTTCTGCTTGAGCAGGCGCAGGTGACTGTCGGTGAGATCGGCCAGCTCTTCCCGGCCCTTGGTCAGGTAGTGAGACGGACGGCGCTGGGCGATCATCAGCGAGAGCATTTCCCGCAGGGCCAGACCCTTGTCGGCCATGGTCTGCGGATCGGTCGCGGTACTGGTCAGTTTTTTGTTGGCTTCATTGAAATCGGCGCCATACCAGACCCGCAAGCCTTCGGCCATGCCGTGGACTTCGCCGTGCCCCGGCACCGCTGACAGCGGCACACTGTTCAGGTAATCGCGAATGATGTTGCGCCGCGCCGGCAGGGTGTCCGGGCCGGCCTGATAGGCGCGCACACTGGCGGAAATCATCTGGCGGATTTTCTCGGCACCGTTCACCGTCAGCCCATCCGGCGAGTGGCGATATTTTTCCAGCTGCGTGGCCAGCGTGCTGCCGCCCGCCGACTGCCCCGGCAAGTGCAGCAGCTTGGCGACCTGCGACCACGCCGCCATGCCGAAGCGCGGCCAGTCCACCGCCGGGTTGGCCAGCGGTTGTTTCGGGTCGAGCAGAAAGCGGTTTTCGATGAACAGCAGGCTGTTGACCACCACCGGTGGAATCGACTCGAAACTCGAATACAGCTGCTGCGGATAGTTGTACTGATACAGCGGCGCGGCACGGCAATCGGTGATCGACAGCCCGGCCTGGATTTTTTCGGAGTAGGGCACGAACAGGCCCTTGTCGGTGTAGCCGAGCAACGCTGGCGAAAAGCGTGTCTGTTCGGTGATCACATAATTGCGCTTGAGCAATCGCGGCAGGAATTCATCCAGCGAGCTGTAACCCAGACGCAGATCAAAAGGCCCGTTGCCCGGATAACGAATGGCTTCGCTGGGGCCCGGTTGCAGTTCATAGGTCAATCTGGCGGCGTACTGGCTGACCTCGCGGGACTGAAAACGCGAAGTGCGCATTTCCTTCATGGCGGCCAGCCCCACGACCACCGCAATGATCAACACCAACAGCCAGAAAGCCTTCCACCCATGCCGGTTGCGACGGGGTTTTTCAGGGGCAGGCGCTTGATCCACACGTTCAGTCGGAACCACTTTTTCACTCGAATCGGTTTGCCACAAAGCGCCCATAGTCGATTGATCCATTCACGCAGATTGATCGGACTTGACTGAAGCTTAGTCGGTGGTTGGGCGGGATGAAAAAATTGTGAAGCGGTGACCCTGAACAAATCTGCACGGAAGGCAATCCGTCGGCAGCGCGTGTGCAGGTCTCGGGAAAGGGCAGAACAGAGCGGTTCGCGGGTAAATACGACTTGGGTAGGGGCATGACGCTGCACCGTTGCTGTGCAATACTCGGCGCCCACTTCGGCAGTGAATAATCCGGTTTTTTCAGGAGTGTTTGTCTCGAAATCCCGCTTCATAACGATGCTTGTCGCTGAATAAGACGGTTTTTAGAGTGAAATATCCTGCTGGAAGCTTTTTATACTGCCAGCCCCGCTGATCCTCAGGCCCGGAGCCGGAGGACGCGTCAGCCCACGAGGTCGACGCGGTGTCGGGAAGCCACGGCTTATCGGTCGACGCTTCGACACTCGGTGGTCTATCCAATAACAAGACGAGGAAGTCCCCCATGCCAGTCGGCAATCACCCGCCCCATGGCGAGACCGCGAACGGCGGTCCACTCAAACGCGAACTCGGCGAACGGCATATCCGCCTGATGGCGCTCGGCGCCTGTATCGGTGTCGGTCTGTTCCTGGGGTCGGCCAAGGCCATCGAAATGGCCGGCCCGGCGATCATGCTGTCCTACATCATTGGTGGTCTGGCGATTCTGGTGATCATGCGTGCCCTCGGCGAAATGGCCGTGCACAACCCGGTGGCCGGTTCCTTCAGCCGTTACGCACAGGATTATCTCGGCCCGTTGGCAGGGTTTCTCACCGGCTGGAACTACTGGTTCCTGTGGCTGGTGACCTGCGTCGCGGAAATCACCGCGGTAGCCGTGTACATGGGCATCTGGTTCCCCGATGTGCCGCGCTGGATCTGGGCGCTGGCGGCACTGGTCAGCATGGGCTCGATCAACCTGATTGCGGTCAAGGCCTTCGGTGAGTTCGAGTTCTGGTTCGCCCTGATCAAGATCGTCACCATCATCGCCATGGTGCTCGGCGGCATCGGCATCATCGCCTTCGGTTTCGGCAACGACGGTGTGGCGCTGGGGATTTCCAATCTGTGGACCCATGGCGGCTTCATGCCCAACGGCGTGACGGGCGTGTTGATGTCCCTGCAAATGGTGATGTTCGCTTACCTGGGTGTAGAGATGATCGGCCTGACCGCCGGTGAAGCGAAGAACCCGCAGAAAACCATTCCGGGTGCCATCGGCTCGGTGTTCTGGCGGATCCTGCTGTTCTATGTCGGCGCGTTGTTCGTGATCCTGTCGATCTACCCGTGGAATGAAATCGGCACTCAGGGCAGTCCGTTCGTGATGACCTTCGAGCGTCTGGGCATCAAGACTGCCGCCGGTATCATCAACTTCGTGGTGATCACCGCCGCGCTGTCATCCTGCAACGGCGGCATCTTCAGCACCGGGCGCATGCTCTACAGCCTGGCGCAGAACGGCCAGGCGCCTGCCGCCTTTGCCAAGACCTCCAGCGGCGTGCCGCGCCGGGCGTTGCTACTGTCGATCTTCGCCCTGTTGCTGGGTGTGCTGCTGAATTACCTGGTACCGGAAAAAGTCTTCGTCTGGGTCACCTCGATCGCCACCTTCGGCGCGATCTGGACCTGGGTGATGATCCTGCTGGCCCAGCTGAAATTCCGCAAAGGCCTGAGCGCCAGCGAACGGGCGGGTCTGAAGTACAAGATGTGGCTGTATCCGGTCAGCTCCTACCTGGCGCTGGCGTTTCTGGTGCTGGTGGTGGGCCTGATGGCTTACTTCCCGGACACCCGCGTGGCGCTCTATGTCGGCCCGGCGTTCCTGGTGCTGCTGACCGTCCTGTTCTACGTGTTCAAGCTGCAACCGACCGATGCGTCGCAAGGCGCGGTGCGTTCGGCGTCGTAATTCGTCAGTGGTGCAACTGAAAGCCCCGGTCGATTGGCCGGGGCTTTTTTGTGGGCGGGAACTTGAAGCCGCTGGTCTGAAAACAGCGTAGAAACCGACCTCTGACTCGTCCCATGTTCCAAGCTTTATAGACGCAGTTTCCCGTGCGGCAGTGAACAGAGGCGCCGGTATGAGGATGAGCGATTTTCTCGTGCGAGAACTCGGCCGCCGTCAGGTTGTGCTGTTTTTCCTGCTCGCTACGATGCTGTACATCCTGCCGCTGATCCTCGCCGACTTCCCTTATATCGACGACAACTGGCGTTCTCTGGCCGCTGGCGATGCCTGGGCCGGGCAGGGGCGTTTGTTCATGGACTGGTTGTATAAAGCGCTGACCTTCACTGGCGCTGCACCAAACATCTTTCCCTTGCCGTTGTTGACCGCCACGCTGGCGATGGCATTGGCCCTGACCCGACTGACCTTTCATTACTTTCCCGAGCCGACGCTGACCAGTTGTCTGGTGCCGTTGCCGCTCTGGTACAACCCGTTCCTGTTGCAGAACCTGTCCTATCAATACGACGGCCCGGGTATGGCCCTGAGTCTGGTAGCCGTGATTTACGCGATCACGTTCGGCGGTTCGACGCGAATACAACGATGGCTGGTGCCTTCGGTGTTGTTGGCGCTGGCGATCGGGCTGTATCAGATCAGTCTCAATGTGTTTCTCGGGCTTTGTGGTGTGGAGTTGCTGAGGCATGTCCACCGGGGAGCACCGTGGTCAGAGCTTCGGCGTCTGGCTGGCTGGAAGCTGGCTCAACTGGTGCTGGGAATATCGATCTACGCGGTCACGGCCTATCCGTTCACGAATGCCACGCGTACGGAATTGCTCAGCTATAGTGCTGATCCACTGTTGCAGATCGGCACCCGTATCGCTTGGGTCGCGGAGAAGGTAGCGCTGCTGTTTCACGGCGGCTACAGCACGGTGTTCGTTGTGTTGATGGCGTGTGCGCTGATCGGTGGCGCAGGGTTCGTACGGCAGATTCGCTTGCGTAATGAGCCACCTGCAAAACGTTGGCTCCTGGGGGGCATCTGCCTGCTGATGGTGCCGTTGATTGTGCTGCTGTTGCCGGGCATGACCCTGTTGTTTCGCGATTTCAATGAAGGTGCACGCACCCTGATGGGATTCGGTGTGCTGCTGTTGTTGCTTTTCTATCTGGCTTATCTGGGGTTGGTGCCGTTGCATCGGCGACTGCCCCTGATACTGGCGGTTCCGCTTCTGGCTACGCTGTCGCTCTCCTTTGCCTATGGCCGGGTGCTGACTATGGAAAAAACCCTCGCCAACAGCGCCTTGCACAGCCTCAGCCACGACATTGCCTCCCATCGAGAATTGCGCGAAGCCAAGCGGATTTATATGTCGGTCACTTACTCCGATCGCTGGCTTGCAGGCGCGACCGGCACGTTCAAACAGTTGCCGGTGCTGCGTTACCTGCTGAACATCGACTATTTCATGCTCGCGGAAAACCTGCCCTCGGCCGGCATCACCAACGTCGTCGCCGAACGTGAACGGCGCAATGCCACCCGCGTCGGCTATCAGGGGTTTCCAGCCCTGGTGGACAGTCTCTATTACCGCATCTATCTGATCGGTGATTACGGTTTCATCGTCATGAAAGAGCCGCCCCATGGCCGGTTGCTGCAATGGTGACCGTTGGTCTGAAACCGCATCCGACCTGTAATTTCTGACAGTAGACCGCTCCCACACCTTGCCCTAGCTTGAAAGCCCGTCCATCGCAGACAGCAAGGATTGACGATGAGGATCTTGTGGAAAGGGTTTTCTGCGCAAACAGCCATCGGCCTGGCGGGGACGTTGATTCACTGGCAGCTCTTTTTCGTCTTGATCGGCGCCGTTCAGGCGACGCAGTCAGCGAGCAACTTCGTCGCATTCTGCATCGCCGCCGCCACCTCGTTTTATATGAATGCTCTCTACACGTTCGAGACCGGAACGTCTGTGTTGGCGTACCTGGGGTTCATGGGCGTGATGGGTGTTTTGAGCTATGGCACAGGTGTGGTCGGTGATGCGCGGAGTTTGCCGGCACTGGCGACGGTGTCTATGTTTTCGCTGTTGAATCTGTTGCTGGGGTACTGCTTTTTTCGGTTTGTATTGTTTCGCAGAAACCAGTCATGAACTCTTTCTCGAGAGTTCCCTTGCTCGCTGAATCATACATTTCGATGGTTGATCGGCTAGCGCTTGTGACAGTACTGATCATCGCGTTGGCTTTGCGCTTCTATGGCTTGGAGCGACCTTTTTTCTGGGCTGATGAAGCATTCAGCCTGCGCCTTGGCTCCTTGCCAATTGACCAGATCTGGTACTTCTCAGGTCGTGATGTTCACCCTCCCTTTTATTATTTCGTTTTGCACATCTGGAGTTTGATCTGGGGGGAGAGCCAGTACGCTGCGCGAGCACTGAGCGCAGTTTGCGGTTCTATGGCGGTCGTCTGCAGTGCTTGTTTGGTACGAACCGTTGCAGGGGCGAGGGGAGGTCTTGTTTGCGGTATTCTCTCCGCATTTTTGCCAATAGCCATTCGTTATAGCCAAGAAGCCAGGATGTATGCATTGCTGTCGCTCCTCGTCGTAGCATCAACGCTTGCCTTGGCGGCCTGGGTGAAGAAACCAGAACGTAAAAGATACCTTTGCTGTTATGTTTTTTTTGCAGTGTTATCGATCTATACGCACTATTTTTCTGTATTGGCGATTTTATCTAATTGGATGTTTCTGTGTTGGTTGAGTGGCGGGAGGACTAGTAAGCATAACTATATGATGTATCCAGCCTGGTGGGTGGCTAACGTCTGTATTCTGATTTTTTATATTCCATGGAGTTTACAGCTGCTGCATCTGGTGCATGCGTTTGATCTGATAGGCAGTCATGGCGCATTCAGTTGGATACCAAAAATAACTTTTCAAACGATTCCGTCATTGTTCTGGAGCTTTATTACTCTCCATGACGTGCGAGCGGTAGAGGTTCCAGTCTCCTGGACTCTAACCGTGTTAATACTGTCGCTGTCCTGGTTTATTGTTGTGCGGGACAAGAAACCATTTGCGCTTGGGACCCTGGTTGTAGCGTGTGGTTGGATTCCAGTAGTCGTCTCATTGGTCATCTCAGTCGTGGTTCCTGTATTAACTGCTCGCTATTTGGCCTTTTGTGCCATGTTTTTACCAATGATTGTTGCCGTTGCCATCACTTATTCGAATTTGCGTCATGCGATTGTGGTTGTGGTAGCAGTCGTCGTGGTGTTGATTCAGCTTCCAGGTGTAATCAGTGTTTATCAACAAAGTGATGATTTGAATTTTTCCCGTAACTCAAAAGATTTCCCGATGGAGAGGGTGGCTGAAAAACTAAAGAGTTCAACTGTTTCGGGGGATAGGGTAGTTGTTGGCGGATTGCTGTGGTACTACCCCTTGTGGGCGTATGGGATTACTGATCGAACGACGATGTTGTATGAGCAGGATTGGGTAAATGACACGGCTTCTCGTCCGACAGGTTATGGGCTCCTTTCGTTACTCGATCCTGTGCGTGATGATGTTTTTTTGTACAGTCTTGCCAAACTTTCAAGTGAGGTAAAAAGAGTCTGGTGGATGACTGGGCGTGCGAGTGAAACTTACAATGAAAGCAGTGCAGTTTTTCCAGAGAACTGGGTTCAGGAAGGCGAATGGAAATTTGGTAAGTTGAGACTTCGGCTTTTCAATATAAAAGCACCGCCTGATGAAAGGCGTCAGCCATCAACTGATACTGACGCCTTTCGATACTTTACGCAGCCACCCCATCCTGCGGCTCAAAACTGTCCGCTCGCGCCATCTGCCACATCCGCGAATAGAACTCGCCGTTCACTTCCCCGGTGAGCAACTCTCCCGGTTTCAGGAACACATGCAGCTGCGAGAACAGCTTGATCTCGGTGGCCGACATGCGCCGTACCAGATGCTTGGCCGAGAGTTGCGACGGGTGATCGAGGCCGGCGGCGGCGAGCATTTCCGCCAGTGCCTTGAGCGTATTGCGGTGGAAGTTGTAGACCCGCTGGGCCTTGTCCGGCACCACCAGCGCGCGCTGGCGCAGGGCGTCCTGGGTGGCGACGCCGGTCGGGCATTTGTTGGTGTGGCAGCTTTGCGACTGGATGCAGCCGATGGCGAACATGAAACCCCGCGCCGAGTTGGCCCAGTCGGCGCCGATGGCCAGCACGCTGGCGATGTCGAAGGCACTGACGATCTTGCCGCTGGCACCGAGCTTGATCTTGTCCCGCAGGTTCAGGCCCACCAGCGTGTTGTGCACGAACAGCAGACCTTCGCGCATCGGCACGCCGATATGGTCGGTGAACTCCACCGGCGCGGCGCCGGTGCCGCCTTCCTTGCCGTCGACCACGATGAAGTCCGGCAGAATGCCGGTTTCCAGCATGGCCTTGGCGATGCCCATGAACTCCCATGGATGGCCGAGGCAGAACTTGAAGCCCACCGGTTTTCCGCCGGACAGTTCGCGCAGTTGCCGGATGAAATGCATCATCTCGATCGGCGTGGAAAACGCGCTGTGGCGAGACGGCGAGATGCAGTCCTCGCCCATCAGGATGCCGCGGGTGTCGGCGATTTCCTGGGTGACCTTGTGCTTGGGCAAAATCCCGCCATGGCCGGGTTTGGCGCCCTGGCTCATCTTGATTTCGATCATCCGCACCTGCGGGTTCTGCGCCTGGGCGGCGAAACGTTCCGGGTCGAAACGGCCGTCGCTGGTGCGGCAGCCGAAGTAGCCGCTGCCCAGCTCCCAGGTCAGGTCGCCACCGTGTTCGCGGTGGTAAGGGCTGATGCTGCCTTCGCCGGTGTCGTGGGCGAAATTGCCGAGTTTCGCACCCTGGTTCAGCGCGCGGATCGCGTTGGCGCTGAGGGAGCCGAAACTCATGGCCGAGATGTTGAACACCGACGCCGAGTACGGCTGGGTGCACTGCGGGCCGCCAACGGTGACGCGAAAGCTGTTCGGATCGCTCAACGGCGCTGGGCGCATCGAGTGGCCGATGAACTCGAAGCCGGACTGATACACGTCGATCAGGGTGCCGAACGGTTTGTCGGCGCTTTCGTTCTTGGCTCGCGAGTACACCAGCGAACGCTGGGCGCGGGAAAAGGGCAGGGCGTCGCTGTCGGACTCCAGCAGGTACTGACGGATTTCCGGGCGGATGCCTTCGACCAGATAGCGGATGTTGCCCAGGATCGGGTAGTTGCGGCGCACCGCGTGAGGGCTTTGCATCAGGTCGAACAGACCGAGCAGGCTCAGCACCCCGGTGACGGCAGTGATCGGCCACAGCCAGTCATGGTCGAGAAAGGGCAGGCTGGCGAGAGTGAAAATCACGCAGACGGCAAAGAAGGCGTAGCGGCTCAGGAGTGACAGGCTCATACGGTTTCCTTGGTTCGGACAGATTTTTTGCGGCAGTCAGGCGTTCTGCGCCTGCAGGAAGATCGAAAACAGCTCCGACTGGGATTTGATTCCCAGCTTGCTGTACATGTGTTTCTTATGGACTTTCACGGTTTCAACAGAGATTTCCAGCTTACGGGCGATTTCTTTACTGGAGCAACCGCTGAGCATCAAACGCCCGACATCCAGCTCCCGGGCAGTCAGCTGCGCGCCCTTGAGCTGCTGCACCGACGCTTCGAGCTGTACACGCCAGTCCGGTTGCGCCGGTGACGGGGCTAGGGCGACGATTTCATTGATTTCGTAGGGCAGGCGCTGGCGCAACAGGCCCAGCACCCACGGCTGGATCAATGACAGCAAGGCGATCTGCTCGCCGCTGAAACGCTGCTTGCTGCCCAGTGACAGGCACAGCGTGCGGTCACCTTCGAGCTGGCAATTGAACTGGATTTCGTCGGCCACCACATTCAGACGAAAGTATCGCTGGTAATACTCGGTCAGCTCGAAGTGCTCCGGCGCCACCTCCGACAGGCGATACAACCCGGTGCGCGACTGCTCGCGACAGGCGATGTAGAACGGGTCGAGCAGGTACAGACCGCGCAGATAATCCTGAAACAACTGATCGGGACTGCCGTCTTCGCCGGGGCATTCGGCGAACACCTGCGGGTGGCGGTCGGCGCTGAACAGCAGCGCGACCCAGCTATCGAACGTGACGTACTGGTTCAGCAGGCGCACCAGTTGCGCCCAGAAATTCGGCCTGTCGAGGGCGTCGATCAACTGCCCGACGGCACGGTGCCAGGTGATGTCGTCAAACGAAACGGTCATGCCTCTACCCCTATCGGGTTACCCCGGCCGCGTGATTCCCCGGCCGGTCGAATGGAAAGCATACTGGCCCACAGACAGCCGCCGGGCAATCTTTCCGCCCTTGGCGCTCATCACAAGGACTCCCCATGAAAGTCGAACTCGCCCAACTGGCGGGCCGTGACAAAGACACGGCGTACAACCTCGAACGCGCCCTCGCCGCGATTGCGGCCTGCGCCACCGATACGCAACTGATCGTGTTCCCCGAAACCCACCTGATGGGCTTTCCCACCGCCGACACCGTGGCGCAGATCGCCGAACCGGTCGACGGCCCGACCGTCAGCGCGGTGCAGGCCGCTGCCCGCGAACGCAACCTCGCCGTGGTGATCGGCATGGCCGAAAACGACAACGGCCGCTTCTACAACACCACGCTGCTGGTCACCCCCGAAGGCATCGCCCTGAAATACCGCAAGACCCATCTCTGGGCCTCGGATCGCGGTGTGTTCGAGGCCGGCGACCGTTATGCCACGTGTTTGTGGAATGGCGTGCGGGTCGGTCTGCTGATCTGCTACGACATCGAGTTTCCGGAGTCCGCCCGCGCCCTGGCGCAACTGGGTGCGGAGTTGTTGATCGTGACCAACGGCAACATGGACCCGTACGGCCCGACCCACCGCACCGCAATCATGGCCCGGGCCCAGGAAAACCAGGCATTCGCGCTGATGGTCAATCGCGTGGAAGCGGGGGATGACGGGCTGATGTTCGCCGGCGGCAGTGCGCTGGTGGACCCTTTGGGCACGGTGCTGTTCGAGGCTGGGCGTGAGGAAGGACGGTTCAGTGTCGAGCTGGATTTCGGTCAGCTGGCGCTGGCGCGCAAGGATTATCGTTATCTGGATGATCAGCGGTTGAAGTTGCCGGGGGAGGTGGTTGAACACGCCTCGGGAGTACGTGAGCTGCTGATCCCTTGACCCGTTGTACCTGATCGTTCCCACGCGGAGCGTGGGAACGATCAGCAACACCCAAAACACTCGCCGAACTCGGCCTCTGCCATAAATCCAATAAAATCCGGAGTAAGTCGCCCATGGCTCGTTTGCAACGCACCCTTTCGCTGGGGGCGGTGGTGCTGTTCGGCATCGCCTACATGACGCCGATCATTGTCCTCGGCACGTTCGGCATCCTCGCCCAATCCACCGCCGGCATGGTGCCCGCCGCGTATCTGGCGGCGCTGGCGGCGATGTTCTTCACCGCCATGAGCTATGGCCGCATGGCGGCTGCATTCCCGGTGGCGGGCTCGGCCTACAGCTACGTGCGCAAGGCCATCAGCCCGAAACTCGGATTCATCGCCGGTTGGGCCGTGCTGCTCGATTACCTGTTTCTGCCGATGGCGATCTGGCTGATCGGCGCCGCGTACCTCGCTTCGGCGTTCCCGTTTATCCCGCAGTGGATCTGGGTGCTGGCCTTTATCGGCATCACCAGCGCGATCAACATCATCGGCCTGAAACTGGCCAACGGCATCAACGCCTTGCTGATGCTGGTGCAGTTTCTGGTGCTGGTCGCCTTCGTCGCCCTGTGCGTGCATTACCTCAGTGGCGACGCCGGCACGCCGTTGTGGTCGATCAAACCGTTTTTCAACGGCGACATGCAGATGCCATTGATCATGAGCGGCGCCGCCATCGCCTGTTATTCGTTCCTCGGTTTCGATGCGGTCAGCACCTTGACCGAAGAAACCCGTGATGCACGCCGCACCATCCCCCGGGCGATCATGCTGATCACGCTGATCGGCGGGCTGATTTTCGTCGCTGTGTCGTACTTCGTGCAGGTCGCCCATCCGTCGTTTCAATTCGATAACGTCGACTCGGCGGCCTACGAAATTGCGCGCAACATCGGGGGTGACCTGTTCGTGTCGATCTTCCTGATCGGCCTGATCGTCGGTCAGTTCGCCTCGGGTCTGTCTGCCCAGGCCAGTGGCTCGCGGCTGCTGTTCGCCATGGGCCGTGACGGCGTGTTGCCCAAGTCGTTCTTCGGTACTTTGCACGAGCGTTTCGGCACGCCGGTCAACAGCATTCTGCTGTGCGCCGTGGTGGCCTTGCTGGCGCTGAAACTCGACGTGACCACCTCGACTTCGTTCATCAATTTCGGCGCGTTCCTGGCGTTCAGCCTGGTCAACCTGTCAGTCATCTTTCATTACTGGATCGGTGGCGAGAAGAAAGGCCCGCGCGAATTGATGCTGTTTCTGGTGTTCCCGTTCATCGGCCTGGCGGCGGACCTATGGCTGATGGTCAGTCTCGATCACCTGGCGGTTTACCTGGGCCTGAGCTGGCTGACGATTGGCGTGGTGTATCTGGCAATGCTCACGGGTGGTTTCCGCCGCCAGCCGCCGGAGATGGATTTCCAGGAAGCGAGCTGACCTGACATCACGCCGCAGGCCGGGTCTGGCGCAACGGCAGTTGCACGCGAAACGTGGTGCCGACCCCTGGCGTGCTGCTGACGGAAATGTCCCCGCCGTGCTTTTTCACGATGCCGTAAGACAGGGACAGGCCCAGTCCTGTCCCTTGGCCTACGGGTTTGGTGGTGAAGAAGGGGTCGAAGATTTTCTGCAGGGTGTCGGGCGCGATGCCCGAGCCGTTGTCGGCCACTTCGATGATCGCCGACTCCCCTTGCACAGCGGTGCGCAGGGTAATGGTGCCGCGTTCGGCGCCCATGGCCTGCGCCGCGTTGACCACCAGGTTCATGATGACCTGATTGATCTGCGAGGGCAGGCATTCTACCTCCGGAATGTCCTGATATTCCTTGACCACATCGGCCTTGTACTTGAGTTCGCTGGCGACGATGTTGAGCGTCGAATCGATACCCTGTTGCAGGTTCGCCCATTGCCATTGCTGTCGGGTGTCGACCCGGGAAAAGTCCTTCAGATCCTTGACGATCTGCCCGACCCGGCTGATGCCTTCCTTGGATTCCCGGATCAGCACCGGAATGTCTTCCAGCAGAAAATCCACTTCGAGGTGTTCACGCAGTTGCTGCAGTTGCGCGGCCAGTTCGGCGGGAAGGCTCTGTTCGGCGGTCCGACAGGCGCCGAGCAGGGTCAGCAGTTGCTGAAAGTAGCCGTCGAGGGTGCCGAGGTTGGAAGAAACGAATCCGATCGGGTTATTGATTTCATGGGCGACGCCGGCGGCCAGTTGCCCCAGCGAGGCGAGTTTCTCCGATTGCACCAGTTGGCCTTCCAGTTGCTTGCGTTCGTCGATTTCCCGCTGCAGGGCCTCGCTGGCCTGGCGGAACTGGGCGGTGCGCTGGTCCACCAGGTGTTCCAGATGATGCATTTGCAGCGACGCGCGTTCGGTCATCTGCCATTTGGTCAGCAGGGTGTTGGCCATCTGCTGGACTTCGATGTTGTCGAAGGGCTTTTTCAGGATCAGCAGCCGGTCATGGGCGTGCAGGCGATCGAGCAATTCGTCCCAGGAATAGTCGGAATAGGCGGTGCACACCACCACCTGCAGTTGCGGATCCTGCAGCCACAGTTGCTCGATGGTCTTTGCCCCGTCCCAGCCATCGGGCATGCGCATGTCGACGAAGGCCAGGGCGTAGGGGCATTGCTCCTGCAAGGCCAGGTTGAGTTTGGCCAGGCCTTCTTCGCCGCCATAGGCCGAGTCCAGCTCGAATGCGTCCCGTCGGGGACGGGCGGGAGCACCGAACAGGGCCGCTTCCATTTCATCCAGTTCCACCGACTGCGCCCGGTTGGGCGTCAGGATCTTGCGAAAGTCTTCGTGGATCGACGGCATGTCGTCGATCAGCAGGATGCGGCGGTTCGACAGTTCGCTCATGCGTGCTCCGTTACCTTGATCAGCGGAATCTGCAAGGTGAACAGGGCGCCCAGCCCGGGCCCGTCGCTGTGGGCGGTGAGGTGCCCGTTCATCTCGATGGCCGCCAGGGCGCAACTGTGCAGACCGAAGCCGTGGCCATCCTTGCGGGTGGTGAAACCGTGGGCAAAGATCCGCGTCATGTTCTCCGGGGCGATGCCTTCGCCATCGTCCCTGACGCTGATTTCCAGGAACCCTTCATCGACGATCTTCACCCCCAGGGTAATGGTCCGTGGGCGGTTGCTGAGGTCGGCCATCGCGTACTTGGCGTTGCTGATCAGGTTGATCAGGATCAGCAGCAGGCGGTGCTTGTCACCCATCACCTGGGGCACGTCGGCGTATTCCTTGACGACCGTGACGTGATGCCGGGTGAGCGCCCCGGCATTCATGCGCAGCGCGTCTTCGAGCAGTTCGTTGATGTACAGCGGCTCGGTCATGCTGTTGGCCCCGGCATAGGATTGCTGGGTGGCGACGATGTCCTTGATGTGATCGACGCTCTTGTTCATCTGGGCCAGTTCGTCGGCCATTTCCTGCTGTTCCAGGGCGATGGCGCCTACCAGTTGATTGAGGTAGCCGGGCAAAAGCTTGCCTTTGGCGTCCTCGGTCAGGAACGATCCGAGGTCATGCGGATGTTCGTTGATCAGTTGCATCGCCTTGCCCAGCCCCAGGGCCTTGCTGCTGTGCAGTTTGCGCGAGATCAGATCGGATGAGATGTTCACGCTGTTGAGCACGTTGCCGACGTTGTGCAACACGTTGGTGGCAATCTCCGCCATGCCGGCCTGGCGTGCGGCGTCGAGCAGTTCGCTCTGCGCGCTCTTCAGTTCGCGAGTCCGCTCGTCGACCCGTTGTTCGAGCACATCATTGGCCGTCTGCAACGCCGCATTGACCCGGTTGATCTCGGCGAAGCTGCGAATCAGGCGGATGGCCAGCCACAGCAGCGACAGCATCAGCAGGACAGAAAACAGCAGCAGAAAGAAATGGTACTTCTGGTCGGTTCGTTCGGCCTGCTGCTGATCCAGGTCGAGCATGTTGGTGATGGTGTCCAGGCGCTCGGCCACGGGTATCGCCTCGATCTGATCGAGCAGGTGGTTGACGATCGGTTGTTCGCGCAGGATCAGGGCGATGTGTTCGCTCAGAATCCTGATCGGCATTTGAAAGTTCACCGGCAGGCGTTGCGCATTCACCGCCAGTTTGTTCAAGCCCACTTCAATGTCCGAGGCCTTGTCGTCGGAGGCGACCTGAGCGAACTCCAGGGCGCTGAGCAACAGGTCATAAGTGTCGGTGACAATGTTCTGCAACTGGATCTTGTCGAGGTCGGACAGATTGGCCAGTTGCGCCTGAATGTCATCCTCGGCGCTCGGCAGAAACGCCAGGGAGTTGCGCAACAGCGCGTTGTGCGACTTGAACTGTTCCACCAGTCGGGTCTTTTCCTGCATGGCGTCCAGAAAGCGTCCGCGGGCATGGTCCCATTGCCCGGATTCGTTACTCTGCTGTCCGGGCTCCATGGATTCAAAGCGTGCCCACAGGCGATTGATCTCGTTCATGGGTGAGACCAGCGGGTCGTAATTGTGGGTGATTGCCACCCGGGCCTTGAGGACTTCACTTTCCCACTGCGAATCCTGTTGCTTGATCTGACGGATCAGGTCCCGGGATTCGGTGTAGGTGCCGGTCTGCCCGGAGGTGGATTTAAGGTAGAGAAACACCAGGATCGAGGCCAGCAATACGGCCAGGAGACTGAGCAACAGCAGGCTGCGCCGCCCCGCGACGGTGGTCATCATGGCTGGCCCTCCCAGTGTCCGGTCAGGGTCTTGAGAAATTCGATGATCAGCGCCTTGTCTTCCTCGCTCGGCATGCGCCCCAGCTGATACTGGAACATCACGTCCACGGCCCGTTCCAGAGTGGGCGCCGAACCGTCGTGAAAGTACGGCGCGGTCAATGCGACGTTGCGCAGGCTCGGCACCTTGAACACGGCCCGATCGGTTTGGTCTCCGGTCACGTTGAAGCGGCCCTGGTCGGCCTCCGTCGGTTGGCCACGGTCGGCGATGTAATCGCCGAATACCCCGAACTTCTGATACATGTTGCCGCCGATGTTCACGCCCTGATGGCAGGCGATACAGCCGTAGTCCTTGAAGCGCTGATAGCCGTATTTTTCATCGAGGGTCAGGATGTCGGTGTTGCCTTGCAGGTACTGATCGAAACGCGAACCCGGTGTCAGCAATGTGCGTTCGAAGCTTGTCAGGGCGTTCTGGATATTGGCTTTCGTCACGGCGTCCGGATAGGCGGCGCTGAACGAGCGCTGATAGTCAGGATCGCCGGCAATCCGCTGCACGACGGTGTTCCAGTCGTTGCCCATCTCGTGGGGACTGGTGATGACGACATTGCTTTGTTCCTCCAGCGTCTCCACGCGCCCGTCCCAGAACTGGCGGAAGTTGAGGCTGGCATTGAATACGGTCGGGGTATTGACCGCCACCGGCCGGCCATCGAACCCGAGGGACAGGGCCCGGCTGTCGGCACCGTTTTTATCCAGTTGATGGCAACTGGCGCAGGACAGGCTGTTGTTCACCGACAGCCGTGGGTCGTGGAACAGCCGGCGCCCCAGTTCGACCCGTTCCGGATCCTGCCGCGGTATGTCGGGCAAGGGTTTGAGGGGTTCGTCCAGCGGCGCGGCACCGATGCCGGTGCAGCAAGCGAAAAGCATCAGGCATAGAACACGGCGTGACCGGTACGTCGCCGGCGTGTTCATGTCGCGCTCCATGGGCCGGGCAAGCCGGCAACCAGCAGGCGGGCGAAAGCATCCGCCGGCAGGGCTTTGCTGAAGTGAAAGCCCTGGCCCTCCTCGCAATGGTGCGCTCTGAGAAAGGCCAGCTGTTGTGCGGTCTCCACGCCTTCGGCGATGACGTTCAGGTTCAGGCTCTTGCCCAGGCTGATGATCGCGCCGACCAGCGCGGCGTCGTTGCTGTCATGGCTCAGGCCGCGAATGAACGACTGATCGATCTTCAGGACATCGATGGGGAAGCGTCGCAGATAACTCAGGCTGGAATATCCGGTGCCGAAGTCATCGATGGCCAGCCTGACGCCCAGCACTTTCAAGCGATTCAGAGCGCGCATGGTGGCGTCGACGTTCTGCATCAGTACGCTTTCGGTGATTTCCAGCTCCAGCAGACGGGGATCCAGCCCGGTCTGTGCCAGCACCTGTTCGATGCCCTCGACGAAAAGGCGCTGGCGAAAGTCGATGGCCGAGGTATTGACCGACATGCGGATCGGCGGCAAGCCCGCTGTCTGCCATTCACGGGTCTGTCGACACGCCTCTCCCAGCACCCACTTGCTCAATGGCACGATCAGGCCGCTGTCTTCGGCCACGGGGATGAACTCTGACGGAAACACCCAGCCTTGTCCCGGCTTCTGCCAGCGCACCAAGGCTTCGGCACCCACCACGCGACCGCTGGCCAGATCGATTTTCGGCTGATAGTGCAGGACAAATTCGTGCCGTTGCAGCGCCTGACGAATGCCTGTTTCGATACCTTGCTGTTCCCTGGCGCGCTGGTTCATGGCTTCGATGAAGAAGCTGATCTCGTTCGGGCCGTTTTCCTTGGCGCTGCGCATGGCCGTTTCAGCTTTTTTGATCAGCTCGATGGCCTCCAGACCGTCGTCGGGATAGAGGCTGATGCCCAGGCTGGCGGTGACGCTGAGGTCATGGCCGAGGATCGTTTGCGGAATACGGATGGCCGCCAGCAGTTTTTCGGCGATGCCGTGAGTCTGGTGGGGGTGATCGATGTCGCTGAGAATCACCACGAACTCGTCGGAGCCGTAGCGAAACACCGAGTCGGATTCGCGCACGGTGTTCAACAGTTGCTGGCCGACCCGTTTGAGCATTTCGTCGCCAGCGGGGTGCCCCAGCGCATTGTTGATACGCTTGAAGCGATCCATGCCGAGAAACATCACCACCAGTTGTTTGTCGTGACGCCGGCAGACCGCCAGCGACTGACTCAGGCGGTCCCCCAGCAAGGTGCTGTTGGGCAGGCCTGTGAGGCTGTCGTATTGCAGCAGGTGCGAGACCTTGAGCAATTCATGCACCCGCGCCTCGATGGTTTTTTCGAGGTTGAGCATTTTCAGTGCGGCGTCCTGGGCCAACTGCCATTTCCAGGTCAGGGCATTGGCCATCTGGCGGATTTCCAGTGAATCGAACGGTTTTTTCAGGATCAGCAGTTGATCGCCGAATTCCAGGCGTTCGGCCATGGCCTCCCAGCTGTAGTCGGAGTAGGCGGTGCACAGGGCGATTTGCAGGTTCGGATCGATCGCCCAGAGTTTTTCGACAGTTTCCAGGCCGTCCCAGCCTGGGGGCATGCGCATGTCGGTGAAGGCCAGGGCATAGGGACGGCCTTCGTTCAGCGCGTCCTGCACCAGTTTCAGGGCTTCCTGCCCCTGGTAGGCCGAGTCGAGCTGGAAGGTCAGGTGCGGCGTTTGCCGTGTGCCGAAGAGCGTCTGTTCGAGGCCGCTCAGATCCTTGTCGCTCTCGGTGTCGGGACAGAGGATCTTGCGGAAGTCGGCATGGATCGCCGGCGTGTCGTCGACGATCAGGATCCGCCGGTTGGTCTGGGGAAAAGGCGCTTTCATCCGTCGTCCTCCCCGGGAAACGGGGTGCTCGCGCTCCCGGCCTTCAACAAGCGGGCTGCCTGCTCGGGACTGACGGCTGCACTGAGGCACAAGCCCTGTACGTTTTTCAACGTTGCGCTGGATGCAAGGAGCGCGCCCTGATCCGAAGACTGGATGCCCTCGGCGCTGATGTCGATCGCCAGATCCCGGGCGAAATTGACGATCGCCCGCAATCTGCTGGCCCCCTCATCGTCCTGGGCCGCATTGTCGATCAGGGATTGGGAAAGCTTGAGGTGATTGACCCGGTAGGTCTTCAGGTAATCGAACGATGAATATTCAGTGCCGAAGTCATCGATGGCGATGGTCACACCCAGTTCGCGCAGGCGTGGCAGCGCATCGTTGTGGGTCCATTGGGTCTGGGCCAGTGTGGCTTCGGTGACATCGAAGCGCAGATCCCATGGCGCCAGCTCCCAGCGGGCCGCGATGCGCAGCACGTCATAGATGAGTTCGGGCCCGCTCTTGAGCTGCGCCAGGGAAATCTTGATCGCCATCACCGGCGGTGCCACGCCCTCGTTCTGCCACTGGCGCATCTGCCAGCAGGCCTGATTCAGGATCCAGCGCCCCAGTGGAATGATCGCGCCGGTCTTTTCCGCCGCCGGCACGAAGGCCGATGCCGGCAGCAGGCCGAGCCTGGGATGCTGCCAGCTGACCTGCGCGGCCATGCCCAGAATCCTGCCGCTGTGCAGGTCCACTTCCGGCAGGTAGTCGAGTTTCAGGCCACCCCCGGTGAGGGCCGTCAGCAGTTCCTCGGTCAGGGTCATGCGTTCGGCCACTTCCCGGGTGATTTCCTCGGAATAGAACTGATACTGGTTGCGCCCCGTCTCTTTGGCGCGGTACAGCGCCATGTCGGCGCCGGCCAGCAGACTGTCCGCATCCAGACTGGCGGAGCGGTAAAGGCAGATGCCGATACTGACGGAGATGTGCACGGCGTTGCCCGCCAGGTGATAAGGCTCCAGCAGCGCATCGCGGATCTTGGCAGCAATGGCGGCGGACTGGGTCGGATCACTGACGTCCAGTTGCAGGATCGCGAATTCATCGCCCCCCAGGCGCGCCACCACGTCGTTTTCCCGAACGTTGGACTTGATCCGCCGCGCCACCTCCTGCAAAAGCAGATCGCCGACCGGATGACCGAGGGTGTCGTTGATCCGTTTGAAGTGATCCAGATCCAGATAGAACACCGCGAAGGGCGCCGCTCCCCGGCGGGCAGCGGCAAAGGCCTGGTGCAGGCGCTCGATCAGCGTGGCACGGTTGGCCAGCCCGGTGAGGCCGTCCGTGCGGGCCAGATGGGCCATTTTCTCCTCGGCCAACCGGCGTTCGGTGATGTCGAGGATGATCCCTTCGACTTCCAGCAGGCGGCCATCCTGATCACGCACCGGCACGTAGCGGTTCTCCACCCAGCGCCAGGAGCCGTCACCGGTGCGCAGGCGAAACTCGATCGAAGCGCCCACGGCATCGCGCTCCAGCACCCGGGCCATGGCGGCGTCGACACTGGCCTGATCGTCGGGGTGGATCAGCTTTCGCGCCCAGTTTTGCACCCCCACCAGATCGGCCGCCGCGTGCCCGTAGCGGGTGATGTTGTGGGACATGTACATCAGCGGAAACGACGGCTCGCCGCGCAGCCGGTAGAGGATGGTCGGGCTGTTCTGCACGATGATGTTGGCATCGGACAGCTCGCGCGTGCGTTCCTGCACAGCCTGCTCCAGCAGATTCATCTTCAGCGCGGCGTCTTCGGTCATTTGCCATTTGACGGTCAGGGCACTGGCCATCTGACGGATTTCGATCGCATCGAACGGCTTTTTCAGGATCAGCAGGCGATCGTTCAAGGGCAGCCTGCGGTCGATCTCTTCGAGTGCATGATCGGAATAGGCGGTGCACAGAACCACTTGCAGCTTGGGATCGACCTGCCAGAGCCGCTCGATGGTTTCCAGGCCATCCCAACCCGGCGGCATGCGCATGTCGATGAAAGCCATGGCATAGGGACGAACGGCGGCCAGGGCGGCTTCGGTCTTGTCCAGCGCTTCCCGGCCCTGAAAGGCCGAGTCCAGTTCAAAGGGGGCTATGGATGAGTCCGCCGCGCTGGACGGGGTGCCGAACAGCAGGCTCTCGGTTTCGTCCAGATTGCCGTCCGCAACGCTGGATGGTTTGAGGATTTTTGCATAATCGTCGTGGATCGACGGCGTATCGTCGACGATCAGCACACGGCGATTGACCGGGCCGGGCTGTGCGCTCATGACGCGATGCCTGCGGGTTCACGCACTTTCGTCATCGGGAGCATCCTTTTCCCCTCACTTCAAGCCTGCGCACTGGCCGATGGTGTTGTTCGGTGACTTGAGCATAGTTGTCCGGACGCGACTTCGCCTGCCGTGTTGTAAACGAGGATTTACAGGTCCGCCGCGAAAAATCATCTAGCCTTTCATGCAGGCGCGGGCAAGCGGGGCGGTCTGTCGGTGCGTCATCCTTATCCACCGTTTTGCGCGAGGCCTCGCCATGGAAGAGCAACCCGTCCCGACTTCGGCCCGACGACCTGCGGTTCTGCTCGTCGATGACGAGGAACCGATCCTCAACAGCCTGCGTCGTCTGCTGCGTGGCCAGCCTTACGACGTCTTGCTTGCCACCAGCGGTGCCCAGGCGCTGGAAATACTGGCGCAACGCCCGGTCGATCTGGTGATGAGCGACGCGCGGATGCCCAACATGGATGGCGCCACGCTGCTGGCTCAGGTTCACCGGCTCTATCCGGCGACCACGCGGATCATGCTCACCGGCTATGCCGACCCGTCGGCGATCATCAAGGCCATCAATGAAGGCCAGATCGACCGTTACATCAGCAAACCCTGGAACGATGAGGAAATGCTCCTGGTTCTGCGCCAGGCGCTGGAACACCAGCATCTGGAGCGTGAGCGCCAGCGCCTGGAACAACTGACACAGGTACAGAACGAACAATTGAGGTTGCTCAACAGCACCCTGGAAAAACATGTCGCCGCCCGCACCGCCGAACTGCAGCAGACCGCCGACATGCTCGACCTGGCCTACGAGGAGCTCAAGCACAGTTACGTGACCGGCACCGAAGTGTTCTCGCTGCTGGCCAATCTGCGCCTGCCCCCGGCCAAGCAGACCAACCGGCAGATCATCGAACTGGTGCGCGCCTACTGCAAGGCGCATGGCCTGGACGAAGCTGCCAGCCGCGACCTGACCATGGCTGCGGCGCTGTACAACATCGGCAAGCTGAGCTGGACCGACGGCATGATGACCACGCCTTCCGACCTGCTGCACAGCACTGACCGCGACCGTTATCGGGCCTACCCGAAACAGAGCGAGTCGCTGCTGATGACCCTCGATCCGATGAAGGATGCGGCGCGTCTGATCCTGCATCATCAGGAGCGCTGGGACGGCAGCGGTTTTCCCGACCGGCTCAAGGGCGAGGCCATCCCTTTCGGCTCGCGCCTGTTGAAGCTGGCGGTGGATTTCGTCGAGTTGCAGCGCGGGCTGATTCTGGAGCGGCAGATGAACAGCGACGAAGCCTTGCTGTACCTGCGCCAGTACGCCGGCAGGTTGTACGATCCTGACCTGATCGAAGACTTCATCCAGGTCTGCGCGGCGTTCCTCAACGATGTCGTGCTGGCCGACCCGAACGTCAAGGTGCTGGGCACACGGGAACTGGCGGCGGGGATGATCCTGGCGCGCAATCTCAATGCCGACAACGGCATGTTGCTGCTCAATGCAGGCAAGGTCTTGAGCGCTCTGCTGGTGGACAAACTGATCAGCTTCGAAGCCATGGAAGGTGCAAGGTACAAGGTGTTCGTCAAGGTCCCGGACGACCTGGAACCGGCGCTCGAAGCCCGGGGTGGATGACGTCGCTGTCATCGGCATGGGATCCTTGCGGTTTTATCGACGCCAGTGACTGACCCATGACTTCTGCATCGACTGTAACCCCACGCATCATTCGCATTGCCGCCGCCTTGCTGATCGGCCCCGATGGCCGGACCCTGCTGGTGCGCAAGCGTGGCACCACGGCGTTCATGCAGCCCGGCGGCAAGATCGAGCCTCACGAGTTGCCGGTGCATGCCCTGGCCCGTGAGCTGGAGGAAGAGCTGGGGCTGGTGATCGATCCGGCGCAGGCGAGTTTTCTCGGGCAGTTTTCGGCACCGGCCGCCAACGAGCCGGGGTTTGTCGTGCAGGCCGATATCTTTCAACTGCACATCGACGCTGAAGTGTCGCCGGCGGCCGAGATCGAAGAGGTGATCTGGATCGACCCGGCCATCGACGGCGATGTGGTTCTCGCCCCGTTGACACGGGACCTGATCCTGCCGTTCCATCGAGCCTCGCTGACTGCGACCGCCTGATCATTCACGCCAAGGACTTCGCCATGATCCCGTTGCCGGACCTGTTGATTTTTGCCGCCGCGGCACTGCTGATGGTCCTGACGCCGGGGCCGAACATGATCTACCTGATTTCCCGTTCGATCTGTCAGGGACGCAAGGCCGGGGTCACGTCGCTGCTGGGAGTGGTGGCCGGGTTCTTCGTGCATATGTTTGCGGCGGCGGCCGGTCTGACGGCGGTGTTTCTTGCGGTGCCGATGGCCTATGAAGTGCTGAAGTGGGCCGGTGCGCTGTACCTGCTGTGGCTGGCCTGGCAAGCGGTGAAACCCGGCGCACGCTCGCCGTTCGAAGTGCAGGCGCTACCGGCGGACTCCTCGCGCAAACTGATCACCATGGGTTTTCTCACCAGCGCCCTGAACCCGAAGATCGCGGTGTTCTATCTTTCGGTTTTCCCACAGTTCATTACCCCGGAGCACGGCTCGGTGTTCAGTCAGAGCATCATTCTCGGCCTGACCCAGATCAGCGTCAGCTTCAGCGTCAACCTGCTGATCGCCCTGTCGGCGGCGGGAATCGCCTCGTGGTTCGCCAGCAACCCGACCTGGCTGGCGGCGCAGCGCTATTTCATGGGTTTTGTACTCGGCGGTCTGGCGGTGCGACTGATGCTTGAGCAACGCAAGGCAGCCTGAACATGTGGATCGAGCGGCTCGACGCCAGCCATGCGCTGGCCTATCGGGAGTTGATGCTGGAGGCTTACGACCGGCATCCGCAGGCGTTCACTTCCAGTGTGCGCGAGCGGGCAGCGATGCCGCTGAGCTGGTGGGAATCGCGCCTGACCGGCAAGCTCGACGTGGTGTTCGGTGCGTTCGAAGCCGGTCGGTTGGCGGGGATCGTCGGTCTGGCGTTCGAACCTCGGGAAAAGGCCCGGCACAAGGCAACGGTCTTCGGTATGTATGTGTCGGCCGAGTTCCGTCAGCAAGGATTGGGCCTGAAACTGATGGAGGCGGTGCTGGACGAAGCGCAGCAGCATCCGGCGCTGAAAGTCATTCAACTGACCGTCACCGCCGGCAATGACGCGGCGTTCAATCTGTACCAGCGCTGCGGCTTCATCCAGTTCGGTCTGGAACCGATGGCGGTGCGGGTCGGCGAGGATTACTTCGACAAGATCCATATGTGGCGCGAACTTCGATAACACCCATGACCCTGTGGAACCGTCAACGAGCCGCGCTGACCCCATCCAGTGTCGAGAACGAGGTGTCCTTGGCCGTCAGCAGGAAGTCGCGCATGTAAGGCGCGTCCAGCATGTCGGCACGGATCGCCGCGTACAGGGTCGCGAACAGGCCTTTCTCCCCCAGCCGCTTGGCCTTCACGTAGCCCCGCGAACTGTATTCATGCAGTGCCCAGTGCGGCATGCCGCACACGCCCCGGCCGCTGGCCACCAGTTGCATCATCATGACCGTCAGTTCTGAAGTGCGCACTTGCGCGGGCTCGATGTCGGCGGGTTCGAGGAAACGGGTGAAAATGTCCAGCCGGTCGCGCTCGACCGGATAGGTGATCAGGGTCTCGCTCAGCAGGTCTTCGGGAACAATGTAGGGCTTGCTCGCCAAGGCATGCTGGTTGGCCACTGCGAGCATCGCCTCGTAGGTGAACAGCGGCACATAGGTGATGCCGGCGATTTCCAGCGGGTCGGAGGTCACCACCAGGTCCAGATCGCCCCGGGCCAGGGCCGGCAGCGGGGCGAAGGAGAAACCCGAGGCCAGGTCGAGTTCGACTTCCGGCCACGCATCACGGAACTGGTCGATGGTCGGCATCAGCCACTGAAAGCAACTGTGGCATTCGATGGCCATGTGCAGACGCCCGGCGGTGCCCCCGGCCAGACGCCCGATGTCCCGTTCGGCGGCGCGCAGCAGCGGCAGGGTCGCGTCGGCCAGTTGCAGCAGGCGCAGGCCGGCGCTGGTGAACCGCACCGGTTTGGTCTTGCGCACGAACAACGGCATGCCCATGCGTTCTTCCAGTTCCTTGAACTGGTGGGACAGCGCCGACTGGGTCAGGTGCAGGCGATCGGCTGCATCCACCAGGCTGTCGGCTTCGCGCAGGGCATGCAGGGTTTTCAGGTGACGGATTTCAAGCACCACTGGCTCCATGAGGGAAATTTGTGATCAACACGAAAAGGTTGAGTTTGTCTCATGTTGTCCTGGCTGTCGACAATGGCGCCATCTTTTACCCAATGGAGAACACTCGACATGGCCGTGGCCCACACCCTTGGTTTCCCGCGCATCGGCGCCGACCGCGAACTGAAAAAAGCCCTGGAGGCCTATTGGAAGGGCGATCTCGATCAGCCGGCCCTGAATCAGGTCGGCCGCGAGCTGCGCGCCAGGCACTGGCAACTGCAGAAGGACACCGGCATCGAGCTGTTGCCGGTCGGCGATTTCGCCTGGTACGACCAGGTGCTGACCCACTCGCTGACCTTCGGTGTGATTCCCGAGCGCTTCAACGGTGTGCGCGACGAACGCGGTCTGCCGACCCTCGACACTCTGTTTGCCATGGCCCGTGGTGCCACGACGTCCTGCTGCGGCGGCGAGCCCGCCAAGACTCAATACGCACAGGAGCTGACCAAGTGGTTCGACACCAATTACCACTACCTGGTCCCGGAATTCACCGCTGATCAACAGTTCAAGCTGAGCTGGGAACAGCTGTTCGATGAAGTCGAAGAAGCCAAAGTGCTGGGGCACAACGTCAAACCGGTGATCATCGGCCCGTTGACTTATCTGTGGCTGGGCAAGGCGAAAGGTAATGACTTCGACAAGCTCGACCTGCTGGAGCGCCTGCTGCCGGTGTACAACGAAATCCTCGGTCGCCTTGCTGCACAAGACGTGGAGTGGGTGCAGATCGACGAACCGATCCTCACCCTCGATCTGCCGCAAGCGTGGAAAAACGCCTTCGAACGCGCCTATCACATCCTTCAGTATTCGCCGTTGAAGAAGCTGGTGGCGACCTATTTCAGTGGCCTTCAAGACAACCTTGGCCTCGCCGTCGGCCTGCCGGTGCAAGGCCTGCACATCGATGCCGTGCGCGCACCGGAGCAACTTGGCCAGGTGCTGGATCGGCTGCCGACCTACAAGATCCTCTCGGTGGGGCTGGTCAATGGTCGCAATGTCTGGCGCTGCGAACTGGAACAGGCACTGGCGCAGTTGCAACCGGCTCAGGAGCGTTTCGGCGACAACCTGTGGGTCAGCAGTTCCTGTTCGTTGCTGCACAGCCCGGTGGATGTCGAGCGTGAAGACAAGCTCGATCCGGAACTGAAAAGCTGGCTGGCCTTCGCCGTGCAGAAGTGCAGCGAAATCGCCGTGCTGCGTGATGCGTTGAACGATCCACAAGCGCCGAAAGTGCAAAGCGCTCTGGCGCAAAGCCGCGCCATTCAGGAAAGCCGTGCCCGCTCGCCGCGTATCCACAAGGCTGAAGTACAGGCGCGGATCGAAGCGATCAATGCCGGCGACAGCCAACGCCAGTCGCCGTTCGCCAAACGCATCGTCGCGCAACAGGCACGTTTGAAGTTGCCGACGTTTCCGACCACCACCATCGGCTCGTTCCCGCAGACCGGCTCGATTCGTCTGGCCCGTCAGGCGTTCAGGCAAGGCAAGCTGTCGGCCAACGACTACCATGACGCCATGCGCAGCGAAATTCGCCACGCGGTGCAAGTCCAGGAACGTCTGGGCCTGGATGTGCTGGTGCACGGTGAAGCCGAGCGCAACGACATGGTCGAGTACTTCGCCGAGCAACTGGACGGCTACCTGTTCACCCGTTTCGGCTGGGTTCAGAGCTATGGCTCGCGCTGCGTGAAGCCCGCTGTGATATACGGTGACCTGAGCCGCCCGAACGCCATGACCGTGGACTGGATCACCTACGCCCAGAGCCTGACCGACAAGGTCATGAAAGGCATGCTCACCGGCCCGGTGACCATGCTGATGTGGTCGTTCCCCCGCGAGGACGTGTCGCGCAAGGTCCAGGCGCAACAACTGGCGCTGGCCCTGCGTGATGAGGTGACGGATCTGGAACGTGCCGGGATCAAAATCGTGCAGATCGACGAAGCGGCGTTTCGCGAAGGCCTGCCGCTGCGCCGCGAGCAATGGCAGGAATACCTCGACTGGGCCGTGGAAGCGTTCCGCCTGACGGCCTCGGGCGTGAAGGATGAAACCCAGATTCACACCCACATGTGCTACAGCGAATTCAACGACGTGATCAAGGCTATCGCCGACATGGACGCCGACGTGATCACCATCGAAACCTCGCGCTCGGACATGGAATTGCTTGAAGCCTTCGAAGCGTTCGATTACCCGAACGACATCGGGCCGGGCGTCTACGACATCCATTCGCCACGGGTGCCGGACACGGCGCAAATGGTCAAGCTGATAAGCAAGGCCGTGAAACGGATTCCGGCAGAGCGGTTGTGGGTCAACCCCGATTGCGGCCTGAAAACCCGCGCCTGGCCGGAGACCGAAGCGGCGCTGGTGAACATGGTGGCGGCGGCACGCCAGTTGCGCAGTCAGCTGGCCTGATGAGACGGGGGAGCGGAGTGGGCCGCTCCCCCGTCTGTTTTCACAGGTTCTCGAAATGGACCAGAACTGACGAGCGCTTGCCAATGTCGGCATAGGGCAGGGAAGGATCGTCGGCGTGGGTCAGAGACCGGTGTTCGGGTAGTTTCAAATGGGCCTTTTCGAAATCGTGAAAGCCGGGGGTTGCCTTTGAGTAGTGGAAGTGGGCGTACCACAGCAGTTTTGGCGGTGCCTGGGTCAGGTCACGGATTTCGTATTCCTGCAGATAATCGATGCGGCCGTCCCTGCGTTTGCCAAGGTTCTTCAACGGTGCGATTTTGCGGATGTCCGCCGCGTTCTGCCCGATCAGATCGTCGAGCATGCCATCGGTAGGATGTTTGCTGTTCAGTGACTGACGGGTGCGTATTTGGCGCCCGCGGATCCGCAGTTCGGTGGCTTTGCCGCGCAGAGTGGCGATGATCGGGTTCTGCGTATCGATCTGCTCGATCTTTTGGGCCCGGTGAATCAGCTCGTCAGCTTCGCTGACCATCATGTGCTCAAGATCGATCGGCAACATGTCCTGCCTGGCATGGGCGTTTACCTTGATCTCATAGGCAGGCAATCGTTCCAGCCGGGTGCGGGCCTCCGCCAGCAGTGCGCCCGGATTCTGCTCCATGGGCGACGATGGTCGGGCAGGCGCATTCAGCAGGTGATACTTGCCGTTGCTGCCCTGTTCCCAGATCTCCTGGACACCGCCCTTGCCGGTCAGGTGATAGCGACGCGTCCGGGTGGTCGACTCCCAATGTTCGACACCGATCAGCAACTGATTGTCTTCGGTGGTAAAGATCTTTTTGCTGCTGCGCCCCTTGGCAGCGGTAACCGTTGGCAACTCCAGTGTCTTGCGTGCCCGCTCGGCCATTTTTTCGATGCCCGCCAGCAGGGCCGGGACGTTATCCATGTAGAAGTGTTGGGAGTAGCTGGCCGTCCATACGGTCATGGCCCGCCGGAACTGCGCATAGGTGTTGAGGCAGTCCTGCAGGATCTGGTTGCGTTGGCCCCGGGTCGCGCCGGTCTCTGGCAGGCTGAACTGGGTGTAGAGGGCCCGATCCATTCTGGCGCGCAGATCCCGTGCCTGGTTTTGCAGAAAGTGCCAGGACACTTCGCCGAGATTGTCGTGACACTGGACGATTTCGAGCAGGCTGCCGGTTCTGAGGTAGAGCAGGTTGCCTTCACTCAGGCGTGTGTTCAAAGCCTCGACTTCGGTTCGTATGTGGGCCTTGTCACGGGGCAGACTGATGCGTTCGTACCAGCGGTTGAGATCACGCATCAGGCTTTCGATCTCTTCAGTCCTCTGCAGCATTTCCAGGCGCAATACGCGAATTTCCCGGTGAAGGGAGATGTGTTCGCTGAGCAAGTTTCCCGGAAACTCGATCAGGCGTTCGATCAGTGGGTCGATCCGGTCCAACAGCGGGCTGACCTGATGATTGATGTGATGAACGCGCAATTGAAGACGGTCGGCCACCTTCCAGGCATCGAGGCTCATGCATTCGATGACCTTGCGTCGTTTGTTGCCATGGGTCAGCGGCAGCAGATCGTTCATCAGTCGGTAACGTCGGCTGGCCAACTCGATATCGCCGATACAGGCTGCATCGGCGGCGGCCCGCAAGGCCGGGCGTTGGTCGAGAGGCGCGTTGTTGTAGCGGTTGATGGTGACGTAGCTTGCGGCGAATCGGTTGTCGATCTGCCTTGCCAGGTCATCGGTCATCTGGGTCAATTGTTGTTGACGTCGAAAAACACGATCCCCCCACCAGCGAGGCAATCGCTGGCGGATGCTCGCGGGCCAGATGGGATCCAGCGCATCGGCCAGATGCCCGACGACATTGCCGCCGCCCGCTCCGCCTCCCTCGAATGCTGTTCCGTACACGCCGAAATAAGTGTCCCAGTTACCCGCCTCATCCAGGGCGATCGGTTGCTTGTAGGTTTTCTGCGCGTTGCCTGCCAGGCGCCAGCCTCGTGAGTCCTTGCTCAGTTCAACTTTATAGACCTGTCCCTGACGTACCACGAAATCGCCGTCAGCGTGTCGATAGACATTGCGAAACAGCCCGGCACTGGCCGGTTGCAGGCCGCTCAGGAAAACAGGCTGTGGGTATTCGTAGCCGGCGAATCGTGCCCTCAGGTGTCTCGCCTTTCGCCCGGCGCTTGCCTGCAACGCGGCGGGGCTGCCGGCCAGTTTGCGCAATTGGCGTGTGCTGGTCAGCGAAGCGGCGCCGGTGGCTGCGCCTATGGTGGGCAAGATATCCATCGCGGCGTCGATCAGCGCCAACAGCAACGCTTCGATTTCGGCCAGCCCATCCCCCGCAGCACCGCGCAAAAAAGCTGCCACCGCCTGATTGGCGCTGTTCCAGGTGTCATACAGGCCGATGGCCGTACCGACAAACGGCACAAGCCCCAAGGCCATTTTGATGCAGGTAAACAGATGTGTGCCGCTGCGCGCAGCACGCTCCATGTACAAGTCGGCATTGGAGCGAGAGGTACTGCGATGGGCCTGGATCAGCCGCCCCATTTGCGCATCGAGCAAGTGCGCGGCGAGTGAAGTGGTTGCCGGCCAGCGTTCACCCACGCCGATCAAGGCATCAAAGTGCTTGAGCACGGCCTGACCGATACGCCGCTCGTGGGCCTGTGCATCGCCTTGTACAGCCCGACCGGCCAGCCAGCGAGACCATTTTTCCTGCACACAGAGATTGAACAGCGCCTTGCGCGCCGCTTCCAGACTGTCATAGCGGCGCAGGCATTGCCCATCGGGACTGTCGGTCAGGTACAGCAACGTCGTTGCGCTGACCTGTTCCTCGATGAAGCTCACACCGGACAGCGTGACCGGCCCTTGGTTGGGTGTGTCCTTGCCGCCGGAGGCGAGCAGGGCCGGCAGCAAGACGATTTGCCGGTTGTTCGCGCGCCAGGCAGACGGGGTGTCGGCATCGATGGCGACCTCAAGGATCTGCTGATCCAGTGCGCCGATCCGGTTTTGCAGGCGAGCGCATTCGCCTTGCAGCCTGAGCATCAATCGCCACGGCTCCAGCAGGCATTCGCGGCGATGATCATTGACGAACGGCGGTTCATCGGTCGAGCCCATGAATACCTTGCGAATCAGGGTTTCGTAGGCATTGGGCAGATCCAGCTCCGGCAGGGTCCTGCGCAGATAGTCCCTGGTGATGCCGGCTTTCAGGATCTGACGTTCTTTCTCGTCGCTCGCGCTCACTTGCACGGTCATGAAACCCAGGCGCAGCAACAGCGGTTCCAGGCTCATCGACGGCGTTCTGTCGATGTTGTGTTGAGCCAGGTCTTCGAGGGACATCATGCTGCGCGCCTTGCTCGGAACCAGTTCGAGTTTCTGGGGGGTGCCGGGGGCTCCGGGTGCCTTGATCGTGTGCTTTTCCATCGACACCGAGTCAGGCAGGTCCAGTCGAACGGTGAAATGACCTTTGACCGAAAAGTCCTTGCGCAGGCGCGCATGCAAGTGCTGTCGGGTGAATTCCTCACGGGGCGGCAGGGCGGTCGACATCAACATCTGGCCCTGCTGCATGGCCTTGATGTACGCCTCGATCTGCCACCTGAGTCGGCTTCGGTCAGGGCCGGACAGATCGCTCAACCAGTCCGGCAGGACGCTGGCCAGGGAGGTGCTGCTGCGTTGCTCTCGCAAGTGGCTGGCGGCCAGACGCCGTGCAGCGTTTACGGGAACCTGCAGTGCAGACCGATATTTCAGGCGCACGGCTTCCAGTCGTTCGGCCCGCTGCGTCGAGATTGATTGAACGAGTTGCTGCCGTAGCGTGCCGGCCTGTTCCTCGAACTCATGGGTCACCTGATTCAGGGCGTGTTGCAGGGGATCACCGGAGATTCGCTTCAGGTGCAGGGTCAGCTCCGCGTCCTGTTCCGGAATCTTGAACAGCTCACGCTCCATCTCGCGGCGATTGTCGAACTGTCGCAGGCCGCCGCCGGTTCCGGGCCAGTACAACAACAGGCTGTGTGGCGCGTTCGACTCCGACAGAACCCTCGAAGGATTGAAGACCAACGGACCGCCGAGTGTTTGTTCTCGGGTCGATGAACCCGGCTGCCCGTGCAGCACCAGCGAGATTTCGGCTGCGTACGGACCGGTCTGGTTTTCACCGGTGTTTTCCAGTATCGATTCGAGTGCCCGCCATTGAACCTCGCTCAGTTGCCCGAGTGTGCACTGCAGAGCGGCCTCGGCAAGCAGAGCGGTTTTATGCGCCTGATGAAGCAGGGTGAACTCGCGATTGAATGCAACGGTGTCCAACACCCGTTCACGGTAGACCAACGCTTGAGCGGCCCCGTCCGCCATGCGCTCGGCATCTTCCATACGCTGGAGAAGATCCTCGAGCGCCCGTTGCTCTTTTTCGCCGGCCCTGCTCGACCAGGCTTGCAGCGCGTTCTGTTGTCGCAGCAATGCCGTCTGGCGCACTTCCCAGGGAATGTCGGCGAACAGTGCACCAAACAGAGGTGATTCATCCCCGTGCAACGAAGGCGTCGGTGTCGTCAAGGGAGGAGGTGACGCCAGTACACCGGTGCTGCTGTTCTGGTGATCCACGCGATCGGCCGGAACCAGAGCCCGGATGGCCTGTTCAACCAGATCCGGCAAGTCGTCCGGGCTCTGGCGCAAGGCATTGAGTCGAGCCTCCTGCATCCGGGTCAACCATTCACTCATGCCGTGGGTCAATGGCAGAGCGCCGGCGCTGTATTCAAAGTGAATCCCCGAGGCTGACAATTCCTTTGCAATGAAGGGCTGGGCGCGCAGCCATGACTCCATGTCGTTGCGGTTGGCGAAGGACTGCAAGGGCAGCGGTCGATGAGGCAGATACAGCAATTGTTGCGCGGATTGTCGCTCGCCGACGCTGATCACCCATGCGCCGGGAAAACGGCTCCGGCATTGGTTGGCGAATACCAGTTCCAGTCGCTCACCGTGTATCGGTTGATTCTCCAGACGCGGTTCAGGGGAAGTGTCGTCCAACAGCCGCCACAATGGCCGTAGCTGGTCCACGGTCAGGGAGCGCCGAGCCAGTGCGACCTGCGCTGTTGCCTCCAGATGGACGAGGTACAACCGTGCGGCGTGCTCCCGGCGCGAGAGCGGCGTGCCGGGGGCGCGTGCAGCCCAATATGAACTCCAGCGTCGGTCGAGTTCTTTCGATGGATCGAGTCTTTTGATTCGCGTCAGCAATTGCTGTGGTGCAAGGGCATTCAACGGGTGGCTTGCGTCCAGACCGACCACCTCAACGTGGCGGTCCGGTGTCAATTCAGCTCGGTTTCTCTGATGGATGAGCGCGAGGAGTGATGCAAACCCGACAAATTGTTCGGGGTGCGCTTCTGTTGCCGAAAAACGCAGGCCTGCACCCGACTCTCCCAGATCCAGTTCGCGTTCGAGCAGATCGGTCAGCGAAGTGCGAATGGAAGGCACACCAGCCAACAACTCACGCAACGACTGACTGGCGTTGCGCCAACGTGTGGTGGCGTCCTGCAGCAGGGCGCTGTCCACGTTCTGCGGCAAGGGTTCTGAATCCGGCCACACTTGCGGCGCCGGCGTGATGAGGTCGGTAAACAGGCTTTCGGACATGGTCGGCAGGCTCGCGATGAGGAGCGGGAGATCCGCTCCAACTGCCGATCATTGAAAGAAGAAAGCCGCAGCCGTCGGTGTTACATGGTTATCGCGAGCCTCGGTGACCGCTCGGCACTCTTCATCAAACTGTCATCGAACTGTGGCAGCGCGCTTGAACAAACTTCATCAGACTCGCGCTCTACTGGGGTTCTGCGTTTCGGTGTTTTTCATGTTCAAAGGAATTTTTGCAATCGCGGCGTTGTTGGCCGCGGTTTTTTTCGGGCAGGTGTCTTTAGCGGCGTCGCGTTGCGACGTCAATGTACCGACCGAACGGGTCGATCTGGAACAGGTGAGCCTGGCGTACCAGAGCATCGGTCGTGCATCGGATCCGGCGTTGCTGCTGGTGATGGGCCTGGGCGGGCAGTTGATCCACTGGCCGGACGAAGTGGTGGTCGCGCTCTGTCAGCAGGGTTTCCGGGTGATCCGCTATGACAACCGCGATGTCGGGCTGTCGACCTGGCGCCAGGTACCGGCCGAGGCCAACCTGACGTTCGAGGTGTTGCGCTACAAGCTCGGCCTGCCGGTGGCGGCGCCTTACAGCCTGACCGACATGGCCGACGATGCGCTGGGCCTGATGGATGCGTTGCATGTCGAGCAATTCCATGTACTCGGCGCGAGCATGGGCGGGATGATTGCCCAGCATCTGGCGGCCATGGCGCCGCAACGGGTCGAGAGCTTGACGCTGATCATGACCAGCTCCGGCGCCGAAGGTTTGCCGGCACCGAGCGCGGCGCTGGTGCAGCTGTTGTCGCGGCGCGGAGCACCCAATCGCGAAGTGGCGCTGGAGCAACAGGCCGATCTGCTGGCGGCGCTGGGGAGCCCGATGGTGACCGATGATCGCCAGGTGCTGTTGCATCAGGCGGCGGTGGCCTATGACCGGGCGTTCAACCCTGAAGGCGTGAAACGCCAGATTATGGCGATCCTCGCCGAACCGAGCCGGGTGGCGCTGCTCAACCAATTGCGGGTGCCGACCCTGGTGGTGCACGGCACGGCGGATCCGTTGCTGCCGGTGATGCACGGCGTGCATCTGGCGGCGCATATTCGTGGCAGTCAGTTGAAGCTGATTCCGGGCCTGGCCCATCGCTTTCAGGAGGCGTTCAAGGCGCCGTTGCTGGCGGCGGTGCTGCCGTATCTGCAGCAGCACCGTGAAGACACCTCGCACTGGGCGCAGATCGAACCGGTGGGCGAGCGCAACTTGCTCTAGCGGGGGATCGTGCAGATCATGAGCGAGTTCCGGGGTGGCACCGTGAACTGAATTCAGCGCACGATCTTGTCCACATGAATGCCCAGTTTCTTCAACCGGTACCAGAAGCTGCGCTCGGAAATCCCGATCAGCTGCGCTGCCGCAGCCTGCACACCGTTGCTCTGCGCCAGCGCGGCGAGGATATAGGCTTTTTCCACCTCTGCCAGCGCCGCTTCAAGATCGGCCGGCACGCTGCCTTCGGCGATCGGGGCACCGGGCTCGGTCGGTTGTGAGGCAAACAGGTACGCCGGCAGGTCCTGCTCTTCGATTTGCGCGCCGGAGGCAACGATGGTTGCGCGCTCGACGCAGTTCTGCAGTTCACGAATGTTTCCCGGCCACGAATAACGGGCCATCGCCTGCAACGCCTCGGCACTGAAACCGCTGAAGCGTTTGCCCGCTGCAGCGCCCAGGGTGTGGGCGAAATGCCGGGCCAGCGGGGCAATGTCTTCGACCCGGTCACGCAAGGCCGGCAACGGAATCGGGAACACGTTGAGGCGGTAATACAGGTCTTCGCGAAACTCCTTGTTGGCCACCGCGTCCAGCAGGTTCTTGTTGGTCGCGGCGATGACTCGCACATCGACCTTGCGCTCGCGCGGATCGCCCACCGGTTCGATGACGCGTTCCTGCAGGGCACGCAGGATCTTCGCCTGCAACGCCAGGGGCATCTCACCGATTTCATCGAGAAACAGCGTGCCCTTGTCCGCTTGCTGGAAGCGCCCGATCCGGTCCGATACCGCGCCAGTGAACGCGCCTTTGCGGTGGCCGAACATTTCGCTTTCCAGCAGTCCTTCCGGGATCGCTGCGCAGTTGACCGCGACAAACGGCTTGTCGGCGCGATTGCCGTGCTTGTGGATGGCCCGGGCGACCATTTCCTTGCCGGTGCCGCTTTCGCCGGTCAGCAGGATGGTGGCGTTGCTTTCGCGCACCGAGTCGATCGCGCTCAGGACCCGGCGAAAGCTCGGGCTGTCGCCCACCAGACTGTCGATCTGCTGGTGCTCGTCGAGTTCGGCGCGCATGCGCAGGTTGTCTTTGAGGATGTCGCGAAATTGCAGGGCCTTGCTGACGGTGATGTCCAGCTCATCGATGTCGAAGGGTTTGGCGATGTAATCGAAGGCGCCGTTGCGCATTGACTGCACGGCGTTTTTCACCGTGCTGTAGGCGGTCATCACGATCACCGGCAACTGTGGGTAGCGGGTCTTGATTTCCGCCAGCAACTGCGGGCCGTCCATGCCGGGCATGCGCCAGTCGCTGATCACCAGATCGATGTCTTCGGACTCCAGCACCTTGAGCGCATGCAGGCCGTTACCGGCGGTGAACACCGCAATGTCGTTCTGACTCAGGGCCGATGCCAGCAGGTCGCAGAGCTTGGGCTCGTCGTCCACCACCAGTACGTTATGCGTCATCGCTGTCCTCGTCGTAATCTTCACCGTTGGCCGGAATGTACAGGCTGAAGGTGGCTCCGGCATCTTTTTCGCTGACGCACTCGATGCGCCCGTCATGGTTTTCCATGATCGAGAAGACTTTGGCCAGACCGAGCCCGGTGCCGGACGCCTTGGTGGTGACGAACGGTGTGAAGATCCGCTCGAGCATGTCGGCTTCGATGCCCTGGCCCGTGTCGCTGACACTGATGACCGTATTGTTTTCGTCGGTGTGAATGCCCAGGGTCAGGCGACCGCCGTCGGGCATGGCGTCGATGGCGTTGACGATCAGGTTCAGGCCCGCCTGTTTGAGTTGCTTTGCATCGGCGTACAAGGTCGCACCCGGCGCGCGGTCGTCGATCTGCACATCGATCTTGTGGCTGGCCAGCTCCGGCGCGCAGAAACCCACCAGATCATCCACCAGGGGCCGTGCCAGTTGGGTCGAACGCAGTGGCGCACTGGGTTTGGCGAAGTCGAGAAACTCGGTGATCAGGTCGTTGATGCGGCTGACCTCACTGACCACGTATTCCAGATGGCGCTTGTCGGTCTCCGGCAGGTCGGCGCGCCGGTGCAACAGTTGTGTGGCCGTCTTGATGATGCCCAGCGGGTTGCGGATTTCATGGGCCAGGCCCATCGCCACTTCGCCCAGCGCGTGCAGACGGTCACGGCGCCGCAGTTGCGACTCCAGATGCTGCAGCTCGCCCAGGCGTTCGCTCATGTGGTTGAAGATGCTGCTCAGTTCCGCCAGTTCATCGCCGCCGGTGACCGGCAGGCGTTGCCGGTAATCCCCGGCGATCACCGCCTGTACGCCTTTGGCCAGCCCCCGCAGCGGCTTGGTCAGGCGTTCCGACACCAGCCAGCCCACCGCCAGCGAAGCCGCCGAACTGAGAATGAAGATGAGGATGAACAGGTTGCTCTGATTGACCAGTCCCACCAGGGTGGTGTGGCGCAGCAGACCGCTGAATACCACGCCTTGCAGCTCGCCGTTTTCGTTGAGAATCGGTCGGTAGATGCCGCTGTAACGGTTGGTCGACTGCTCGATCGGCTGCCGGGTGCTGCGCAGTTGCTGCTCGATGTTTTCCGGCACGATCACTGGATGATCTTCGAAGCGCTGAGTGGAAAAGATCTCGGAGAAATCCGCGTCCCTGGCCAGGTACAGGCGCAGGTCCAGGGAGTGCACGTCGGCAACGCTGGTGAGGAAACTGTTGTCGAGGTAGGTCACCACGATCAGTTTGTAGTCGGTGCCGTCCTGCTCGGACTCGAAGGTCGAGACCACGGCGCCGGTCGCCACGCCGCCGACCTGCAATGTCTGCAACACGGCTTTGGGCGCGGTGCTGATCTGCCGCACGATGTCATCGGCGGCGGTGCTGAACACCACTTTGTGATCGCTGTTGCGCATGAGTGCGACCACGTCGATACCCATGGAGTCAGCGATGTCGGCGGTGAGCTTGTCACGTCTGGACGACTGCCGGTCCGTAGGCGGGCGGGTATAGCGCAGGAACAGCTGCGCGGCCCGGGCATTGTCGCGCACGATCTCGCGGATTTCGTCCTCGACGATCTTGGTCGATTCCTGCAGCCAGATACGCACGTTGCTGTCGAAAATCTGCGACAGGGTGGTGGCCGCCAGTTCGGCGGCGATCATGGTCGGAACCACGCTGACCAGCCAGAACGCCAGCACCAGTTTGCGTTGCAGGCTCCAGCCGGAGAGGGCGAAGGGTCGGGCGGTGGCGCGTCGGTCTTTGCTCATCATGCTCGCTTATTGTTGTTCGCTTATCGCGGTCGCCATGGCCGGATCGGTGCGGTCCGGGCGGATGAAAATCTTCACCAGCCGCAGCAGGTGATTGAGTACGGGATGGCGATGGCGGAAAAACACCGTATTGCCGATGAACGAACAGCCCAGGCGCAGCTTACTGGCATAACCGGCCTGGCCGCACGCGTAGATCGGAATCCGGTGTTCAATACAGTAGCCGACATTCGCCAGCCAGCTGCGCATGTACAGCTTGTGCTCGCGGGTGCGGGCCAGATCGTGGGCGAAGAACTTGTCCACCAGACGTTGTTCGTCCAGCAGCACCAGGTTGAACGCAACCAACTCATCGCCGACCCAGTACAGGACACAAGCGGCGCGTTCGTCGAGGTGTTCCAGCACCTGGCGGAAGTAGGCCGCCGGCAGGCATTCGAAGGCCAGGTCGCTGCGCGCCAGTGTGGCTTCGTAGAGCCGCATCATGGTCGGCAGGAGGTCGTCCACCGAACGCCGCCATTCGATGCGCGGGCCGGTTCCGCGCAGGGTCCGGCGCAGCTCCTTGCGGGTGGATTTACCCAGGGTACCGAGGTAGGCGTCGACCGAGGCGAAGGTGATCGGCAGCTCGGCACCGGGCAGTCCCGGCATGCTTTGCAAACCTGCCTCGCGGCAGGCCTGGAGCCATTGTGGATTGCGGTGGGAAGCATCCTTGACCGCCAGCAGGCCGATCCCGGCCTGATCCGCATCCTCGCGGGCCAGTTTCAGCAGGCATGCGAACAGCGATGGCAAACGGGCCGGATCGAGTGACGGGAGCGTGCCGACATGGCATTGCTCGGCCACCGGCGAACCGAGGGCGTACAGACGAATGTCGAACAGCCCCGGCCATTGCCGGCGCAGCCACTGGCTGACACGTTTGCCGGTGCCTTGCAGGGTGGTGTCCAGCGAATACGCGGTGGTAAACGCCACGACCCCCGCAATCAGGCGCTGCTCTTCGAACAACGCCAGGTAGCGCCACTGAAAGCCCTCGATGCCGGCCCGTTCAATGGCGCGATAGTAGGCCCAGTCTTCGAGTTCCTCGGGAAAGCAGGCATTCCAAGCGTCGCGATCAATCGCTTCGATGGTTGAAAAGGCTTGGGCCGTGATCACGTCGTTTCCTTAACCGGCAGGGCATGTCGTTTTGCAGTCGCTTCACGCTCGCTGCCGGTATTGCTCGGTGGGCAGGGAATGAGCGGAGGGCGCAAGGTCGGTGCGGTACTTGTCGATGAATTGCACGCTCAGTTCCACGACACGTCGGTATTGCAGGTCGACGGTGATCATGTGATAGCAGTCGTCCAGCAGGATCTTCACCACTTCGCCGCCGAGTTTGCGTTCCACGTAATCGGCGTTCCAGCGGCTGGTGATGTCGTCCTCGATGGAGTGCAGCACCAGTGCCGGCACAGTGATGGAAGGCATGCGCTTGCGCACCACGGCGTTCATCCGGTGCAGTTCGCGCACGGTCACGCCTTCCATGGTCAAAAGGCCGGCCTCACTGCTTTGGCCTTCCTTCATCTGCCGTTCGACGATGGCCCGCAGGCGTTCGTTCTTGATGCCGTAGGGCGGTTTCTCCTCGAACTTGCAGATGTGCACACCGAACGGGATTTTCATCAGCAACGGCGTCAGGAATGCCAGTTTGTGAATGCTCCAGCCGTCGTACTTGAGCGTCGTGGAATACATCAACAACCCGGCCACCTGACCCGGATGTTCGGACGCCACGTACATGGACATCACCGCGCCCATCGACAGGCCGCCGACGAATACCTTGCTGTGCTGGCGACGGATGCCGACGAAGGTCTTGCGCACGCCTTCGTACCAGTCACGCCAGCCGGTGGCCTGCAGGTCGGCGTTGCCGCCACAGTGCCCGGCCAGGGTCGGCACGTACACCGTGCAACCGGCCTTGGCCAGTCCCACGGCGACCCGACGCAACTCCGTCGGGGTGCCGGTGAGGCCGTGGATCAACAACACCCCGACCTCCCCTGTGCCGAGAACGAAACCGGCGTCACCTTCGCCCAGATCGATCCCGGCCGCGTTCATCGCTTCATCGCCCGGGCCAGCAGACGGTCGAGCAGGGCGAGACCCAGGTCGATTTCCGGGTAGCTGATTTCCAGCGAAGGCGCGAGGGTGATCACGTTCTTGTAGTAACCGCCCACATCGAGGATCAGGCCCAGTTTGCGCCCGTCGATTTCGATGTCGCCCTTCATGCCTTCCTCGACCATGAAGTCCAGGGTGGCCTTGTCCGGGGTGAAACCGTCCGGGGCGCAGATTTCGCAGCGCAGCGCCAGACCCAGGCCATCGACGTCGCCGATGATCGGGTAGCGCTTCTGCAGATCCTGCAGGCCTTCGAGGAAGTATTTGCCCTTGGCCATGACCATCGCGCCGTAGTCGACTTCGCTGGTCATCTTGAACATTTCCAGGCCCACGGCGGTGCCCAGCGGGTTGGAGGCGAAGGTCGAATGGGTCGAGCCAGGCGGGAAGACTTTCGGGTTGATCAGCTCTTCCTTCGCCCAGATGCCGCCCAGCGGGTTGAGGCCGTTGGTCAGCGCCTTGCCGAAGACGATCACGTCCGGTTTGACGTCAAAGTGTTCGATCGACCACAGCTTGCCGGTGCGATAGAAGCCCATCTGGATTTCGTCGACTACCAGCAGGATGCCGTGCTGGTCCAGCACATGCTTGAGTTCGCTGTAGAAATTCATCGGCGGGATCACATAGCCGCCGGTGCCCTGGATCGGCTCGACGTAGAACGCGGCGTATTCGCTGGCGCCGACTTTCGGGTCCCAGACACCGTTGTATTCAGTCTCGAACAGGCGGGCGAACTGCTGCACGCAATGGCTGCCGTATTCTTCCTTGGTCATGCCTTTCGGGCCGCGGAAGTGGTACGGGAACGGGATGAAGTTGGCGCGTTCGCCGAAGTGGCCGTAGCGGCGGCGATAGCGGTAGCTGGAGGTGATCGACGAGGCGCCGAGGGTACGACCGTGGTAACCGCCTTCGAAGGCGAACATCAGGCTCTTGCCGTTGCTGGCGTTACGCACGACTTTCAGCGAATCCTCGATCGACTGCGAACCGCCGACGTTGAAGTGCACGCGACCGTCGAGGCCGAACTTGTTCTTCGCGTCCACGGCGATCATTTCCGACAGCTCGATCTTGCCCTTGTGCAGGTATTGGCTGGCGATCTGCGGCAGGGTGTCGATCTGCTGTTTCAGCGCATTGTTCAGGCGCGGGTTGGCGTAACCGAAGTTGACCGCCGAGTACCACATCTGCAGGTCGAGGTAGGCCTGGTCTTCGGTGTCCCAGACATAGGAGCCTTCGCAGCGGCTGAAGATGCGCGGCGGTTCGATGTAGTGAACGGTGTCGCCGTAGGAGCAGTATTTGGCTTCTTTTTCCAGAAGGATCTGGTCTTCCTGGGTAGCGATTCGAATATCAGACATGGTGGAAGAGTTCCTGGGTTTCCGGGTTGAAAGTGGTGGCGTTGGCGGCGCTGGCTTTTGGCAGCAGGGCCAGCAGCGCCGGCAGTTCGGCGAAGCTGTAGAAGCGGGCGTAAGGGATCGCGTGGCGCTCGCAGTAATCGGCAAGGCGACCCTTGGCGAAGACGAAGTCGGCGGTGGAGGACACGCACATGTCGGACTGGCCGTCGCCGATCACCAGCACCCGTTTGTTGCCGGGCGTGGACTTGCATTTGCAGTTGCCGGAGGCTGCGCGGCAGGCATCGCTGGAATGCGGGAAGTCGATGCGCCAGCTCTCGTGATCGAGTTGTCGCAGACGGTTGGCGAGGATCGGCAGCAGGGTCACGTAGTTGCGCGAAAGAATTCGCGCGATGCCTTGCTCGATGCCGTCGCTGACCACTTCGAACGAGGCGCCCAGGCCGATGGCGTGATCGACGAAGTCGGGGAAGTCCGGATCGATCTCGATGCTGTCGAAGAACTCCAGCAATTGGCCGGGCGTGGCCTTGACCAGCGAGAGCTGGCGGCTGAGGCATTCACGGGAACCGATTTCACCGGCCAGCCACTGGTTTTCGATCGTTTCCCAACTCGGGTCGGCGAAGCGTTCGAGAATGCTGTCGATCACGTCGGTGCGGGTGATGGTCCCGTCGAAATCACACACGATATGCCAGTCAATCATCTGCATTACCTATTGGTCAGAGCGCGTTGTGTGCGCTTGCCGGGGGGTAGAGCAGGGACTGTGCCAAGTGCCGGGAGCCCTTGCGGGCGGGGCCGATGAGGCACTTTGGCCATTCGAAGCTACAATTTTTGTAGCTTGCTACAAACAACATGAGTGCTTGCGTGGCGGGTGGCATCCGGGGGTTGATGCGCGCATGTTCAATTAAAGGAATGGCCTCATGAAGAGGAAGACACTGTTTTTACTTGTGGCGCTGAGCGCTTTTTCGGCCAGCGCATTCGCGGACAGGATTACCGGCGAGGCCGGTGTGGGCCTGGGTTATCAGCCTCACGACCCGAGTGGCAGCCGTTATGAAACCCGTCCGTTGCCGTATCTGGATCTGGACTGGGGCGATGTCAGCCTCAGTACCGACGACGGCCTGACCTGGAGTGCGTTGAAGACCAATGGTTTCAGTGCCGGGCCCTACCTGAATTACCTGCCGGGCCGCACGTCCAACGGCGAACTGCGCGGCTTGCGCGATGTGCCGGACATGGCCGAGGCCGGTGGTTTCGTACAGTACGCGCCGGCTGACTTCTGGCGGGTTTTCGCGTCCGTTGGCCAGGCCATCGGCGGTAATGGCGGTCAGGGCGGCGTGCTTGGTCGGGTCGGCGGCGAAATCGGATATCCACTGGGCGGCGGCGTGATCGGCAGCAGCAACCTGACTGCGCATTTCGCCAACGCCCGGCAGAACAATACGTTCTTCGGTGTCAGCGACAAGGAAGCCCTGGCGTCCGGCATCCGTGCCTATAACGCCGGTGGCGGCCTGCAGAACATCGCGCTGACCCAGAGTTTCGAGTTTCCGCTTGGGCCGCAATGGTCGCTGGTGACCAGTGCGAGCTGGATTCACCTGACCGGTTCGGCGGCGGACAGCAGCATCGTCAAGAGCATCGGCGATACCAATCAGGGCGAGGTGCAGATGGCGATCGCCTATAAATTCAAATGACCCCGGCGGGAACTGGTCTGGCCTTTGCAGACAGCCGTGACGAACCCATTGTTTCAGGATGTTCTTCATGGCTCGCCCTGCTTACCGTCTGCTGGCCCATTCGTTGTGGGACCTGATTCCCGTCACCCTCGGCCTGGCCCACTTTGCCTTCGTGGTGTGGCTGGTCCTGGCCTTTCATGCGCTGTCCTGGTGGGCGCTGGTGCCACTGGCGCTGGGCTATGCGGTGAGCCTGTCATGGAGCATCAACAGCATTTCCCACAACCAGATCCACAACGCCTACTTCACCCCGGCGTGGCTCAACCGCGCCTTTGATCTGCTGCTGTCGGTGACCATCGGTTTTTCCCAGACCCTCTACCGCGATATCCACAACCGCCATCACCGGGGCAACTCGGACCGGCCGGGGGCGGATGGCAAGACCATCGATCCGCTGTCGATCTATCAGCGCGGCAAGGACGGCCAACCCGAGAATCCCTGGGCCTACACCTTTCTGAGTTTCTTTCGCGACGACCCCAAGCCGATCTACGACGAGATGCGGCGCAAGCGTCCTGCCGATGCGCGTTGGGTCAAGGTGGAAATCGCTGTGACGCTGGCGTTCTACGCCGGGCTGGCAATCTGTGACTGGCGGGCGGTGCTGGTGCTGTTGCCGTTCTGGTATCTGGGCCAGGCGCTGTCTTCGCTCAACGGTTACTACGAGCATTTTGGCGGTAACCCGGATTCGCCCATCGCCTGGGGCGTCAGCGCCTACAGTCCGCTCTATAACCTGTTGTGGATGAACAACGGCTACCACGCCGAGCATCACTACCGGCCGAAAATGCACTGGACCCGGGTCAAGGCGTTTCACCGGGAGATCGCCGGGCAGCAGCGGGAGGCGGGGGTGAAGGACATTCCGGTGGCCCATGGCCTCGGCTTTCTGGTGGCTCATCGCAAGGATTGAACCGTAAAAAAGTGGGAGCCCGCAGGCTCCCACGACCGTTCACCTCAGTTTTCCTCGCCCTCGGCCAGCAGCGCAATGCCGCCCATGATCACGGCCACCCCCAGCCAGTGCAGCAGGCTGATCTGTTCACCCAGCCCCACCCACGACCCCAGCAGCACGCCGACGAACACCAGCGAACTGAGCGGGAATGCCAGGGACAGGCTGCTGCGCCGCAGAATCAGCATCCAGACAAAGAATGCGCCGATGTAGCAGGCAATCGCCACCAGCACCCCCGGCGCCTGGGCGACGTTGAGCAGCCATTGCAGGGTGAAGTCCATTTGCCCCAGTTGATCGCCGCCGACCTTGGTCGCGATCTGCCCGCCACTTTCCAGAATGATCAGCAACGCCCAGAGCACCACGGTGCCGAGGCGGCCGTGCAGCCAATCCATCGAGCCATTCCTTTTGAGTATCAGTTGAGAATCAGGCATGGCCGACACACACGAGCATCACGCCCGCCGTAATCACCAGAGTGCCCAGCCAGCGCCGGCGGCTGACGGTTTCGCCGAGCAACAGCTTGCCGGCCAGTACCACGCCGCAATAGGCCAGCGCGGCGGCGGGGAACAACAGGCTCAGCGGCGCCCGGGACAGCGCTTCGAGCCAGACGAAAAACTCGATCACGTAGGCGCCGATCCCGCACCACAGCAGCGGCGCATTGAACACCTGGCCCCAGAACGCGCCGAGCCGAAAACCGCCGTCCAGTTCCGGCAGACGGTCCAGGCCGAGCTTGAAACAGAGCTGGCCGATCACGTCCAGCACGATGGAAAACCCCACCAACAGAATCACGGTCAAGGTCATGGAAACAGCTCCTCGAACAACTCGATCAGCGCCTGATTGGTCGCCGAGTTGCGCAGCAGATCGGTCTCGCTCCAGCGTTCGGCCGGCGGCTGGTCGGACTTGGCTTCCCAGCGCTTGAACGCGTTGCTGAAGGCCGGACGGGCGAATTCGCCGCAGATGTCGATGCCGATCACGCGCTTGCTGGCCGCCAGGCTGCGAATGGCCTGGAGCAAGTGGCTCAGACGCATCTGGCCCTGATCCCAATTGGTCGCGGCGTCTTCGCTGGCCAGCACGTCCTTGTCGATGGTGATCCACACGGCTTTGGTCGGAAGACTGGCGATCATCCGGTCGAGAAATGCCGACCAGTCCTGATCGGCCAGATTGTGCCAGTGCAGCAGGTTTTCCTGTTGCTGATGGCCGGCACCGTCACCGACCCGACCCCAGACTTTCGACGGCGGGTGCTGCCACGGAAACAGCTGCAACACCCCGCGTTTGAGCGCTCCGAGATTGCCGCCCTTGAGCTGTGGGTTGCTCAGGTCGTCACTGCACGGGCCGAGGGTGACGATGCGTTCGATGTTCGGCAGTTTCAGCGCCTGGTTGACCCACGAGCCGCAGTGGCGACGGGGCGCGAAGTGCACCCAGTCGGGATGGTTGTCGAAGTGGATCAGGCTCACCGGCTCCGGCAGGTCAGTCAGGAACGCGGGCGTCAGATGGTGGTAGTCGCCGGAGCCGACGAAAAAGATTTCCGGTGCAGGGCCGCTGTGCCGGGGCTGCTCGCGCAGGCGTTCGGCAAAACGACGGAAGGTGCGTTCGCTGGACCAGAGCCGCAGTTTCGGGCCGAGGTCGAGCAGGTCCAGGCGTCGGGCACGGCCACTGTCGAGCAGCCGCGCGATGGACGCCTGAGCGGTCAGGCTGTGGTCGAGATCTAAAATGTTCAAGGTCGCAATTCACCCTTGGCAGACCCTCCCAGACACCGGCCTCATCGAACATGAGCGCCGGCCGGACGGGCTTTCGGGGTAAATGCAAGGGACGGGCCAGCCTTTCGGGAATCAGGCGTGCAGGCGTACCCAGACGCTGACCAGCACGGTCGCTGCCATCAGCCATGCCAATGCGGCAACGGCCAGCGAAGCTTCAAGGCGCAGCCGGTCGACCATCACGTACAACGTCGCGAGATACACGAAGTACGGAATGATCGACCACATGCCGAACACGATGGTGGTTTTCAGATCATCGACCGAGCGACCCTTGCCGACGATGTAGTGGGCGATCAGGGCAAAGGTCGGAAACAGCGGCACCAGACCGGCGATGTAATAGTTTTTGGTCTTGGCCAGCATGGCGAGGATCACCACCACCGCCGCACCGAGAAAGGCTTTGAAGATCAGATCCACATCGTTCTCGCTTAATGGCTCAGGCCGTATTTTTTCACTTTGTCGAACAGCGTGGTCTTGGCCATGCCCAGCTCCAGACTGGCCTGGGTCAGGTTGCCGCCGCTGCGCTGCAGGGCATCGCTGAGCAGGTTGCGTTCGAAGGCTTCCACCGCTTCGGCGAATGCCAGACCCTGCCCGCCGCTGCCGGCACCGGACTTCTTGAACGCCGGCAGACCGAGGGCGAAGCGCTCGGCGACGTTGCGCAACTCGCGCACGTTGCCCGGCCAGTCGTGGCTCATCAGGCTGGACAGGGTCTGGTTGTCCAGCTCCGGCAAGGTGCGATCGAAGCGCAGGGCCGACTGCTGGGTGAAGTGTTCGAACAGTTGCAGGATGTCTTCGCGGCGCTCGCGCAGCGGTGGCAGTTCCAGCGTCACCACGTTGAGACGGTAATACAGGTCACTGCGAAACTCCCCGGCCTTGCTCGATTCGTCGAGATCGGACTTGGTCGCCGCGATCACCCGGCAATCCACCGCCACGCTCTGGTTCGAGCCGAGGCGTTCGAGGGTGCGCTCCTGCAACACCCGCAGCAGTTTGATCTGCAACGGCAGCGGCATGCTTTCCACTTCATCGAGGAACAGCGTGCCGCCGTCGGCGTGTTCGATCTTGCCGATGCGCCGCTTGCCGGCGCCGGTGAAGGCGTTGGCCTCGTGGCCGAAGATTTCGCTTTCGAACAGGTTCTCCGGCAGACCGCCGCAGTTCAGGGCGACAAACTGTTTGCCGTGGCGGCGGCTGAAGTCGTGCAGACAACGGGCGACCAGTTCCTTGCCGGTGCCGGTTTCGCCTTCGATCAGTACGTTGGCCGACGTGTCCGCGACGTTGGCGATCAGTTCGCGCAGGTTCTGCATGGCCGGCGAGCGCCCGATGATCCGTCCTTCAAGGGAGTCGCGTTCGGCCAGTTGCCGACGCAGGGACGAGACTTCGCGGGCCAGGCTGCGTTGCTCCAGCGCACGCCGGGCGACGTCCACCAGCCGTTCCGGAGAGAACGGTTTTTCCATGAAGTCATAGGCGCCTTTCTGCATCGCGCCGACGGCCATGGAGATGTCGCCGTGACCGGTGATCAACACCACCGGCAGGCTGCGGTCCCGTTGCTTGAGGCGGGTCAGCAGTTCCAGGCCATCGATGCCGGGCAGGCGAATGTCGCTGATGACGATGCCGGCGAAGTTGTCACCGACCTGCTCCAGCGCTTCCTCGGCACTGCCGACGCCGATGCAGGGGATGTCTTCCAGGGCCAGTGCCTGCTGGCAGCCGAGCAGCACATGGGGATCGTCTTCGACGATCAGCACACTAAGGTCGTTGTTCATATTGGCTCGGCAGGGTCAGGGCTTACCAACGGTAAACTGAGGACGAAAGTAGTGCCACCGCCGGCCGGGTGTTCGACACCCAGATGCCCGCCGGTGGCGGCGGCCAGACTGGCGGAGAGGGTCAGGCCGAGGCCCAGGCCCTGTTCGCCGGGTTTGGTGGTGAAGAACGGCTCGAACAGATGCTTGCGCGCTTCGGCGTCGATGCCGTGACCGTTGTCGCGCACCCGCAGGCGATATTTGCCGTCGAAGGCTTCGCCTTCCAGCCACAGTTCCGGCAACGGTTGCGCCTGCATGGCGTCGAGGGCGTTGCCGATCAGGTTGACCAGAATCTGTTCCAGCCGTGTCTGGTCGATCTGCACCTGGACGTCGTCGAACTGGCGATGAATCTGCAGGGCAGCGTGCTCGACCCGTGCGCCCAGCACTTGCAGCGCGGCGTCCACCGCTTTGCCAAGGCTGGCGCGGCCCTTGTCGTCGCCGCGTCGGGCGAACGAGCGCAGGCTGGCGGTGATCCGGCCCATGCGGTCGATCAGGTCGTTGATGGTTTTGAGATTGGTGCTGGCGACGTCGAGCTGGCCGCGCTCCAGAAAACGCACGGTGTTGCCCGACAGCGTGCGCATCGCCGCCAGCGGCTGGTTGAGTTCGTGGGCGATGCTGGTGGACATCTGGCCGATGGCCGCGAGTTTGCCGGCCTGCACCAGTTCGTCCTGAGCGCGGCGCAGGGTTTCCTCGGCCTGGCGGCGTTCGCGGATCTGGCTCTTGAGCCGTTCGTTGCTGGCGCGCAGGTCGGCGGTGCGTTCGGTAATCCGACGTTCCAGCTGATTGTTGGCTTCCTGCAGGGCCTCGCGGGCAGCGAGCCGGGTGGCGATGACCTTGCGCCGCTCGTTCCAGGCAATCAGCAGGAAGGCCACGAGTGCGAAGGCGACCGCCACCAGAATCCCCTGATTGATCGCTTCACGCCGCAGGTCCTGCAACGGCGTGAGCAGGGTGAAATTCCACGGGGTGTCACTCAGCGGCCGGGTTTGCGCCAGGTAGCTGATGTTCTCTTCATCGGGGTTCTGTTTCGGCAGCACTTCGCTGTTGGCCGGGAAGGTGAGTTTTTCCACGCCTTCGGCCAGGGTTTCCCGGGCCAGCGGTTGCAGTTCGTTGAGCGGGAACCAGTAATACTGCAGGCTGCGGGCAAGTTTTTCCTTGGTCTCGTCGCTCAGCGGTACCACGGATTTCAGGCGCCGGGCCGGATCGCTGGAGAGAATGATGATGCCGTTCTCGTCACTGACGAAGGCTTCCAGGCGTGCCCGTTGCCAGCGCTCTTCCATGGCCTCCATGCGCACTTTGACCACTGCGACACCGATGATCTTGCCGTGTTCTTCCAGGCCGTGGGCCAGGTAATAGCCGGGTTCACCATTGGTGCTGCCGATCCCGTAGAAACGTCCGGGCTGGCCGCGCACCGCGTTCTGGAAATAGGCACGGAACGACAGATCTTCGCCAAGGTAGCTGTCGACATCGCGCCAGTTGCTGGTGGCCATGACCCGGCCGGTGGTGTCCATGACGTAGATGGCCCGACTGCGGCTGCGCCGGTTCAGGCCTTCAAGGTAATCGTTGACCGTTTGCCGGTGCTCCGGGGTCGGGTCGTCGAGCAACTGCGAAACGCTGGATTCGAGTTCCAGCAGGCTGGGCAGGTAGGTGTATTTGCTGATTTCGCTTTCGACGGCACGGGCGTTGAGTTCGAGCTGGCGCTGGCCGTTTTCGCTGAGGCTGCGAATGCCGAAGTGTTCACTGACCCAGAAGCCGGCATACCCCAGACCGACCATCAAAACGATGATCAGCGGCGGCAGGAACAGATGGCGGATCAGACGGGGTTTCACGGCAAGTGATGGCGTGGTTGCGCGATAGAGATTGGGGTCGCATTTCATCACAGATGCCTTGGGTCAACCACAACACTTACCTGAAAGCTGCCACTGCCCCTGTGGGAGCGGGCAAGCCCGCTCCCACAGGGATCGCAGTGTTTTAATGCTGCAGGATTTTCTCGAGGAAATGCTGCGCGCGTTCGGAGCGTTGGCTGATGTCGCCGAAGAACTCTTCCTTCTTGCAGTCTTCGATGATCTGGCCCTTGTCCATGAAGATCACCCGATCCGCCACCTTGCGGGCAAAGCCCATTTCGTGGGTCACGCACATCATGGTCATGCCTTCGTGGGCCAGTTGCACCATCACGTCCAGCACTTCGTTGACCATTTCCGGGTCCAGCGCCGAGGTCGGCTCGTCGAACAGCATGACGATCGGGTCCATCGCCAGTGCACGGGCAATCGCCACACGCTGCTGCTGGCCGCCGGACAGCTGGCCCGGGTGTTTGTGGGCATGCGCCGACAGGCCGACGCGCTCCAGCAATTGCAGGCCTTTTTTGGTCGCTTCTTCCTTGCTGCGGCCCAGCACCTTGATCTGCGCGATGGTCAGGTTCTCGGTGATGGTCAGGTGCGGGAACAGTTCGAAATGCTGGAAGACCATGCCCACGCGCGAACGCAGTTTCGGCAGGTCGGTCTTCGGATCGGCAATCGAGGTGCCATCGACCACGATGTCGCCTTTCTGGAACGGCTCAAGGGCGTTGACGCATTTGATCAGGGTCGACTTGCCCGAACCGGACGGACCGCAGACCACGATCACTTCACCTTTCTTGACCTCGGTGCTGCAATTGGTCAGCACCTGGAAGTCCCCATACCACTTGTTGATGTTCTTGATAGAGATCATACGGCGAACCTTTTTTGCAGACGCTTGACCAGCTGCGAGGCGGCAAAGCTGATGATGAAGTACACGAGACCTGCGAAGATCAGGAACTCATTCGAACGGCCAATAATGTCGCCACTGGCGCGCGAGGCGTTGAGGAAGTCCACCAGACCCACGGTGTAGACCAGCGAGGTGTCCTGGAACAGGATGATGCTCTGCTGCAGCAGCAGCGGGGTCATCTTGCGGAACGCCTGGGGCAGGATGATCAGGCGCATCATCTGGCCGTAGTTCATGCCCAGTGCCTGGGCGGCACCCATCTGGCCTTTGGGGATCGACTGCACGCCGGCCCGGACGATTTCGCAGAAGTACGCCGCTTCGAACATCATGAAGGCCACGATGCACGAGGTGAACGCGCCGATCGGGGTGTCTTCGCCGGTGATCCAGCGCAGCACGAACGGCACCGCCAGGTAGAACCAGGTGATCACCAGCAGCAGCGGGATCGAGCGGAAATAGTTGACGTAGGCGCCGGCGAGGTTCGACAGCAGTTTGTTATGGGACAGACGGCACAACGCGAGGAGGGTGCCGAGGATGATCCCGCCGACCACGCCCAGCGCCATCAGCTTGAGGGTCATCAGCATGCCGTTCCACAGGCCGGGAATGGCCGGGACGATGCCACTGAAATCGAATTCCATCATTTACCCCCCACGGAGATCAGGCCGGGCACGGCGACTTTCTTCTCGACCATGCGCATCAGCAGCATCAGGCTCATGTTCAGGGTGAAATAGATCAGGGTCGCCAGGGTGAACGCCTCGAACAGGTTGGCCGAGAACTCGGCGGTCTGTTTGGTTTGCGCCAGCAGTTCCATCAGACCGATCAGCGAGGCCACGGAGGAGTTCTTGAACACGTTCAAAAATTCCGAGGTGAGCGGCGGAATGATGATCCGGTAGGCCTGGGGCAGCAGCACGTTCCAGTAGATCTGCGGCAGCTTGAAACCCATGGCGCGGGCGGCGGATTCCTGGCCGCGTGGCAGCGCCTGGATACCGGTGCGTACCTGTTCGCAGACCCGGGCGGCGGTGAACAGGCCCAGACAGACGACGACGCTCAGGTAGGCCGAGGTGGTCGGGTTCAGGTCCTGCTTGTACCACTCCTGCAGGTTTTCCGGCAGCAGATCGGGCACCAGGAAGTACCAGATGAACAGCTGAACCAGCAGCGGCACGTTGCGGAACAGTTCGACGTAGCAGGTCGCGATGCCCGATACGATGCGGTTCGGCACGGTGCGCATGATGCCCAGCAGCGAGCCGAGTATCAGGGCGATGATCCAGGCCACGATGGCGATGGCGATGGTCCAGCCCAGGCCGGAGATGAACCAGTCGAGATAGGTCTCGCTGCCCACACCGGTGGACTTGAAGAACACGCCCCAGTCCCAGTTGTAATTCATTAGGGTCTCCCCTCGATTCGATCGATGTACAAGTGCCCGCCTGGGGAAGATCCTTTCCCGCCCTGATTGTGAAAATCAGGCACACGCGATCGGCTCGAAAACCACCGGGTCGAGTGTTCCAGTTGAAACCAGCAGGTATTGACTGTCGCCCGAGGGAGGGTTGGCTCCCTCAGGCAACAAGGTTAGATCAGGTATCAGATCTTGACGTCGGGTGCAGGCTTGTCGCTCGGATTGGCGATCAGCTCTTTAACCTTGTCGCTCATCGGGAAGTTCAGGTTCAGACCTTTCGGCGGGATCGGGCTTTCGAACCACTTGCTGTAGATCTTGTTGATCTCGCCGGACTTGTAGAGCGCGACGATGGCGTCGTCTACCGCCTTCTTGAAGGCCGGATCGTCCTTGCGGACCATGCACGCGTAGGCTTCGAAGGACTGCGGGGTGCCGGTGATGACCCAGTCGTCCGGCTTCTTGGCCTTGGCTTCTTCGCCGGCCAGCAGGGCGTCGTCCATCATGAAGGCGACGGCGCGGCCGCTTTCCAGCATGTTGAAGGCTTCGCCATGGTCCTTGGCGGAGATGACGTTCATGCCCATCTGCTTGTCGGCGTTCATCGCCTTGATGATACGCTCGGAAGTGGTGCCGGCGGTGGTCACGACGTTCTTGCCTTTCAGATCGGCAAAGTCGGCATAGGAAGGCTTGCCTTCCTTGTCTTTCTTGACCAGCAGACGGGTGCCGATTTCGAAGATGTTGTTGGTGAAGGCGACCTGCTGGGCGCGTTCGGCGTTGTTGGTGGTGGAACCGCACTCGATGTCCACGGTGCCGTTCTGCACCAGCGGAATACGGGTCTGCGAGGTCACCAGGTTGTATTTGACGTTCAGGTCGGGCTTGTTCAGGTCCTTTTTCAGGGCTTCGACGATAGCGACCTGAATGTCGTGGGAGTAGCCCACGGGTTTGCCCGAAGCATCGGCGAGGTAGGAGAACGGAATGGAGCTGTCACGATGTCCGAGGGTGATGGTGCCGGAATCGTTGATCTTCTTAAGGGTGCCGGTGAGCTCGGCAGCGAAAACTGGTGTGCTGATCAGAGCGGCAGCAATGGCTGCGCCCAGGATATGGGGAACGATGCGCATCAAATTTTCCTCGACATTGTTTTTTTTATGGAGCCGGTTGAGCGGGCCCTTTTGTACTTCGAATGCCTGACGGCTCCTGTTGTGCTGGGGCAACAGGCATTCGTCGAAGGAGTGTAGAGCATGAGTCGTGCCAGACCAGTTGCGACAGGTTAACTGATTGATTTTTATGATGAATAAAGTTTTGTGATGGCTTTTTTGCAGGTTTCTGATCCGGTTATCCGAACCGACCGACAGGTCGCGTTCGGAAAACCGAATGCCGACGGCTCAGCGCCAGACGGGCAGCAGGTCCAGGGTGAACAGCAGGTGCGAGACCGCGCAGATCACCCCGAAAAACAGCACCAGTGCGATCATGGGCGTGCCGCCCCAGACCCGGTAATGCGGGCTGCCAAAGCGAGTGCGCGAGGCCCGGGCCAGCAAGGCCGGGGTGATCACGGCCCAGAGCGTGGCGGCCAGCCCGGCAAAGCCGATGGCATGAATGAAGCCTTCCGGCCAGAGGAACCCGCAGATCATCGGTGGCAGAAAGGTGGCGGCAGCCGTTCGCAGGCGGCCCATGGGCTGATCGTCGAAGCCGAGTACATCGGCCAGATAATCGAACAGGCCCAGGGTCACGCCGAGAAACGAGCAGGCCACGGCGAAATTGGAGAAGAAGGTCAGCAACAGGTCGACATGGGCGCTGTCCAGGCGCGAACCGAGAGCGCTGATCAGCACATCAATGTTGCCGCCGCGCCGGGCGATGTCCTTGAAGGCTTCGCGGGGAATATTGCCCATGCTGCACAGCATCCACACCAGATACAGGCCCAGCGCGATCAGCGTCCCGCCCAGCAGGCAGGCGCGGATTCGCCGAGGGTCCTTGCCGAAATGCTTCATCAGGCTCGGCACATTGCCGTGGAAACCGAACGAGGTCAGGCAGAAGGGCAGGGTCACCAGCAGGTAGGGCCAGTAATGGCTGTCGCCGCCGTTGAGGTCGAGCAGCGTGGCCGGTTGTACATGGCCGAGCAGACCGCCGAAGGTCAGGAAAAACGCCAGAATCTTCGCGCCGAACACCACAGTGGTCATCCGGCTCACCGCCGAGGTGCTGAGCCAGACGATGAACGCCACCAGCACGGTGAATCCCAGCCCGCCGAGGCGCGGCGACAGCGAGATGCCCATGGATTGCACGGTGTGATGGATCACTGAACCACTGGCGGAAATGTAGGCGTAGGTCAGGGTATAGAGCACGAAGACGATGCTCAGACCGTTGATCCGGCTCCAGGCATGCCCCAGCAGATCACGGGTGATGGTCGAGAAACTCGCCCCTTCGTGGTAGTTGAGGTTGGCCTCGAGAATCATCAGGCCCGAATGCAGGGTGCAGAACCAGGCAAACACCAGCACCGCGACCGAACCGTAGAACCACAGCCCGGACATGATGACCGGCAGGGAAAACATTCCCGCGCCGACGATGGTGCCGCCGATGATCATGGCGCCGCCCAGGATCGAGGGCGGCCGTTCGAGGACGGAAGATGAAGCGGGTGAATCGAGTGAGGTGGCACGCATGGCAGGGCCTGCATAGATATTGTTATGAAGGATTCGCTCCAGCTCGCCCCTCTCGGGGCGAGCGGCGCTCATCGGATGTTCAGCAGTGCTGACAGCCGGCTCACGGCCTGCAACAGGAAACGGTCCTGCCCCGGCAGTGCATCGAACGACAGGCCCACCGGCAGAGCACCCGGCGCCGCTACCGGCACGGTGATGCTCGGCGCTGCCAGGTTGCTGGCCGGGTCGGTATTGCGCACGAACCGCTCGAAATGGCTTTCATCCGCGCAATCGGTCAGCAATGGCGCGCTGCAACTGACCGTCGGGTAGGCCATCAAGTCCAGTTGGTGATGCTCGAACAGTTGCCGGTACTCCTGCTCCAGCCGGACTTTGCTCATCAATGCCTGCACATAATCGGTGTAGGAAATTGCCGGGCTTTCCAGTTGTGTGGTGAGGATTTTCTTGATGCCGGGGTCTGCGATTTGCGCCAGGACGTCGAGAAAATCCCCGCCCCGGCCTTCCTTCATCAGAAAGCGTGGGAAATCGATGAAGAATTCGTAGATCGGCAGCGGGAACTGGATGTATTCGTTGATCTCACCGATCACCGCGTCGTCGATCGGTACGATCTCCACACCGTTGCTGGCGAGTGCATCGATGGCGACGCGGCAGTCACGGCTGACGTTGTCGTCCAGATCGGCCCAGAGAAAGCGTTCGGGCAGGCCGATGCACAGCGGACGATCCTCGGGCAGCGGCGTGGCGTGCTGGCCGGTCAGGTGGCCGTGGACGAACCGACAGTCTTCCACCGTGCGTGTCAGCAGGCCCGGGGTGTCCTTGGTCTGCGAGACCGGGACGATGCCGTCGGCCGGATACTCGCCGGTGGTCGGGCGCAGGCCGACGATCCCACAGAAGGCCGCCGGAATGCGCACCGAACCGCCGGTGTCGGTTCCCACCGCGCACGGCACCAGCCCGGCGGCGACGGCGGCGGCACAGCCACCGCTGCTGCCCCCGGCGCTGTGACGTTCGTTCGCCGGGTTGATGACCCTGCCGTGGCTGTGGTTGGCCGAGGTCACGCCGAACGACAGTTCGTGCATGTTGTTCTTGCCCACCACGCGCGCGCCCAATTGCTTGAAGCGCGCCACGATGCCGGCATCGTTCTGCGGCCGGTAATCGGCCAGGCCGGGCGTGCCGGCGGTGGTCGGCATGCCGCGCACATTGATGTTGTCCTTGAAGGACACCGGCAGCCCGTACAGCGGCGCCAGGCGATCGGCATCCGGGGCATAGCCCAGCGCTGTCGGATCGAAGGTGATGAAACTGTTCAGATGCTGCGTTTTTTCGTGGCGCTCGCGCAGGGCTTGCTGACAGGTGTCGAGGCAGAGCTCGCCACGGCGCAATCCGTTGACGAGCTGTTCGATGGAAAACTGACTGTACATGGAAGGTCTCGGCGAAAAGAGGAGGGCGCCATCAGCAGTAGCGGTATTGCGGGACCAGACCGTCGAGCGGATTGCCGTCGATCAGGTCGCCACCCAGGCTGCTGATGACCGAACACGCTGCGTTCAGGGCCGTCTGGATCGAGCCTTCGGCCCAGCCGCCGGTGAACGATGCGCCGCAGCCCGCCAGATAAAGCCCGGTGTCCTGGCGCGGGTCGAGGGCGGTGCGGAACTGATAGAACAGCCGTTCGGAATAGATGTCGTCGCCGGGGAAATTCAGCTTGAAGGCGCCGAGGGCGTGCTTGTCGGTCAGCCAGTCGTATTCGAGCACGTAGCGCTGATAATCGCCGTCGAGCGGAACCAGGTGGCGGGCGAATTCCGGGGCACTCATCGCCAGTTCATCCACCAGCCGCAGGCAGCGCTGTACCTTGTCGGTCATGGAGACCATCTTGTGCGAGTCGTCTTCCCAGGTGTAACTGATCAGCACCACGCCCCAGGAATCCGGATCCTGCGGGGCGTAATCCAGGCAGTACACGCCCTTGACCAGGGTGTCGGTCTGGATGTTCTGCGCCAGGCCATGTTTGAGCCAGAACTTGTCTTTGGTCAGGATGAACAGCTTGGACGAGCCGACCATGTGGGTTTCGTTGATCGCCCGGGCCACGTCACGGTTCACGAATGCCTGGTTCTGCGTCAGCTTGAGATTGACCTGCAAGGCGCGGGTCGTCGTGGTGGTGATCACCCGGTCGCAGGCATAGGTTTCGCCGTTGCTGCCGGCCAGCAGGATTTGCCCGTCGGCGCCCTTGTTGATCGATTCGATGCGCGTGCGGCAAATCATGTCGCGCAGTTGCATGCCGTTGAAGCGTGTGTCGGCGATCAGTTCTGCCAGCGAAGAAATACCGTTCGGTACCAGTCGCTGATTGACCTCCAGCGCATTGACCACCAGCCGCAGGATTTCGGTGAACGAGGCGCGATAGACCGACTGGAAACCACCGGAGCCGATGCCCAGCGAGCCGAACAGGTGGAAGTCTTCCGGTTTGCGCCAGGCCTTGCCGCCCGGCGGGTTCTGGCTGGTGAAGATGCGCACCATGGCCGAGTAGAACGAGCTGTCGCCGAAGCAATCCAGATAGCGTTGCCACTCCGGCTGCACTTCACGGAAATTGTGTTGCTTGAGCAAGTCGGTCAGCAGCAGCGGCGGGGCAAGGCAGGTGCCGTCGTCCAGCACGGCACCTTCGCGCAGAAAGGCATTCCAGCCCTGGTGCACGGTACTGAACAACGCCGGCGGCGGCTGCATCGCGGGCCAGTGGTGGGTTTCGCCGCGGTAATGCAGTTCGGTATCGACCACCCCCGGATCGGGAAAGGCTTCGGTGGTCTGGATGCCGAATCGGTTGAGGTAGTGGAACAGTCCGACCTCGCTCGGCGGAAAGCGCATGGCGCCCATTTCCGCGATGAACTGCGGTTGTTCTGCATCGAAGCACTGGGTCAGCAAGCGACCGCCAATATGGCTTTCTTCGGCCTCGAACAGGGTCACGCGGCGGGCACCGGCACGCAGCAGTTCATAGGCCGCCACCAGTCCGGTCAGACCGGCGCCGACGATGCCGATGTGTTTTTCCGCAGTGTGCGCCGGCAGGCAGCCGATGGCCTGGTCGGCGTTGCGCAGGAACTGACCGTAATCGTAAAGCAGGTCGACATAGGGGAAAGACAGGCACGCGGTAGCCTGGCTGGCAGGATTGTTCATGGAGTTCACAGGGGTAATTCTCGGTCGGTCAGATGATGAGCTGCAGGCTTTCGAGGGCGCGGTCGGGATTGAGCAAGAGGATTTTCTTGCCCTGGATTTTCCACTCGCCGTCGAGGTTGATCAGACGATGTTCGACGGTGGCCGGGTAATGCCATTCGCGGTCGCCACGGGCTTCGCAATACAGCAGGTTGCTGCTGGCGACGGCGCTGTACGACGGCTCTTCAATCGTGATCCGTGGTCGCTGGGCAATGTGCAGGCAGCGGCTTTTCGGCTGCTGGGAAAAGTTGCGGGCATTGGCCAGACGGTTGATGCGCAGGGTGGTCAGGAAGCGGTCTTCATACACCAGCGAGGATTCGAGCAGCGGGCTGCGCTGTTGGCGGGTCATCGGAATCCAGTAGGTGTAGTCGTCGCTCAGCAATTGTTGCCAGGCTTCAAAATCCTGTTGGTCGAGCAGGTGCATTTCGGTCTCGAGCAAACGCTCGATGGCCCGTTCAGTTTGATCGTGGTGCATGGTCGTTCCGCATCAGGTTTTGCCAGGTGTCGTAGAAGTTGCGCATCGCCAGTTCACTGGTGCCGGACACCACGCGCGTCTGGTCGTGGGTCTCGCCCGGTTCGAACAGGCGGGCGACGTTGACCCATTCGTTGGCATCGCTGTGCAGACCTTCCGTGGCCCGCTCGTACATTTCCACGTCGTCATGGGCGACCATCGAGCACGGCGAGTTGATCAGGTTGTTGTACTGCACGGTCCGCTCCAGCAACTGCACCGGGGCGCCTTGCAGTTCGAAGATCCACGACTCGACGATGGTTTCCTGCGCACTCACCGGGCGGATCACCCGCAGGGTCTGGATCGGGCCCTTGACCATCAGGTTGGGGAAATACACGGTGTTGTGACGGGTGTCGTCGAGAATGGCCCGGGCCTGGTCCTCGCCGTAGCTTTCCACCATCAGTTCCCAATAACCGGGAATGCTCGTGTAGGCCTTGTGGATCGAGTTGCTGACCCCGGTGTGTCCGTGGCCGTTGGGCCAGACGCGGATGCCCATGCCGGCGAAGAATTCGTACGAGCCCATGAACGGTGAGAACAACTCCACGGCCATCGGCGCAGGCCGGCTCTGGTCGCCGGTTTCCTTCCACAGGCGGATGGCTTCGCCCGCCGAGGATTCGTGGGCGATCATCGGGTGGCAGGTGTCGGTCTGGTTGTCGACCACCATCTTCCAGTTGCAGCGATGCCTGTGCAGCAGCGGTTGACCGACCACTCGCAACTGACCTTGCGGAGAGCGCATGACCATGTTGTCCAGTGTCGACAGCGACTCGCCGAAAAACTCGTCGAAGCCCATACCGGTTTCACTCAGGCGCACGAACACGAAGCCGCGATAGTTGCGCACCGCCGCGACAGGTTGCATGCCCTTGTGGGCCGAGCAACTGCTCAGGTCGCAGTCGTCGTATTCCTTTTTCACCGGGATGCTCAGCAGTTCACCGTCGGTCTTGAACGTCCAGGCGTGATAGGGGCAACGCATGAAACGGCCCACATTGCCACGCGCTTCGGCCAGCACTTTCACACCTTTGTGCGGGCAGCGGTTGTGCAGCACCACGATGTCACCGTTCTTCTGACGCACCATTGCCAGCGGCCGGCCGGCGAGGGTGGCGGTGAAATAGTCGCCGGTCTCGGGGATCAGGCTGTCGTGGCCCAGATAGCACCAGCTGGCGGCAAAGACACGCTGCTGCTCCTGTTCGAACAGTTGTTGATCAAGGAACAGAGATTTGTGCACTTCTCTGCCATTGAAATAGTTGTCCAACGGGGGAGTCCTCTTCAGATCGCCAGCTTCAGGCGCTGGCTTTTCGCCCGGGAAACGCAAGGGTAGATCCGTGCGCTGCAGGCTGCTTCTTGTTCGCTCATGATGAAATCCCGGTGCTCGACGTCGCCTTCCAGCACATCCAGCGCGCAGACACCGCACTCGCCGCGACGACAGTCGGAGATCGGGTCGAGGCCGGCGGCTTCGAGGGCTTCGAGCAAGCTCTGGTCGGGGCTGACCTCGATGCTCACGCCGGAATCTGCCGCCTCCACCGTGAAGCCTTTAGCGCTTTCGTCCGTAGCGACGTTGAACACTTCCAGATGGATGCGATCGCGGGGCAGTCCGGCGGATTCGGCATGGCTCAGGATGTCGTTGAGCATCGCTGCCGGGCCGCAGACGTAGAGCCGGTCTTCGGGGCTCAGGTCGGCGAGCACCTGGTGAATCGCCGGGCGTTGACCGGACAGGTGCAGGCTCATCCGTTCCTGCAGCAGTGCGCGCAGCTCTTCGGCATAGGCCGCATCGTCAGCGCTGCGGGCGAAGTAATGCAGGTGTGCCGAACGCTCCAGCGCTGTCAGATGGCGCAGGATGCCGGTCAACGGAGTGATGCCGATGCCGCCAGCGATGGCGATGTCGCGGCCGGTCCGGCTGTCGAGCGGGTAGTTGAAGGTGTTGAACGGGCCCTCGAGCTGCACCTGATCCCCGACCACCAGCGAGCGCAGGTAGTGGCTGCTGGCGGATTCGTCACTGAGACGGATGGCGAAGGTGAATTGACCTTCGGCGCAATCGCCCAGCTCTACGGTGGAGTAATGACGCCATTCGCCCGAAGGCGCTATCAGCCATTTGAAGTGCGCCCCGGCGTGGGCCGATTCCGTAGCGGCGGGGGCGCCGCTGACGGTGATTTCCTTGATCGATGCCGACAGCATCCGGCAATGGGTAACGGTGTAATTCATGCCGGGGTTTCCTGGGGCAGCGGCGTTTCGTGCAGGTACAGCCAGCGGGTGCTGTGCTGATGCACGCGCAGGATCGCCACGGAAATGCGCGAAGTCTCGCGCTGGTTCTGGCGATGGGTTTCCTTGTAGCGCAGGGCGACGGTCGGGCCCTCGTGCCAGATCGTGTGCAGGTCGCTGATATCGATCTCAAGGCCTGGTCGGGCACCGACCGCGCCTTTGAACAGTTGCTCGACCTGGGCCCGACCGACCACGGCGGCCGAGGTGGTAACCATGCTGAAGTCTTCGCTGAAGACATCCATCAGCGGCGCGATGGCGGATTCGCCGGCACCGTCGGCATTGGTGAAGACACGATGAATCAGCTCATGCACGTGGTGGATGCTGTGGCGTGCTTGTTCAACCGGGTTGTTGTTCATGGCATTCCTTTGGAGGGTTCAGTTGACTCATTTGAAACAGCGGGAACAGTCCGACCAGCGCGGCAATCGCGAATGTGGCGTGATAGGCCGGGGTCGAGTCGAACTGTTTGAGCAGCAGGTTGTAGATCATCAGAAACAGGGCCGCGCCAACGCTGAACGACATCTGCCGGTTGATGTTCCAGATCACGCTGGCCTTGTGCGTTTCACCGCCCTTGAAGTCCATCAGCGAGGTGGTTTGCGCGGTGTTGGCGCCGATTCCGCCGCCGATGCCCATCAGGCTGTAGGCGATCACGATGACCCCGATATCGGTCGGTGCATCCACCAGCATCAGGGTGGCGATGCCGGCGCTGTGCAGCAGCATGCCGAGGGTGAACAGGCGTCGGGCGCCGATTCTGTTGTAGACCCGGCCGCAGATCAGCATCGCGATGAATGCGCCGATGGCGTAGAGGATCATGAACATGCCGGTCAGGCGTGCGCTGAAGTGCAGGGTGTTCTGTAGAAAGAAGATGCTCATCAGGTTGACCCCGGTGAACACGCCGGGAATCGCGTAATAGATGAAGATCGAGGTGCTGAGTTTTTTGCTCTTGAGCAGGCTCAGGTCAATGATCGCGTCGCTTTTGCGACGGTAGTGCAGAAGGTACAGCGCCACGAACATCAGGCCTGCCGCGACACAGGCGATGGCTTCGATGGCAGGATAGTCGCCGCCGTACAGCGACATGCCCATCAGCAGGCTGCCCAGGGCGGCGCTGACCAATAGCAGACCGAGGATGTCCGGGCGTGGCAGGCTGGTGGGGCGGGCTTCGCGGATCCAGAACCACGATAGTCCTGCGGCAATCAGCGAAAACGGAATGTTGCTGTAAAACACCCAGCGCCACGAACTGCTGTCGACGATGATGCCGCCGACGGTCGGCGAAATCGCCGGGGCGATCAGGGCCACGGCCATCACCAGCGTGGAGATTTTCGCCCGTTGCTCACCCTGGAACAGGTTGAAGGTCAGCGCCTGGCCCACCGGAATCAGCAAACCGCCGCCGATGCCCTGGACGAATCGCCAGATCACCAGCTCATGGAAGCTGTCAGCCAGGCCGCACATCCACACGGACCCGGTAAACACCAGCATCGAGGCGGTGAGAATCTCGCGGCTGCCGAAGCGCCCGGCCAGCCAGGTGCTGACAGGAATGATCAGCGTCAGACCGAGAATGTAGGCATTGGCCACCCAGGCCACCGAAGAACTGCTTACTTGCAATGTTGCCGAGATACTTGGCAATGCCACGGCAGACATGAATATGTTTATGCAGTCAATAAAAAAGCCGATCAGAAAGATCAGTGCGATCTTGTAGCGATAGTTCATTGTTGTTTCCTCTTTGTCGCAAAGCATAGGGGCGATGGACTTGGAGTGTCGATACGACTATCCTTGAAACAATGTTTGAAGGAATTAAACAGTGAACGCTACCGCCATGCATGCTCATCTGAATCGGGTTCAGACATTTCTTGCCGTAGTCGACTTCGGTTCTTACACCAAGGCCGCGAACTATCTGAGTATCAGCAAAGCCATGGCCAGCCTGCATGTCAAGGCGCTGGAAGAAGTTCTTTCGGCGACACTGCTGATCCGCAACACCCGAAACATATCGCTGACTGAAATAGGTCAGGACTTCTATGAAGAGTTCAAGGGCATTGTCGCGGATATCGATAATGCCTTTGATAATGTGCTCAAGGGTAATAACCGGGTTTCCGGAAAGTTACGAATCAGTTCAACCAGTGAGTACGGCGAGAAGTTCATTCTTCCGTTGATTCCATTGTTCAACGAGCGTTATCCGGAAATCCGACTGAGCTACAACTTCAACTCGTCGTTGAATGATCTGGTGGCGGAAAAACTGGATCTGGTAGTGCGTCTTGGCAATCTGGCGGATTCGGCCTTCAAGAGTCGCAAGCTGGCGGATTATCAGATCGTGCTGGTGGCGACTCCGGCATTTCTCGAACGTCACCCGGTGGCACAGCCGCAGGATCTGAACGGTGTGCCATGGATTGCCAACAGCAATCTGCAGGCGCCTACGCAATGGGTTTTGCGCGATGATCAGGGGCGTGCGGTGGAGGTCAATGGCACCAGCCATTTCGAATCCAATTCCTCGACGGCGATTCGTTCGATGACCTTGTCGTCGCTCGGCGTCTCGGTACTGCCGGGCTGGGTGGTCGAGGATGATATCGCCAGCGGACGGCTGATTCGCCTGTTGCCGGCCTATGCGTTGCCATCGCAGTCGATCAACGTCGTCTTCCCCAACACTGCGCATCTGCCGCACAAATCCCGGGCGTTCATCGATTTCCTCCTGCTGCATCTGGCGCAGTAACGCAAAAGCCCCTGAATCTCGCGATTCAGGGGCTTTCGTTTGAGCGGCTTGAAGATCAGGCCGCTTCGATCTTGTTGCGGTTCTGCTCGACCTGGTTCAGGTAGGCCGCCAGTTTTTCCTGCTCGGCCGGGGTGGTGAACAGGCCCAGTTTGCTGCGGCGCCACAGGATGTCATGGGCTGTGGTTGCCCATTCTTCGGCGCACAGGTAATCGACTTCACGGGTGTAGAGACCGCCGCCGATGTGTTCGCCCATGTCGGCGAGGGTGTCCACGCCTTCGAGCATGCGCCAGGTACGGCTGCCGTAGGTGGTGGCCCAGCGGCGGGCAATTTCGCTTGGAACGAAGTCGAACTTGTCGCGGATCAGCGCACTCAGGGCCTGCGGCGTGGTCATGTCTTCACCACCCGGCAGGGTGGCGGTGGCCGTCCAGCTCGGGCGCATCTGGGTGAAGTACGGCATCAACTGCGCCATCGCCGACTCGGCGAGTTTGCGATAGGTGGTCAGCTTGCCGCCAAACACCGACAGCAGCGGCGCTTCTTCGGTGCTGCCGGACAGCGCGAGGGTGTAGTCGCGGGTCACGGCCGACGGGTTGTCGGACTCGTCGTTGCACAGCGGGCGTACGCCCGAGTAGGTGTGCAGGATGTCGTCACGGCTGATCTGCTTCTTGAAGTGAGCGTTGACCACGTTCAGCAGGTAATCGGTTTCGCCGTCGGTGATCGCCACTTTGGCCGGGTCGCCGGTGTATTCGCGGTCGGTGGTGCCGATCAGCGTCAGGTTGTTCAGGTACGGAATGGTGAAAACGATGCGCTGATCTTCATTCTGCAGAATGTGCGCGTGATCACCTTCGTACAGCTTCGGCACGATGATGTGGCTGCCCTGGATCAGGCGGATGCCGTACGGCGACTCCATCTTCAGGTCGTCGCGGATGAACTTGGCGACCCACGGGCCGGCGGCGTTCACCAGCGCCTTGGCGGTGATCGAAAACAGGCTGCCGTCGGCGCGTTCCAGGTTCAGGTGCCACAGGCCTTTGGCACGGCGGGCGCTGACGCAACGGGTCTGGGTGTGGATGTGCGCGCCTTTCTCGCGGGCAGCCATGGCGTTCAATACGACGAGGCGGGCGTCGTCGACCCAGCAGTCGGAGTATTCGAAGCCTTTGCTGATTTCGCTTTTCAGCGCGCTGTCGGCGCCGAACTTCAGGCTTTTCGAACCGGCGAGTTTTTCGCGCTTGCCGAGGTTGTCATACAGGAACAGGCCGGCGCGGATCATCCATGCCGGACGCAGATGCGGACGGTGCGGCAGCACGAAACGCATTGGCTTGACGATATGCGGGGCCTTGGCCAGCAACACTTCACGCTCGGCCAGGGCTTCACGCACCAGGCGGAATTCGTAATGTTCGAGGTAGCGCAGGCCACCATGGATCAGCTTGCTGCTGGCCGACGAGGTGTGGCTGGCCAGATCGTCCTTTTCGCAAAGGAACACCGAGAGACCGCGACCGGCGGCATCCGCTGCGATCCCCACGCCATTGATCCCGCCGCCGATGACGGCAATATCGTAGATCTCGGAGATAGGGGGCGTACGCAAGGTAGAGGTGGACATCGGCTGGCCTCGGGCTCTTTTGATTTTCTGTCTTGGAAATCGAACATAAATGTTCATTTGCGAAAATGGTAGCCCATTAAGATGCGCACAGCCAGTCAACTTCGATTGAAAAAACTCATCGAAGGGCGGTGAAAGGAAAATATTCGAACATCAGATGCGCACAAGGCGCCCATGAAGGCGCCTTGTGCGGGAGGAGGGCTAAACGACTTCGAGACGAATCTTGTGCTGACTCAGCAGTTGCGCCAGGGCCGGTACCGGTTGCTGATCGGTGACCAGGCAATCGATCAGGCTGATCGGGCCGAGACGGATCATCGCGTTGCGCCCGAACTTGCTGGAGTCCGCTGCCAGAATCACCTGTCGCGCATTGGCAATGATCGCCTGGGATACCCGTACTTCCTGGTAATCGAAGTCGAGCAGGCTGCCGTCTTCGTCGATACCGCTGATGCCCACCAGCGCGAAATCCACCTTGAACTGATTGATGAAGTCCACGCTCGCCTGACCTACCACGCCACCGTCGCGACGTACGTTACCGCCCGTCAGCAGCACATCGAAATCATCCTTGGCGCTGAGCATCGAGGCGACGTGCAGGTTGTTGGTGATGATTTTCAGGTGGCTATGGTTGAGCAGGGCGCGGGCAATGGATTCGGTGGTGGTGCCGATGTTGATGAACAGCGAGGCGTGATCGGGAATCTGTGCGGCTACGGCTTCACCGATGCGTTGTTTCTCATCGCGCATCTGATCGGCGCGCATCGCGTAGGCGGTGTTCTCGACGCTGGAATCATAGGCGGCGCCGCCGTGGTAGCGACGCAGCAGATTGGCTTCCGCGAGCTGATTGATGTCGCGGCGGATGGTTTGCGGGGTAACAACGAACAACGTGGCCATTTCCTCGATGCTCACATAGCCGCGTTCGCGGACCAGTTCGAGGATTTGCTGCTGACGGGGAGGCAGATTCATGGGGCTTCCTTTGGGCTGCCGTGCAAAATTTGCCCATGATGCCGCAGGAATCTCCTCCCTACCAGTTACATACGGATACGAGTCCGGTTCGTGGCTTATTCGGCGTCTTCACGTTCCCAGTCACGGGTACGGCTGACGGCTTTTTTCCAGCCTTTATACAGCTTCTCTTTTGCCGCTTCGTCCAGACTCGGTGCGAATTCGCGCTCGATCACCGCCTTGCCGCGCAGTTCTTCCAGGCTGCCCCAGAAACCGCACGCCAGGCCGGCCAGATAGGCAGCGCCCAATGCGGTGGTTTCGCGCATTTGCGGACGCTCGACCTGAGTACCGAGGATGTCGGCCTGGAATTGCATGAGGAAGTTGTTCGCCACCGCACCGCCGTCCACGCGCAGGGCCTTCAGGCGTTCGCCGGAGTCCTGTTGCATGGCGTCGAGGACGTCGCGGGTCTGGTAGGCGATCGATTCCAGGGCCGCGCGAATGATGTGATCCACACGTACGCCACGAGTCAGACCGAACAGCGCGCCACGGGCATACGGGTCCCAGTAGGGGGCGCCCAGACCGGTGAAGGCTGGCACCAGATAGACGCCGTTGCTGTCCTTCACCTTATTGGCGAAATATTCGGTGTCGTGGGCGTCGTTGACGATTTTCAGTTCATCACGCAGCCACTGCACGGTCGAACCGCCGTTGAACACCGCGCCTTCCAGCGCGTAAGCCACTTCGCCGCGCGGGCCGCACGCGATGGTAGTGAGCATGCCGTGTTGCGATTTCACCGCTTTGTCGCCGGTGTTCATCAGCAGGAAGCAACCGGTGCCGTAGGTGTTTTTCGCCTGGCCCGGCTCCACGCACATCTGGCCGAACAGTGCAGCCTGCTGGTCACCGGCTATACCGCCGATGGCGATGCCGCTCTTGGTGCGACCGTAGATTTCCGAGGACGCTTTGACTTCCGGCAGCATTTCGCGAGGGATGTCGAGGATTTCCAGCATCTTCGAATCCCACTCAAGCGTATGGATGTTGAAGAGCATGGTGCGCGAGGCGTTGGTGTAGTCGGTGACGTGCACCTTGCCGCCGGTGAATTTCCAGATCAGCCAGCTGTCGACGGTGCCGAACAGCAGCTCGCCGTTGCGTGCACGTTCGCGGCTGCCTTCGACGTTGTCGAGAATCCACTTCAGTTTGGTGCCGGAGAAGTACGGGTCGGTGACCAGGCCGGTGTTGTCGCGGATGTAGTCTTCATGACCGTCGCGCTTGAGCTGCTGGCAGATCTCGGTGCTGCGGCGGCATTGCCAGACAATCGCGTTATAGACCGGGCGGCCAGTGGTCTTGTCCCAGACCACGGTGGTTTCCCGCTGGTTGGTGATGCCGATCGCGGCCACCTGGTCGTGATGCAGCCCGGCCTGGGCCAGGGCTTCGACCATCACCGCGCTCTGGGTGGCGAAGATTTCCATCGGGTCGTGTTCGACCCAGCCGGCTTGCGGGTAATGCTGGGCGAATTCGCGCTGTGCGGTGCAGACCACGTTCGCATCGCGGTCGAAAATGATTGCGCGGGAACTGGTCGTACCCTGATCGAGGGCAATGATGTAGTTCTTGTTCTGAATGTCGGTCATGTCGATTGCCTTGGACGAAATAAGGGAGAGTGGGCCGTGACGCGGGCTCGATATGGGCAGGAACCCGCGCCGACTGTTTCAAGAAGTTCTTGGTTTGCCGTCAATGGCCGGTTCTGCATCCTTTGTAGCAGGTGTGGCGCCGGTCAGGTGACGGGCAATCAGCCCGCGATACCCGGCAGCGCCGAGGCAGGCACCGACAATCGGTGCAAAAATCGGAATCAGGAAGTACGGGATTTCACGGGCGCCGGTGAAGGAAATTTCACCCCAGCCTGCGAAGAAAGTCATCAGTTTCGGACCGAAGTCACGGGCCGGGTTCATCGCGAAACCGGTCAGCGGGCCCATCGAACTGCCGATCACGGCGATCAGCAGACCGATCAGCAGCGGCGCCAGCGGACCTTTCGGCAGGCCGTTGTTATCGTCGGTCAGGGACATGATCACACCCATCAGGATCGCGGTGATGATCACCTCGACCAGGAATGCCTGGGCGGTCGACAGGGCAGGGTTCGGGAAGGTGGAGAACACCGACGCCAACTCCAGGCTGGCGGCCGAGCCACGCACCATATGGTGCGTCTGTTCGAAATCGAAGAACAGGTTGCTGTACAGCGTGTAAACCAGCAATGCGCCGCAGAAGGCGCCGGCGACCTGGGAAAGAATGTAGAACGGCAGTTTGCGCTTTTCGAAGTCGGCGAAAATGCTCAGGGCGATACTGACGGCCGGGTTCAGATGCGCGCCGGAAACACCGGCGGTGAGGTAGATCGCCATGCTCACGCCGACGCCCCAGATGATGCTGATTTCCCACAGGCCGAAACTCGCACCCGCGACCTTGAGCGCGGCGACGCAGCCCGTACCGAAAAAGATCAGCAGTGCAGTACCCAGAAACTCGGCCAGGCACTGGCTCGAGAGCGATGGTTGCTGTAACGCAGTTGTCATTGAAAACCTCGGTTTTTGTTGTTGTCTGGCGCGTTTGCCAATAGGGCAAGGCGCGATTTTCGCCGGGGCAGGATCCCCATCCTGATCCCGGTTTACTGCTGGGTGCTGCGATGTCGATAATTCTTACATTATTCAGATTCGAAAAAATATAGACAAGAAACAAAGCTGTCAAAGGTCGAAAGTGAACCATCGGTCACAAATAAACTATCAGTCAGATGAATGATCCTGCGGGTCATCGCACCGACGATCCTGTTGTCGGCCTGCAAGCCACGGGAAACGTGGCGCGCAGTAGAGCCTTTTACGTGGCGATGGCCTAGAATCCGGCACAGGATCTTTTGCCACTGCCGAGCCTGGAGCTGCCATGACCCCTGCGTTGGACTTGTTGAAAAAAGTTCGTGCCGAACATCGCGTGCACAGTTACGAACATGACCCCAAGGCTGCGTCCTACGGACTGGAGGCCGCGGAAAAACTGGGGCTGGAGCCGGCTCAGGTGTTCAAGACGCTGCTGGCGGCCAGTGAAAAAGGTGAATTGCTGGTGGCGGTAGTGCCGGTCGTCGGAAGCCTCGACCTCAAGGGGCTCGCCCATGCCGCTGGAGTGAAAAAAGTTGAAATGGCCGACCCGGCCGCGGCGCAGCGTTCCACGGGTTATCTGCTGGGCGGCATCAGTCCGCTGGGGCAGAAAAAACGTCTGCGGACCTTTATCGATCATTCCGCCGAGGGCTTTGCGACCATCTATGTCAGTGCCGGGCGACGTGGGCTGGAAGTCGAACTGGCGCCCGCTGTCCTGGCCGAGCACACCCAGGCGAAGTTCGCTGAAATCGGTCGTGCCTGATCTCTGTATGAAGAAAATTGTCCGGTTCTGTCACTGGCGCTGATTTTTCCTGCGATACATGCTCTTTCGACTGACACAGGGAGAAGGTTATGCAGCTCGAGTTTCATCAGGTCGACGCATTCAGTGATCGACCCTTCAGTGGCAACCCGGCGATGGTTTATCGCCTCGACGCCTGGCTGGCGGACGACTTGATGCAGAAGATCGCCGCCGAGCACAATCTGGCGGAAACCGCGTTTCTGGTGCGCGAAGGCCAGGCCTGGCATATCCGCTGGTTCACGCCCACCACGGAAGTGCCGTTGTGCGGTCACGCCACGTTGGCCAGTGCTTATGTGTTGTACGAGATCTACAAGGAAACAGCCGAGCGTCTGGATTTCACCTGCAAGTCCGGGCCGTTGAGTGTCAGCCGCGAAGGCGGCCGGTTGTGGCTGGATTTCCCGGCCATCGAGGCAGTAGAGAAAGGCGTCACCGTGGAGATCGAGCGAGCGCTGAATGTTCAGGCGGTGGATGTACTGAGTTCCAACGAGCTGTTTGTTGTACTGGATTCGGAGCAGGCTGTGCTCGATTGCGTGCCGGACATGGCTGCTCTGGCCAAACTGCCCTGGCTGGGCGCCATCGTCACGGCCCGGGGCAATCAGCATGATTTCGTCTCGCGCTACTTTGCACCGGCCATCGGCATCAATGAAGACCCGGTGACCGGCTCGACCCATTGCAGTCTGATTCCGTATTGGTCAAAACGTCTGGGTAAAACCAGCCTGACCGCGTGCCAGCGTTCGGCGCGGGGCGGGGAGCTGTTCTGTCGGCTGGAGGGCGAGCGGGTGAAGATCGGCGGCAATGCGACGCTCGTTGCGACCGGCACCTTGATGTTGGGTTGAGGCAAAAAAGAGAGGGAGCCATCAGGCTCCCTCTTATTTATGTGGATCAGAGTGCGGTGCTGAAGCGGCGAACACCGTTCTCCACGGCCGGGATGTGTGCGGCTGTGCTGCCGGACGCCTGGAACAGCACCAGATGTTCCGCCGCCACACGAATCCCGACATCCACACCGACCTGATGGTCAGCATGGCTCGGGAAGATCGATTCCAGTTGCGCGCCGGTTGGCAGTTGCAGGCGGTACAGCGTCGAGGCACCGAGGAAGGTCTTGCCGACGATCCGTGCTTTGAGCGCACTGTCCGGCGCATAAACAATGTCATCCGGGCGCAGCAGCACATCTACGGCGCCGCCGGTCGGCCAGGTGTAGGCGCGATTGCCGCGCAGTTCGCCGAGTTCGGTGTGCACCGATTCCGGGCTGCCGAGCTGACCGCGAATGAAGTAACCCTGACCGATGAAACTGGCAACAAAGGGCGTTGCCGGTTCGTGGTAGAGGTTGTACGGCGTGTCCCACTGTTCCAATCGGCCTTCCTTGAACACGCCGACGTGATCGCTGACGGCGAAGGCTTCTTCCTGATCGTGAGTCACCAGAATCGCACTGGTGCCTCGGGCCTTGAGGATGTCACGTACTTCATGGCTGAGCTTGCGCCGCAGTTCTCCATCGAGGTTGGAAAACGGCTCGTCGAGCAGCAGCAGTTGCGGCTCCGGCGCCAGGGCGCGGGCGAGGGCGACACGTTGTTGCTGGCCACCGGACAGTTCGTGCGGGAAGCGCTTGCCGAGGTTCTTCAGGTTGACCAGCTCCAGCATTTCTTCGACGACACGCTCCCTGTTCGGATGTTTGCGAATGCCGAAGGCGATGTTATCGGCAACACTCAGGTGCGGGAACAGCGCGTAATCCTGGAACACCATGCCGATCCGGCGTTTTTCCGGGGCGAGGGTGAAGCCGGCGCTGGAGATGATTTCACCGCCGAGCTGGATTTCCCCTTCGTGCACCGGTTCGAAACCGGCGATGGCGCGCAGGGTGGTGGTCTTGCCGCAACCGGACGAGCCGAGCAGGCAACCGATGTCACCGGCGTTGAGGTGCAGATTGAGGTTCTGCACCACACGTTGATCTTGATAGCCGCAAGCGAGGTTGCGCAGGTTCAGCAGTAATTCATGACTCATGCGTGGTGATATGCCGGTTCGACAAGGAACTCGAGCAGGGCCTTCTGTGCGTGGAGACGGTTTTCTGCCTGATCCCAGGCGACGGAGCGCGGATCATCGAGCAGGTCGAGGCTGATTTCCTCACCGCGGTGAGCGGGCAGGCAGTGCATGAATAGCACGTCCTCGGCAGCCAGGTCGAGCAGAGCGCGATTGACCTGGAAAGGCGCGAACAGCTGGAGACGCTTGGCGGTTTCTTCTTCCTGACCCATGGAGGTCCAGACGTCGGTGCTCACCAGGTGCGCGCCGCGCACAGCGTCTTTCGGATCGCGGACGATGGTCACCCGGTCGCCGGCCTTTGCCACGAACTCGGGGTTTGGCTCATAGCCTTCAGGGCAGGCGACTCGCAACTGGAAGTCGAACTGGATCGCCGCTTCTATATAACTGTTGCACATGTTGTTGCCGTCGCCGATCCACGCCACGGTCTTGCCCTGGATCGAGCCACGGTGTTCAAGGAAGGTCTGCATGTCGGCCAGCAACTGGCACGGGTGCAAGTCATCGGACAAGCCGTTGATCACCGGTACGCGGGAGTTGGCGGCAAATTCGGTCAGGGTGCTGTGGGCAAAGGTACGGATCATCACCGCATCGAGCATGCTCGACATGACGATGGCGCAGTCGCCGATGGGCTCTCCGCGGCCCAGTTGGGTATCGCGCGGCGAAAGAAAGATCGCCTGGCCACCGAGCTGGATCATGCCGGCCTCGAAGGAGATCCGGGTACGGGTCGAGGATTTCTCGAAGATCATCCCCAGGACGCGGTTTTTCAGAGGCTCGAACAGTACGCCGCGGTTACGCAGGTCCTTGAGCTCAACGCCTCGACGGATCACGCTGACCAGCTCTTCGGGCGTGCAATCCATCAGGGAGAGAAAGTGCCTTGCGCTCATCATTGACTACCTTTTTGTTACAAACCGCAGATGCTCAAAGCCTTGTTTTTCGGAACAACGGGCGAGACCTGCGGCGTAAGCCGCACGGGGCGACGAAATAGGGGGAGGCGCGATATTGACACTAAATGTCGCGTTTTTCCAATAGGCTGCGATTCTTGCGGATTGTGCGGCGGTGAAGACGTCGCTCGAAGTGTCGGTTGGGAGGTGGATTCCGGACCTTTGTACACTGGCGCCGCCGGGCTTGGCAATCAGGCAGGGCGGTGATGGAGCAGGCCTGGTCGGTTTGCGACCGGTCGGCCATGGATTCGCTGGTCGGATGTCAGACCTGAAACATTTGCTAAAGCAAAGTGCTGGGTTATAAATAACTCACGAGCGACGCAGGAAGCCTCCGCATGGAATCGAAAGAAAAACTGTTAATGGAATTGCTGGGCCACACGGCTCGCTCACTGACTCATCTGACCGCATCGGTCACCTCCTTGTCCTTCGAACTGCTGCGCAGTGAAGACGAAGTGGTCAAGACTGCCGGGCGCCACATGATCGATCGCATGGCGACCATCAGCACCGGGCTCGACGAGCACTGGCGGCTGATCGGCGAACTCACCGGAGTGCACGTCGCCCACGAGCAGATCGAAACCATTCAGGAAATCCAGCTGGCGGCGCCACCCCAGTTGCCCTCCAGTTGATTTCGCCGGGCTATCGGCACGCCTGATGGTCGTCGATTCACAAGACGAACGTCGCTGGCGCCGCGCGCGGCCACGCGCCATAGTTTTGTTCCCGCAGGCGTTATTGCCTGCCCAGAACAAGACAGAGACTGGCCATGACCAAGACTCTCCATCACCGCGCCTGCCACCTGTGCGAAGCCATCTGCGGCCTGAGTATCGAAACCACCGAAACCGACGGCCATGTGCAGATCACCTCGATCAAGGGTGACGCACTGGATACCTTCAGTCGCGGGCACATCTGCCCCAAAGCCGTGGCGTTGCAAGACATCCAGAACGATCCGGATCGCCTGCGCCAGCCCATGCGTCGGGTCGGCAGTGAATGGTTGCCGATCGAGTGGGAGGAGGCCTTTGAGCTGGTGGCAGAAAAGCTGTCGGCGATTCAGGCGCAACACGGGCAGAACGCGGTCGCCGTGTATCAGGGCAATCCAAGCGTGCACAACTACGGGCTGATGACCCACAGCAATTACTTTCTGGGCCTGCTGAAAACCCGCAATCGTTACTCGGCAACTTCCGTCGACCAATTGCCTCATCACCTGACCAGTTATCTGATGTACGGCCACGGTTTGCTGCTGCCGATCCCGGACATCGATCACACTGATTTCATGCTGATCCTGGGCGGCAACCCGCTGGCGTCCAATGGCAGCATCATGACCGTGCCAGACGTGGAAAAGCGCCTGAAGGCGATTCAGGCACGAGGCGGCAAAGTGGTGGTGGTCGATCCGCGACGCAGCGAGACGGCAGCGATGGCCGATCAGCATCTGTTCGTGCGTCCCGGCGGCGATGCGGCCTTGTTGTTTGGTGTGCTCAATACCTTGTTCAGCGAGGGCCTGACCCGCGCCAGCCATTTGCCGGTGGACGGCCTGGACGACGTGCGTGCAGCGGTGGCGGGGTTCACCGCTGAAGCGATGAGCCCGTTGTGTGCCGTACCGGCCGATCAGATCCGCCAACTCGCCAGGGATTTCGCCGCTGCGCCAAGCGCGGTCTGCTACGGGCGGATGGGTGTTTCCACCCAGGCCTTCGGCACGTTATGCCATTGGGTGGTGCAATTGATCAATCTGGTGACCGGCAATCTCGACCGCGTTGGCGGTGCTCTGTGCACCGAGCCGGCGGTGGATCTGGTCGCGTCCACCTCGGGCGGGCATTTCAACAAATGGCAAAGTCGTGTCTCGGGACGTCCGGAATACGGTGGTGAGCTGCCGGTCTCGGCGTTGGCCGAAGAGATGCTCACCGAAGGTGAAGGGCAGATCCGTGCGTTGATCACCGTCGCCGGCAATCCGGTGCTGTCCACGCCCAATGGCCGGCAACTGGAACAGGCACTGGACGGGTTGGAGTTCATGGTCAGCGTCGACCTGTACATCAACGAAACCACCCGTTATGCCGACCTGATCCTGCCGTCAACCTCGGCGCTGGAGAACGATCATTACGACACGACGTTCAACCTGTTCGCCGTGCGCAATGTCACCCGTTTCAACCGGGCGATCCTCGCCAGACCTGAAGGGGCGCTGCACGACTGGGAAATATTCGTCGGCCTGGCCGAAGCCTTTGCGGCGAAGACCGACAAGGAACTGAAGCCGACGCTGCCGCCGGCGAAGATGATCGACATGGGCCTGCGCATGGGTTTGTACGGCGATGCGTCCGAGCACAAATTGTCGCTGGCGACGCTGTTCGATCATCCGCACGGCGTTGATCTGGGGGCGCTGAAGCCCAACCTGGCACCGCGATTGAAGACCGCCAACCAACGAGTCCAGGCAGCGCCGCCGGAAATTCTTGCCGACCTGGCGCGTTTCTCCGCCTTGCAGGCGCCGGCTGCCGGTGAGCTGCTGATGATTGGCCGACGTCACGTACGCAGCAATAACTCCTGGATGCACAACTATCATCGACTGGTGAAGGGAAAGCCGCGTCATCAGTTGTTGATGCATCCGGAGGATCTTGCCAGTCGCGGGCTCAGTGACGGACAGCTGGTGCGGGTCAGTTCACGGGTCGGCCAGGTCGAGGTCGAAGTGCTCGGCAGTGCGGACATGATGCCGGGTGTGGTCAGTCTGCCCCACGGCTGGGGTCATGCGCGGCCGGGTGTGCAGATGGCGATTGCCAGCGGACAACCCGGTTCCAGCGCCAACGACCTGACCGATGAATGCCGGCTCGACGAGCTGTCGGGCAATGCGGCGCTCAACGGTGTACCGGTGACCGTGGTGGCGGCTTGAGCAAGTCTGTCGGGGAGACCGAGCAGGGTGCTCGGGATTCCGTTACAATGCGCCACCGTGCCGACCCACGAGTCGGAAAGTTCAGCCGAGGTGCTCCATGGATATCATCGAAACGATTAAAGAGCAGATTGCCAACAACACCATTCTGCTTTACATGAAAGGCTCGCCGAATGCCCCGCAGTGTGGCTTCTCCGCGAAAGCTGCGCAGGCTGTAATGGGCTGTGGCGAGAAGTTCGCCTACGTCGACATCCTGCAGAACCCGGAAATCCGTGCCAACCTGCCGAAGTACGCCAACTGGCCGACTTTCCCGCAACTGTGGGTGGCCGGTGAACTGGTCGGCGGCAGCGACATCATGGCTGAAATGTTCGCCAACGGTGAGCTGCAGACCCTGATCAAGGATGCCTCCGCCAAGGCGGCTGCGGCCAAGTCCGAAGCTTGATTGGTTTCAGCCCGGATTTCGGCGAGTCTGAAGTCCGGGCAATAAAAAGCCCCGCCTCTCGAAAGAGGGCGGGGCTTTTTAGTGTCTCGGGTTTGGCGCTTGCTGATTACTCGTCGTCGCCCATCTGCGATTGCAGATAGTTTTCGAGACCGACTTTATCGATCAGGCCCAGCTGGGTTTCCAGCCAGTCGATGTGTTCTTCTTCGGATTCGAGAATGTCTTCAAGCAGTTCGCGGCTGCCGAAGTCGCCAACGGATTCGCAGTGAGCGATGGCGGCCTTCAGGTCTGCATGACCAGTGCGCTCGATACGCAGGTCGCACTCCAGCATTTCCCGGGTGTGCTCGCCGATATGCAGCTTGCCCAGGTCCTGCACGTTCGGCAGGCCTTCGAGGAACAGGATGCGCTTGATCAGCTTGTCCGCGTGTTTCATCTCGTCGATGGATTCGTGATATTCGTGCTTGCCCAGCTTGTTCAGGCCCCAATCTTCGTACATGCGCGCATGCAGGAAGTACTGATTGATCGCGACCAGCTCATTGGCAAGGATCTTGTTGAGATGCTGGATGACTGTAACGTCGCCTTTCATGATGGGAGTCCTGCCCTAAGTTGCGGTATATAAGGCGGAGTTTGAGCCTGGCAATTATAAGTGTCAAACCTAAGTTATTGAATAATATATGAAAATTAATCGGAATAAGAATGTTTGTGTTCCGCGTCTAATCCCTAAGCAATTGATTTTCAGGCATAAAAAAACCGGACAATCGTCCGGTTCTTCGAATTCGGGGCAATTACGCGGCGGTAAATTCCACCGGGTAGGGGATCGCGGCCTGGGCGGTTTGCAGCTTGGTGAGGGTTTCGCGCACCACTTCCTTCGCGAGGCAGGCACATTTGCCGCATTGGCTGGCTACGCCGGTGGCCTGACGGACTTCTTTATAGCTGCAGCAACCTTCATAGATCGCTTCGCGGATCTGTCCGTCGGTGACGCCAGTGCAGAGGCAAACATACATAAGTGAGAACCGTCGCTGGTTGTGGCTCAATTGCGATGGATCTTAATGTTAACGAGAATGATTGTCAAAGTGCTTTCCCAACGGTTTTCATCGCCAACGGCTGTGACTGACGAACGGTGGTCCATGGCTGAATGCCGGCCAGGAATTCGCGAAAAACCTTTGAGGACAGTCCAAACACGCAGTGTATGATGGTCGGCCCTTGCGAAGAGGGTTTGTGTCACAGGGCTGTCGCCTGAGGGTGACAGGCTGATGCGAACCACGAACTTCAAGTTTCTACACCAGGAGATATCAATGAGCGTACTCGTAGGCAAACAAGCCCCTGACTTCACCGTCCCGGCCGTACTCGGCAATGGCGAGATCGTTGACAGCTTCACCCTGTCCTCGGCCATCAAAGGCAAATACGGCCTGGTGTTCTTCTACCCGCTGGACTTCACCTTCGTCTGCCCGTCCGAGCTGATCGCTCTGGACAACCGCATGGCCGACTTCAAGGCACGCAACGTCGAAGTGGTCGCCGTTTCGATCGACTCGCACTTCACCCACAACGCCTGGCGCAACACCCCGGTCAACAATGGCGGCATCGGCCAGGTGAAATACACCATGGCTGCCGACATGAAGCACGAAATCGCCAAGGCCTACGACGTTGAGTCGGAAGGCGGCGTGGCGTTCCGTGGCGCGTTTCTGATCGACGACAAGGGCGTTGTCCGCTCGCAGATCGTCAACGACCTGCCGCTGGGCCGTAACATGGAAGAGCTGATCCGTCTGGTCGACGCGCTGCAATTCCACGAAGAGCACGGCGAAGTCTGCCCTGCCAACTGGAAAAAAGGCGACAAAGGCATGAATGCTTCGCCAGAAGGCGTTGCGGCTTACCTGACCGAGAACGCTGCCGCCCTGTAAGGCGCTACGTCGAGGTACAAAAAAACCGGCTCTTGAGCCGGTTTTTTCATGTGCGGGGTTTAACCCGACGATCATCAGTCGTCAAAGTCTTCCCAACCGCCCATCTGTTTCCAGCGGTTGACGATGCCGCAGAACAGCTCGGCGGTCTTTTCGGTGTCGTAACGCGCAGAGTGCGCTTCACGGCCGTCGAAATCGATGTCCGCTGCCTGGCAGGCTTTCGCCAGCACGGTCTGACCGTAGGCCAGACCCGCGAGGGTCGCGGTGTCAAAGCTGGAGAACGGGTGGAAAGGATTGCGCTTCATGTCCAGCCGCGCGACGGCAGCGTTGAGGAAGCCCAGATCGAAGCTGCTGTTATGGCCGACCAGAATCGCTCGCTTGCAGCCGTTGGCCTTCAAGGCCTTGCGCACGCCACGGAAGATGTCGGTCAGGGCCGTTTCTTCGCTGACCGCCATGCGCAACGGGTGATCGAGCTTGATCCCTGTGAACTCCAGGGCAGCCGCTTCGATATTGGCGCCTTCGAACGGCTCTACACGGAAGAAATAAGTGTGATCCGGGTAGACGAATCCCTTTTCATCCATGGCGATGGTGGTCGCGGCAATCTCCAGTAATGCGTCGGTGGCCGAGTTGAAACCGCCGGTCTCTACGTCGACGACAACCGGCAGGTAGCCGCGAAAGCGTGCCGCCATCGGATGGCGGGAACCACCGCCACCTTGACCGTCCAGTTCGTCGTCGAAATGGTCTTCACTCACGCGTGTTCCTCCAGCAGGCGCCAGCGCAGTTTTTCACCGGCGCGCAGCGGGATGACGTTCAGCTCGCCGAATGGCAGGCTGGTCGGGGCGGTCCATTCTTCACGAACCAGAGTAATGCGATCGGTATTGGCCGGCAGGCCATAGAAACGCGGGCCGTTGAGGCTGGCGAATCCTTCAAGCTTGTCCAGCGCATTGCGCTGTTCGAAGGCTTCGGCGTACAGCTCGATGGCGGCATACGCGGTGTAGCAGCCGGCGCAGCCGCAGGCGGCTTCCTTGGCGTGCTGGGCATGGGGGGCCGAGTCGGTGCCGAGAAAGAACTTCGCGCTGCCGCTGGTGGCTGCATCGAGCAGCGCTTCCTGATGGGTATTACGCTTGAGGATAGGCAGGCAGTAGAAGTGCGGCCGGATCCCGCCCACCAGCATGTGGTTGCGGTTGTACAGCAGGTGATGCGCGGTGATGGTCGCGCCGACGTTGGCCGAGGCCTCGTTGACGAACTGCACGGCATCGCCAGTGGTGATGTGCTCGAACACGACCTTGAGCGTCGGGAAGCGCTCGACCACACGGCGCATGTGTTCATCGATGAAGATTTTCTCGCGGTCGAACACGTCGACGTCGCCACGGGTGACCTCGCCGTGGATCAGCAGCGGCATGCCGACTTCGGCCATGGCTTCCAGTACCGGGAAGATCTTGTCGATGCTGGTGACCCCGGAATCGGAGTTGGTGGTCGCGCCGGCCGGGTACAGCTTGGCGGCGTGCACGAAGCCGCTGGTCCTGGCCTCACGGATTTCTTCGGGCCGGGTGCGGTCGGTGAGGTAGAGCACCATCAGCGGCTCGAAACGACTGCCGGCCGGTCGGGCAGCGAGAATCCGCTGGCGATAGCCGTCGGCTTCAGCGGCGTTGCGCACCGGAGGTACCAGGTTGGGCATGATGATGGCGCGACCAAAGGTGCGCGCAACATCTGCAACGGTGTTGGTCAGCACGGCACCATCGCGAAGATGAATGTGCCAGTCGTCGGGACGCAGCAGGGTCAGGCGGTCGGACATGAGGGGATTCCAGGCGGGTCAAACTGAGGCGAATGCTACCGGAAAAGACTCTTGCAGGCACTCGCTATCAAGTTTTGCGACGCGTGTCCGATATCCTGTAGGTATGCCGTAAACATGTATGTATCGGTCTTTTTGTTGTAGAAGCCAATGGAGCCTCCCGTGCGCCAGCGTTATTTAGCCTTGCTCAGTGTGTTTGCCAGTCTCCCCGCGATGGCACTGACCTACCAGACCCGTCTGGAGAACATTGAGTGGACGGTGGAAGGCGACAAGTTCGAATGCCGCCTGACGCAGCCGATCACCGACTTCGGCTCGGGCCAGTTCGTGCGCAAGGCGGGCGAGCAGGCGATCTTTCGTCTGAACGCCTACAACGCGATGCTCGGCGGTGGTTCTGCGACGTTGCTTGCAGCGGCAGCACCCTGGCAGCCGGGACGCAATGACATCAATCTGGGCAGCGTCAGAATCGGCACCGGCAACGTGTTGTTCAACAGTTCGCAAGCGCAGGCCGGCGGGTTGATCAGCGGTTTGCTGGAAGGTCGCAGCCCGGTGGTGCGGCGTGCCTCGGGCGATGGTCGGGTGTCCGAAGTGCGTCTGCTGCCGGTCAAGTTCAGCAAGGCGTTCAACGACTATCAGACCTGTGTGGCGAAATTGCTCCCGCAGAATTTCGATCAAGTCAAAAACTCGCAGGTTGGCTTTCCGGGCGAAGGCACCGATCTTGACGCCGCCGCGAAAGCCAGATTGCAAGTCATGCTCGAGTTCATGAAGGCCGATCCCACGGTCAACCACATCGAGCTCGATGGATATTCCGATAACAGCGGCAATCGCCTGACCAATCGCGAGTTGTCGCGCCGCCGGGCGCTGGCGGTGGTTGATTTCTTCAAGGCCAACGGCATCGCCGAATCGCAGATCACTGTGCGCTTCCACGGCGAGCAATACCCGCTGGTACCGAACACCAATGCCGCCAACCGGGCGAAGAACCGTCGGGTCACCGTCAAGCTGGCCCGTGTGGCACCGGTGACTGCTCCTGCACCGCAAGCCAGCGCCCCGGCCAATGCGGCGGCAACATCATGACTGGAGGGTCACTTGCGTCCGCATGATGGAATGTGTCGCTTTGTCGTCTCAAGCTGTCGCGCCTCTGTAAATTATCGCGTTTGAACGGTAGACTCCCCGGCTTTCCGTAGAACCCCGTGGAGTGATGGCATGGCGGACGTAAACAAGGTCGTTCTGGCGTATTCGGGCGGCCTGGACACTTCGGTGATCCTGAAGTGGCTGCAGGATACTTATAACTGTGAAGTCGTGACCTTCACCGCTGACCTGGGTCAGGGCGAAGAGGTCGAACCGGCTCGCGCCAAAGCGCAGGCCATGGGCGTCACAGAAATCTACATCGACGACCTGCGCGAAGAATTCGTGCGTGACTTCGTGTTCCCGATGTTCCGCGCCAACACCGTTTACGAAGGTGAGTACCTGCTGGGTACTTCCATTGCACGCCCTCTGATCGCCAAGCGTCTGATCGAAATCGCCAACGAAACCGGCGCTGATGCCATTTCTCACGGCGCCACCGGCAAGGGCAACGACCAGGTGCGTTTCGAACTGGGTGCCTACGCACTCAAGCCTGGCGTGAAAGTGATCGCCCCGTGGCGCGAGTGGGACCTGTTGTCCCGCGAGAAGCTGATGGACTACGCCGAGAAACATGCGATCCCGATCGAGCGTCACGGCAAGAAGAAGTCCCCGTACTCGATGGATGCCAACCTGCTGCACATTTCCTATGAAGGCGGCGTGCTGGAGGATACCTGGACCGAGCACGAAGAAGACATGTGGCGCTGGACCGTCTCTCCGGAAAACGCACCTGACAAGCCGCAATACCTGGAACTGACCTACCGCAACGGCGACATCGTTGCACTGGACGGCGTCGAAATGTCTCCGGCCACTGTGCTTGCAACGCTGAACAGGATCGGCGGAGCCCATGGCATCGGTCGTCTCGACATCGTTGAAAACCGTTATGTCGGCATGAAATCCCGTGGCTGCTATGAAACTCCGGGTGGCACCATCATGCTACGGGCTCACCGCGCCATCGAATCGATCACCCTGGACCGGGAAGTCGCGCATCTCAAGGACGAACTGATGGCGAAGTACGCCAGCCTGATCTACACCGGCTACTGGTGGAGCCCGGAGCGCCTGATGTTGCAACAGATGATCGACGCTTCTCAGGTCAATGTGAACGGCGTTGTACGCCTGAAACTCTACAAGGGCAATGTGATCGTGACTGGCCGCAAGTCGGACGATTCACTGTTCGATGCCAACATTGCGACTTTCGAAGAAGACGGCGGCGCTTATAACCAGGCCGACGCGGCGGGCTTCATCAAGCTCAACGCGCTGCGCATGCGCATTGCTGCCAACAAGGGGCGCAAGCTGTTCTGAGGTCCTGGGGACCGATGTGAAATGGCGGCCTTGTCGTTATGACAAGGCCGTCATGCTGTAAACCCTCCTGTCTACCTGATCGATGTCGGTCAGCGTTCCTGCTTCCATTCACTGTGTTTCGCATGTTGTACAAAAGTACAGTGTGTATCTATTGATCAATTCATATTTTCCCCGATGCGGTAATGCGCAGTGAGTGAGCGTCGTAAATTATCCAGTAGGTAGTTCCCACCGGCTTTTTATCCTGTTTAAGCGATTTCAGTATGGCTTCTTCAGGTGAGGGTTCTGGCTTGCCATGGGTTAATACAAGGATTATTCCAGGCAAGTGCCTGGCGGACTTCTGGATTTGTTTGAGTAGCAGATGTGCTGTTAAATCGATATTCGCTTCGCGAACATCAATGATGCATAGGGTGCTCAAAGGTTTCGGGAATTTTAAAATAGGTATCTTGAGTGTTTCCGGGTTCGATGATTCCTTGGGTGAAGGTGGCGATGTTTCTTCAAATGCCTTCAGGAAGTTTTTGTCGCTATTGAAGTCGAAAGGCGCATAAAGAGATCGGTAGTTGAAGTTCAGGGTTATGAAGAAAAGAAATAACAGATAGAACGGGAAGCAGATCAGGAACCAGATGTAAATTTCCCGTTCGTCATTGTCAAGGAAGGGCAGGGATACCGCTGCGGATGTTTCTGAGATGAAGGCGAATACGGCAATTATATTGATCGGATTGGCTGATTTTCTGTTGATCTTTAACATGTTTCTTACTCATGACTATGGTCTTTCTCGTGAGGTTGTTGGGTTTTATTGGGCGAGGGAATGATTTCAATTCTTGTTGTTTGGTATTTACATTAAAAATAATCGGATCGATATCGGTATGTTGTTTCCTTTCTTTTTCATGTGGAAGATTTTTCGCAGGTGTCACTGTTCGGCTTTTCGCTACTGGATGTCTGGTTTTGAATGATTCACGTGGGCTGAGCTGTCGTCTCTATACTCATGGGAGATTTTTGTAGGATAAATCTCTATTGCCTGTAAGAGTCGTCTTTCGCTGCCAGTAGAAGTGAACTTCACTATGCCAAGGGTGAAATGACTACGTTATTGTGCCGGTTCTAAAAAATCGAACAGCGAAACTGGACTTGCCCATGAATAAAGTGCTGATCGTGGATGATCATCCCGTCATTCGCCTTGCTGTGCGTATGCTGATGGAGCGTCATGGCTACGAAGTCATTGCAGAAACGGACAACGGAGTGGATGCATTGCAACTGGCCCGCGACCAGATGCCTGATATTGTCATTCTGGATATCGGCATACCCAAGCTTGATGGACTGGAAGTCATTGCGCGCCTGACGACAAGTGCATTGCCCATGAAAGTGCTGGTACTGACATCCCAGGCACCCGGTCATTTTTCAATGCGTTGCATGCAGTCAGGGGCGGCAGGCTATGTATGCAAGCAACAGGATCTGACCGAGCTGCTCAGTGCCATAAAAGCTGTTTTGTCCGGATACAGCTATTTTCCGAATCAGGCCTTGCACACCGTGCGTACCAGTCTGGGAAATGCCAGTGAAGCAGACATGGTTGATCGTCTGTCCGGGCGAGAAATGATGGTGTTGCAGCAATTGGCGCGGGGCAGAACCAACAAGGAAATCGCCGATGGCATGTTTCTCAGCAACAAGACAGTCAGTACCTACAAGACTCGTTTGCTGTTGAAACTCAATGCGCGCTCACTGGTGGATCTGATCGAGCTGGCGCAGCGTAATGGGCTGGTCTGATGGTTCCAGCCGTCGATGGATCTTGGGCGGATCGGTATCGACTTGCGGCAGAATGTAAAAAGCCTCCGTTGCGGGAGGCTTTCAAAAGTCACAGATCAAAATCGTAATCCGCCAATTGCTTCTGCAGTCGGCGCTCCTCGAGCAGGTTATCGATGGTCCGGCGCTTGCTGAGGTTGGTCTTGGCGACTTCGACTACGGGCTCGGCGTCGTCGGTATCGGCAGCGGCGAAATCGTCATCTACGTCCAGTTGTTCTTTGCTGTCAGTCATACGGTTAGCTCCAGGCTGAGACTGCCTTTGGCGCTCCTTATATCGATATTCCTGCTACGGGTAAAAAAGATTTTTTCAATCGACGAATCAAGAAACCCAATAGCCAATCAATCGTCAGAGGTTTTGTGTTTGTACTCGCACAAATCCTCGATCCGGCAACTGCCACAACGCGGCTTGCGTGCCAGGCAAACATAGCGCCCGTGCAGAATCAGCCAGTGGTGAGAGTCCAGCAGGTAGTCTTTTGGCACAAACTTCATCAGCTTCTTTTCGACCTCGACCACATTTTTGCCAGGGGCAATACCGGTACGGTTGCAGACCCGGAAAATGTGTGTGTCCACCGCCATTGTCAGTTGACGAAAAGCAGTGTTTAGCACGACGTTGGCGGTTTTGCGGCCAACGCCGGGCAGGGCTTCGAGTGCTTCGCGTGTCTGCGGGACCTGGCTGTCATGCTTTTCCACCAGCAGGCGGCAGGTCTCGATGACGTTTTTGGCCTTGCTGTTATAGAGGCCGATCGTCTTGATGTACTCGGACAGGCCTTCGACGCCCAGGGCATGAATGGCCGCTGGCGTATTGGCTACCGGAAACAGCTTCGCAGTGGCCTTGTTTACCCCGACGTCAGTGGACTGTGCGGACAGGATCACTGCAATCAACAGTTCAAAGGGCGAAGAGTAGGCCAGTTCGGTCTTGGGCTCGGGATTGTCCTCGTGAAACCTGCGGAAGATCTCCAGACGTTTGGCGGCATTCATGGGTGATGCTTTTCCTTGGGTGGAGCGGGGCGGGTCCAGGCCTGGCGGGCCGCCAGCAATAACCCCAGCAGAATAAAGGCGCCGGGTGCCAGCGTCGCGAAATGCAGGCCGTCGGCAAACAGGATCAAACCTTGCCAGCGCTCAGAAAGGTGATGGCCGATGCTGCCCTGACCGATCAGTTCACGCAACACGCCCAGCACTGTCATCAGCGCGGCAAACAGCCCGCACAGTCTCAGTTTTCCATTGATCGGCAGGCGAAAGAATCCATTGTGTTCCAGTACGACGCATTGCAGGCCGATCAACCCCGAGTAAAGGCCGATCAATTGATGCCACTGCAAAGAGGCGCTTTGCAGGAGAATCTCGGCGCAGCTGGCCAGGGTCGCAGCCAGCACCAGGCTGACGGGCAACAAGCTCTCGCCGCTCAAGCGCGAACGCAGTGCTGTCATACACAAGCCGTACGCGCCCACTACGACAGCGAACAGCAACAGAGTCGCCAGCGTGCCGGCCACGGAGTCGGTAGCACCGATCAACAGCACCAGCATCATTGAGTTCGACAGGGTCGTTGACGTGTTCATGGCGCGCTCCCCAGCAGAGCCATCCGGTGATCATCAAAGTAGCGCAAGGCATCGTGGATGGCGTTGATGGTCGCGCGGGAGGTAACGGTTGCGCCCGCGATCTGGTCGAATTGCCCCTGATCCTTTTTCAAGGCCCATCCGGCATCCGTCGGCTGGTTGATCGATTTACCTATAAACGTCTGAAGCCATGGGTTCGGCCAATCGCCGATATGCCCGCCAAGCGCGGGTGTTTCGGTTTGCTCGAGGGTTTTTACCCCGAGCAGTCGGCCATTGGCATCGATGGCAATCAGCAACTCGATGCGGCCCGCGTAGCCCTCGGTCTGGCTGCGCAGCAGCACTGCCACAGGCTGCCCGGCGCTGGTCGCGCGATAACCGTCCAGCAGCAGGCTGTGGCTCAGGTCAGTGTCGGTCAGCGTCAGGGGGTGTTCCAAAGGCTGGTTGTCGTACGCTTCGACCGGAAGTACGTCCAGCAGTTTGCGATTTTCGAGCTGGTGCTGTTCGGCGGCGATGTGTGGCGCATTGCTGTGTTGCACAACACAGGTCACGCCGACGCCTGTCACGGCCAGTAGCGCCAGAGTGATCAGGCTGTCAGTGCGGTTCATGGCGTCACCTGTGTCTGACGGTCATTGGCAAAGCGTTCCAGCGCCGGCACGCACAGGTTCATCAGCAGTACTGCGAATGCCACGCCGTCCGGATAACCGCCCCAGGTGCGAATCAGATAAGTCAGCAGGCCGACCCCTCCACCGAACAGCAAGCGGGCAAGTGGGCTTTTGGGCCCCGACACCGGCTCCGTGACGATGAAGAATGCCCCCAGCATGGTCGCCCCGCTCAGCAGATGAAGCAGCGGCGACCCATGGGAGTCCGACCCCGAGCCGTTCCAGCACAGCAGGCTGATAATGAACAGGCTGGCGAGCATACCGACCGGCGCCTGCCAGCCGAACACCCGACGCTGCAGCAGGAACAGCCCGCCGGCGAGAAACGCCAGATTCACCCATTCCGCACCATGGCCGCCCAAACGGCCAAACGCCGGGTGGCTGGCAAACAATTCATCGATGGTCAGGCTTTTATTGATGCGCAGACTGTCCAGTGCAGTGGCCTGAACCCAGGCATCCGGCGCCACGCCCAGGTTGAACACCTGGCTGAAAGCTGCCGTCAGATCCATGCCATGGGCCGGCCAATGAGTCATCGGTTGCGGAAACATCACAATAACCAGAGCAAAACCGAGCATGGCCGGATTGAAAGGATTTCTGCCCACGCCACCGTACAAATGCTTGCCCAGCAGCAAGCCTGAGGCAATCGCCGTGACCGTCAGCCACCATGGGCAGTAAGGCGGCAGGGCGATGGCCAGCAGCGTGGCGCTGACCACCGCGCTGCCATCGGTCAAAGTGGTTCGCAGCGGCTGCCGGCGAAGACAGGTCACGGCGGCTTCGACGCTCAAGGCTGTGGCGACGGACAGGATCAGGTTGATCAACACGCCCCAGCCGTAGAACCAGAACAACGCCAACAGCCCCGGCAATGTCGCCAGTAAAACCAGCTTCATTGCCTGTTGCAGGCGCTCGTCCCGGTTTTCAGTGGAGGACATGGGCTTGTACCTGCCGTTCGGCCTCTTGCAGGCGGGTACGGGCCTTGTCGAGGACTTCGGCTGGCGTGCCGTCGCGTCGTTGCAGCTTATTCAGATCCGCGCGGGCGTAAGCCAGTTCGGTTTTCAACTGGCGAAGTTGATTATCGATAGGGCGTTTCTCGACACGCACAAGCTCGGGAACCGGTTGATCGCTGGCGACTTCGGCGCTGTGCAGCGCCTGTTCGGCGTCACGCAGGGCTTGTTCGAGTGCGGCAATCTGCTCTGGTGAGGCTTCTGCGGTCTGCGCCTTTTTCAGCTCGGCACGGCGCATCGCCAACTGGATTTTCGCTCGCTTGAGGTCGGCGTCCTTTGCCGGCGCCGCCTCGGTCGGTGTCGGAGCGGTCTGGCTTTCCAGTTTCGCCAGGGCCTGTTCGGCGGCTTCGAACTGCTGTTGCAGCACGATCAATTGCGACTGCTGTTCGAAGGTCGGCGGGTGGCCGAAGGCTTTCAGCGATTTGTGCAACTGGGCGCGGCTCATCGCCACGTCGATCCTGGCCTTTTTCAGCGCGGCGTCGGTGGTCGCGGCTTTCTGCGCTCGCACCCGTTCCAGCGCTGCCTGCACCGGATCGAGCGTGTCGGCTGCGACTTTAACCTGAGCCGCACGTTGTGCGCGGGCGTCGCGTTCAGCCTGCTTCTGCTGTTCTTCTCTTTGCAGCCGGGCGTTACGTCGTTTGAAACGTTGCCTGGCGTGATTGCGTTTTTCGGTGCGTGCCTGTTGTTCTTCGGGGGTGTTGGCCAGACCGCCCACCACTGGCAGCGTTCCGAGCGGCAGCGGGTGCATCTCGATGCAATCGACCGGGCAGGGCGCCACGCACAGATCGCAGCCGGTGCACTCGTCGATGATCACCGTGTGCATCAGTTTCGCCGCGCCGACGATGGCATCGATCGGGCAGGCCTGTATGCATTTGGTGCAGCCGATGCATTCGGCCTCGCGGATGAACGCCACTTGCGGCGGCGCCGAACCACGACTGACGTCCAGCTCCAGTACCGGGATTTTCAGCAGCTGTGCCAGGGCTTCGATGGTTTCATCGCCACCGGGGGGGCACTTGTTGATCGGCTCGCCGCCGGCGATGCCTTCAGCGTAGGGTTTGCATCCGGGATGGCCGCACTTGCCGCATTGGGTCTGCGGCAGCAGGGCATCGATGCGTTGAATCAGACTCATGTTTTGATCAGTCCACTGAATCCGAGAAAAGCCACAGCCATCAGTCCGGCGCCGATCAACTGGATCGGCAGGCCACGAAAGGGCAGGGGAATATCGTTGTTGGCCATGCGTTCGCGCAAATCGGTGAACAGGCTCAGCACTAGCCAGAACCCGAGGCCGGCCCCTGCGCTCAGCGCTGTCGCATGAAACAGGCCTTTATCCGCTTGCGCGTTGATCAGCGTCAGCCCCAGCACACCGGCATTGCCCAGCAGCAGCGGCCACAGACCGTCGAATCGCAGAGCGGGTCGCCAACTCGCCAGCAGCTTCAGCAATGGCGCGATCAGCAGGACGCTCAACGGCAGGAGCACGAACAGCCGCAGGAATTCCAGTTGCAGCGGCACCAACAGCCAATGCCGGATTGCGTAACCCGCCACGCCGACAATCAGCATCAGACACGACGTTGCCAGGCCCAGTGCATGCGCCTGGCGGCGCTCGCCAGCCAACAGCGGATCGAAACCCAGCGGCCAGTGCAACACGAAGTTGTTGATCAGCGCAGCACTGAAGAGCGTAAGCACGAATTCGGTCATGGTTCTGCCGGTGAGAGCGGGCGGGTGTCACTTAAGATTAGGCATTATCCGGCCTTCCTGGAGGGCGGGCCAGATATGAAAAATCCCACAGGCGCACGGGGCACGCCGGTGGGATCGATCAGTGCAGAACCTTACTTGATGCGCTGACCTGGCTTGGCGCCGCTGTCCGGGCTCAGCAGGTAGATTTCTTCACCGCCAGGGCCGGCCGCCATCACCATGCCTTCGGAGATGCCGAACTTCATTTTCCGTGGCTTGAGGTTGGCGATCATCATGGTCAGGCGACCGTCGAGTTTTGACGGGTCCGGGTAGGCGCTCTTGATCCCGGAGAACACGTTGCGTTGTTCGCCACCGAGGTCCAGGGTCAGACGCAGCAGCTTGTCCGCGCCTTCAACGTGTTCGGCCTTGACGATCAGCGCCACGCGCAGGTCGACGGCGGCGAAGGTGTCGAAGTCGATTTCCGGCGACAGCGGATCCCTGGCCAGTTCGCCATTGCCGGCAGGCGCGGCGGCGCCGGTGTCGGTCTGGCTGGCGGTCAGGTCTTCTTTCGAGGCGTCGGTCATGGCTTGCACTTTTACCGGGTCGATGCGGGTCATCAACGGTTTGAATTCGTTCAGCTGGTGGTTGGCCAGCAGGGTGGTGTGGTCGTTCCAGGTCAGCGGGGCAACGTTGAGGAACGCCTCGGCATCGGCGGCCAGCACCGGCAGCACCGGCTTGAGGAAGATCACCAGCTGGCGGAACAGGTTGATCGCCGTGGCGCAGACCGCCTGGACTTCATCCTGCTTGCCTTCCTGCTTGTTCAGCGACCACGGTGCCTTGTCGGCGATCCAGGCGTTGGCGCGGTCGGCCAGGGCCATGGTTTCGCGCATGGCACGGGCAAAATCGCGGGCTTCATAAGCGTCGGCGATGCTCGGCGCGGCAGCCAGGAAGGCTTCGGTCAGTTCCGGTGCGGCGTTGGTGTCAACCAGCAGGCCGGCATTGCCCTTCTGGATGAAACCGGCGCAACGGCTGGCGATGTTGACGACTTTGCCGACCAGGTCGGAGTTGACCTTCTGCACGAAGTCTTCGAGGTTCAGGTCGAGGTCGTCCACGCCACGGCCGAGTTTGGCCGCGTAGTAGTAGCGCAGGTATTCCGGCGACAGGTGATCCAGATAGGTGCGGGCCTTGATGAAGGTGCCGCGGGACTTGGACATCTTCTGACCGTTGACGGTCAGGTAGCCGTGCACGTTGATCCCGGTCGGCTTGCGGAAACCCGCGCCTTCGAGCATCGCCGGCCAGAACAGGGCGTGGAAGTTGACGATGTCCTTGCCGATGAAGTGGTACAGCTCGGCGGTGGAGTCCTTGCCCCAGAACGCATCGAAGTCCAGCCCCGGCGTGCGGTTGCACAGGTTCTTGAAGCTGGCCATGTAGCCGATCGGCGCGTCCAGCCACACGTAGAAATACTTGCCCGGCTCGCCCGGGATCTCGAAGCCGAAGTACGGTGCATCGCGGGAGATGTCCCACTGTTGCAGGCCGGCGTCCAGCCACTCGGCGATCTTGTTGGCCACGGCATCCTGCAGCGTGCCGCTGCGGGTCCAGGTCTGCAACATCTGCTGGAAGTCCGGCAGCTTGAAGAAGAAGTGCTGGGAATCCTTCAGTACCGGGGTGGCGCCGGAGATGGCCGACTTCGGATCCTTCAGATCGGTCGGGGCATAGGTCGCGCCGCATTTTTCGCAGTTGTCGCCGTACTGGTCTTCGGTGCCGCATTTAGGGCAGGTGCCCTTGATGAAACGGTCGGCCAGGAACATTTTCTTTTCCGGGTCGAAATACTGGGTGATCGAGCGCTGGGCGATGTGCCCGGCATCACGCAGCTTCAGATAGATCTGGCTCGACAGCTCACGGTTTTCTTCGGCGTGAGTGGAGTGGAAGTTGTCGAAATCCACCAGAAAGTCGGCAAAGTCGGCGCTGTGTTCGGCCTGGACGTTGGCGATCAATTGTTCCGGGGTAATGCCTTCCTTTTCCGCGCGCAGCATGATCGCCGAGCCGTGGGCGTCGTCGGCGCAGACATAAATGCACTGATTGCCGCGATGTTTCTGGAAGCGCACCCACATGTCGGTCTGAATGTACTCCAGCATGTGGCCAAGGTGGATCGAACCGTTGGCATAGGGCAGGGCGCTGGTGACGAGAATCTTGCGTGGTTCGGACATGTGGGGCTTCGCTACTTGATGAAACGGAGGTCGGCCACTATAAAACGCCCGAGCATATTTTTCACCCTGTGAGCGCGTTATCGGGTTTGTGTCGTAGGATACCCGCCATCTTTTCCAGTCTTGTTATCGGAGTTGCCCATGAGCGCCGTCACTCGCGCAGCGGTGGAAGCCGTCCTCAGCCAATACACCGACCCTTACCTGAACCAGGATCCGGTCAGCGCCGGTTGCGTGCGCAGCATCGACATCGCCGGTGACCGCGTCAGCGTGCAGCTGGAAATCGGCTATGCCGCCGGTCTGTTCAAGAGCGGCTGGGCGCAACTGCTGCAACTGGCCATCGAAAACCTCGACGGTGTCGTGACAGCCAGGGTCGAGGTCAACAGCGTGATCGCCGCGCACAAGGCCCAGGCGCAGATTCCGGGGTTGGCCAACGTCAAGAACGTGGTTGCGGTGGCGTCGGGCAAGGGCGGTGTGGGCAAGTCCACCACCGCCGCCAACCTGGCGCTGGCGCTGGCCCGCGAAGGCGCGAAGGTCGGGATTCTCGACGCCGATATCTACGGCCCGAGCCAAGGGATCATGTTCGGCATTGCCGAGGGCACCCGCCCGCAGGTCAAGGATCAGAAGTGGTTCGTGCCGCTGCAGGCCCATGGCGTGGAAGTGATGTCGATGGCCTTCCTGACCGACGACAACACACCGATGGTCTGGCGCGGACCGATGGTGTCCGGTGCACTGTTGCAACTGGTCACGCAAACTGCCTGGGGCGATCTGGATTACCTGGTGATCGACATGCCGCCAGGCACCGGCGACATCCAGCTGACCCTGGCGCAGAAAGTCCCGGTGGCCGGCGCCGTGATCGTCACCACGCCGCAGGATCTGGCGCTGCTCGATGCGCGTAAAGGCGTGGAGATGTTCCGCAAGGTAAACATTCCGGTGCTGGGCGTGGTGGAAAACATGGCCGTGCATATCTGCTCGAACTGCGGTCATGCCGAGCACCTGTTCGGTGAGGGCGGTGGCGAGAAACTGGCGACCCGGTACGGCGTCGAACTGCTGGCTTCGCTGCCGCTGTCGATGTTGATCCGCGAGCAGGCCGATGGTGGCAAGCCGACGGTGATTGCCGAGCCGGACAGCCAGATCGCCATGGTCTATCAGGAACTGGCCCGCCACGTCGGTGCGCGGATCGTGTTGCAGGAAGCGGCGTCGCCGGCGATGCCGAACATCACCATCAGCGACGATTAAAACGTATCGGTAAGACGCAGGACAAAACTGTGGGAGCGGGCTTGCTCGCGAATGCGGTGGATCAGACAACTGATGGGTTGAATGACACTCTGCGTTCGCGAGCAGGCTCGCTCCCACATTGGGTTTTGTGTTGTCGGCTAGATGCGCAACCCGCCATCCATTTCCAGGATCCGGCCGGTGTAGTACTCGTTCTCGAAGATGTACGCCGCCGAATGGGCGATCTCTTCCGGCTTGCCCATGCGCTTGAGCGGAATGCCCGACGTCATTTTCTCTAGCGCTTCGGGTTTCATGCCCAGAGTCATCTCGGTCTCGATAAAACCCGGTGCGATGCCGGCCACGCGAATGCCGTAACGCGCCAGCTCCTTGGCCCAGGTCACGGTCGCCGCAGCGACACCGGCCTTGGCGGCGGAGTAGTTGGTCTGGCCGACGTTGCCCGCACGGGAGATCGATGAGATGTTGATGATCGCGCCGCTGTTCTTCAGCTCGACCATTTTGGCTGCGACTTCACGGGTGCAGAGGAACACGCCGGTCAAATTGACGTCGATCACTGCCTGCCACTGGGCCAGGCCCATCTTGGTCATTTCGCCGTCCTTGACCTTGAGCAGCAGACCGTCACGCAGGATCCCCGCGTTGTTGATCAGGCCGTGGATCGCGCCGAAGTCTTCGGCGACCTGGGCGACCATGTGCGTCACCTGCTCTTCATTGGCAACGTTGCACAGGTAGCTGCGGGCTTCGACACCCTTGGCCTTGCAGGCCGCGACCGCGTCATCGAGCTTTTCCTGGTTCAGGTCGACCAGTGCCAGCTTCGCGCCCTTGCCTGCGAAATACTCGGCCATCGAGCGGCCCAGGCCTTGGCAACCGCCAGTGATAATGATTACTTTGTCGTTGAGTTGCATTCGCATGCCCCCGAGAGCAGGTCAGAGTGGTGTTGCTTGCAGGGCGTCTCCCGATCTGCACCGGCTTTGGGCAGGTTGCACATGAGAATTGCCCGATGGTGTAAACGGGACTTGATCCCGAGCGCCCGTCCGTTTTTATGACGGACTTTATTTAAGGAGTCATAAATTGAGCGTTGAAGCGGCCAAGAATGCCCGAGAATTGCTTCTCAAGGAATACCGTGGCGTATTGTCGACCCACTCCAAATCAATGCCCGGTTTTCCGTTCGGCTCCGTGGTTCCCTACTGCCTGGACGAGCAGGGCCGGCCGTTGATCCTGATCAGCCGCATCGCCCAGCACACCCATAACCTTCAGAAAGACCCGAAGTGTTCGCTGCTGGTGGGGGAGCGCGACGCCGATGATGTGCAGGCCGTTGGCCGCCTGACCTATCTGGCGGAAGCGGAAAAGCTCGAAGACGCTGCGGCCATCGAAGCGGCTGCCGAGCGTTACTACCGCTATTTCCCCGAATCGCAGAATTACCACAAGGCCCACGATTTCGATTTCTGGGTGCTCAAGCCTGTGCGTCATCGCTACATCGGCGGTTTCGGTGCGATTCACTGGGTCGATCACCTGACCCTAGCCAACCCGTTCGCCGGCAAGGCCGAGATCAGCATGGTCGAACACATGAACAGCGATCATGCCAAGGCCATCGCGCATTACGTCGATCTCGCCGGGCTGCCGAAAACCGTCCCGGCACAAATGGCCGGGATCGACACCGAAGGCATGCACCTGCGCATCGGTCAGGCGCTGTACTGGCTGCCGTTTCAAGCACCTTGTCATACGCCGATACAAGTGCGCGAGGCCTTGGTTTCTCTGGCTCACGCCGAGGTCTGGCCAAAAAATGCGGTGGCCGACGCTTGAATTCACGAAAGGGCGACGTCATCTAAGGCTTACTGCAAGGCATTTCTTGCGTTGAGGAAATTTTGATGCGCCCTTTCTTGTTGCTCTTTCTACTGTTCCCGGTGCTGGAGCTGTTCGTATTCGTCAAAGTGGCAGGATCGATCGGATTTTTCCCGGCCCTGCTGCTGATCATTCTCGGCTCGATGTTCGGCGTGTTCGTGCTGCGCATCGCCGGCCTGGCCACAGCCCTTCGTGCCCGTGAAAGCCTGAACCGCGGCGAACTGCCTGCGCAGACCATGCTCGAAGGCCTGATGCTGGCCCTGGCCGGTGGCCTGTTGATCCTGCCGGGCTTCATCAGTGATGTGGTCGGTCTTGTGTTGCTGTTGCCGTTCAGCCGTCGTCTGTTCGCCAGCAAAATGCGTCAGCGCGCCGAAGAGCAGGCCATGCGTCAGCGTGCGTTCGCCGATGACCTGCAACCTCGCGGCGGTCCTGCACCGCGTCAGCCTCTGGGCCGCGAAGGCGATGTGATCGAAGGCGAATTCGAACACCGCGACAGCAAATGACTTCTGCACTCACACGGCACCTTCGGGTGCCGTGTTCGTTTGTGTGGTTAATCATGAAGCTCACCGCAAAAAAAATTTAGCCCCCACCCTTGTAATAAGCATAGGCGCCCCTATGTATCGGTCACCGAAAGGTTTCCGGTTATCTGAACCGGACAGACTTCCGCGGTTCGCTCGACGAACCGCAACCGGCGCAGGCCGGATTCGTTAAACCCGCCGGGACTACACCGGCCGATGAAAACCACAATTAGGAGAGATCGACAATGAAGCTTCGTCCTCTGCATGACCGCGTCGTCATCCGTCGCAGCGAAGAAGAAAAGAAAACCGCTGGCGGTATCGTCCTGCCAGGTTCGGCTGCCGAGAAAGCCAACCACGGTGAGATTCTGGCTGTAGGCCCGGGCAAGGCACTGGAAAGCGGTGAAGTGCGAGCACTGTCGGTAAAAGTAGGCGACAAGGTTGTGTTCGGTCCGTACTCCGGCAGCAACACTGTGAAAGTCGACGGCGAAGACCTGCTGGTAATGAGCGAGAACGAAATCCTCGCTGTTATCGAAGGCTGATTACCCGCTCATTTTCCCGCTACTACAAAGTATTTAAGGAATATCGATCATGGCTGCTAAAGAAGTTAAATTCGGCGATTCCGCTCGCAAGAAAATGCTGGTTGGCGTAAACGTCCTGGCTGACGCGGTAAAAGCGACCCTGGGCCCGAAAGGCCGTAACGTGATCCTCGAGAAGAGCTTCGGCGCTCCGACCATCACCAAGGACGGCGTTTCCGTTGCCAAGGAAATCGAGCTGGAAGACCGTTTCGAAAACATGGGCGCGCAGCTGGTCAAAGACGTTGCCTCCCGTGCCAACGATGACGCCGGTGACGGTACTACCACCGCTACCGTGCTGGCTCAGTCGATCGTCAACGAAGGCCTGAAAGCCGTCGCTGCCGGCATGAACCCGATGGACCTGAAACGCGGTATCGACAAAGCGACCATCGCGATCGTCAAAGAGCTGAAAGCCCTGTCCAAGCCATGCGCCGACACCAAGGCCATCGCTCAGGTCGGCACCATCTCCGCCAACTCCGACAACTCCATCGGCGACATCATTGCCGAAGCCATGGAAAAAGTCGGTAAAGAAGGCGTGATCACCGTTGAAGAAGGCTCGGGCCTGGAAAACGAACTGTCGGTTGTAGAAGGCATGCAGTTCGACCGTGGCTACCTGTCCCCGTACTTCGTCAACAAGCCGGACACCATGGTTGCCGAGCTGGAAGGCGCGCTGATCCTGCTGGTCGACAAGAAGATCTCGAACATCCGCGAAATGCTGCCAGTACTGGAAGCTGTTGCCAAAGCCGGCCGTCCGCTGCTGATCGTTGCCGAAGACGTTGAAGGCGAAGCCCTGGCGACGCTGGTCGTGAACAACATGCGTGGCATCGTTAAAGTCGCAGCCGTCAAGGCGCCAGGCTTCGGCGACCGTCGCAAGGCCATGCTGCAGGACATCGCCGTTCTGACTGGCGGTACCGTGATCTCCGAAGAGATCGGCCTGAGCCTGGAAAGCACCACCCTGGAACACCTGGGCAGCGCCAAGCGTGTGACCTTGTCCAAGGAAAACACCATCATCGTTGACGGTGCTGGCGTTCAGAGCGACATCGAAGCCCGTATCGCCCAGATCCGTGCCCAGGTGGCCGAGACTTCCTCGGACTACGACCGTGAAAAACTGCAGGAGCGTCTGGCCAAGCTGTCCGGCGGCGTTGCAGTGATCAAGGTTGGCGCTGGTTCCGAAGTAGAAATGAAAGAGAAGAAAGCCCGCGTTGAAGACGCCCTGCACGCTACCCGTGCAGCCGTTGAAGAAGGCGTGGTGCCTGGCGGCGGCGTTGCGCTGATCCGCGCTCTGCAAGCCATCAGCGAACTGAAAGGCGACAACGCCGATCAGGACGTCGGTATCGCGGTGCTGCGTCGTGCCGTTGAAGCACCGCTGCGTCAGATCTCCGCCAACAGCGGTGACGAGCCTAGCGTTGTGGTCAACGAAGTGAAGAACGGCAAAGGTAACTTCGGTTACAACGCAGCTTCCGGCGAATACGGCGACATGATCGAAATGGGTATCCTGGACCCAACCAAGGTCACCCGTTCGGCTCTGCAAGCTGCAGCTTCCATCGGCGGTCTGATCCTGACCACCGAAGCGGCTGTTGCCGAAGCACCGAAGAAAGATGCACCTGTGGGCGGCGGCATGCCGGACATGGGCGGCATGGGTGGCATGGGCGGCATGATGTAAGTCAGCCTCACCCCGAAACGAAAAACCCCGCCTGCGATGAGCAGGCGGGGTTTTTTATTGCCCGTCAAAAAGCCTCGGGATCATCGGCCCGAGGCATTTCGATCAGCGTTCACTGACTTGTGGATGGCCCTCTTTGGGGGCTTTCCAGCCAAGCAGCTGTTGCTTGAAGCCATAGCTGGCGGTCTGGTAATACGAGATCGCGCGGCTGATCAGCGGATCGTTGCTGTCGACCCGGGATTCGCGGCTCTCGCTCAGCGCATCGTCATGCCGGCGCAGGCCCTGGCGTGGGCTGAGGATCGCCAGGTCCTTGCCGTCGAACAGGCCCAGGTGCTGATAGTTGCCTACCACGACCCGAGGCGGCAGCGGGTTGTCCTGCAGCAGATTTCGACCGAAGAACGTCGATTGGTAATCCAGGTTCAACAACCCCAGCAGGGTCGGCGCGAGATCGATCTGGCTGGCCAGTTGCGCGTTTTCCCGTGGCTCGATCAGCTTGGGCGCATAGATGAACAGCGGGATCTGGTAGTTGGTGATCGGCAGGTCTTCCTTGCCTGCACTGCCGGCGGTGTGGTCGGCGACGAAGATAAAGATCGTGTTGTCGAACCACGGTTTCTGCCGCGCCTGCTCCAGGAACTGGCCGATGGCGTAGTCGGTGTACTTCACCGCGCCGTCGCGACCGTTACCCGACTTGATGTCGATGCGGTTTTCCGGATAGGTGTAGGGCCGATGGTTGGACGTAGTCATCAACTGCAACAGGAAGGGTTGCTGTCTGGCGTAATCGGCGTCCGCCAGTTTCAGGGTCTGCTTGTACAGATCTTCGTCGGCCATGCCCCAGGCATTCTTGAAGTGGATTTCCGACTCATCGACGCTGCTCTGGTCGACAACGCGATAGCCGTTGCCGCTGAAGAACGCGTTCATATTGTCGAAGTAGCCACGGCCGCCGTAGACGAACACGCTGTCATAGCCGACCGCGCTCAGTTGCTGGCCGAGGCTGGCGAAACCGCTTTCGCGACCGATGCGTTTGACGATCGAACGGCCCGGTGTCGGTGGAATGGCCAGGGTGATGGCTTCCAGACCCCGGTCGGTACGGGTGCCGGTGGCGTAGAAATTGTTGAAGTAAAGGCTCTGCTTGCGCAACGCGTCGAGGTTCGGCGTCAGGTTGCGCCCGTCACCGTTGCTGCCCAGGTATTTGGCACTGAGGCTTTCAATGGTCACCAGCACAATGTTCGGTTTGCGGGTGACACCGGGGTTGTCGATATTGCGGCGGATATCCTGTGGATCCTGACCGACGAAACGGGCATTGGGCTCATTCAGTTCGGCACGCATCTGACTGGCGACTGTATCCGTCGGCAGGCTCTTGTAGAACTGGCTGTAATCCAGCTCGTTATTACGGAATGCGGCGAAGAACTGATACGGGCCATTGCTCGCCAGTTCGTTCTGATAGGCGTTGCCACCCTGGGCGCGCGGTGCGTCCTGGCTGATCAGTTGCAGACTCAGACCCGCCACCACCAACAGCGCCAGCGCATTGAGCAGCCGACCACGCAGTGGCGGCAGCGGGGCGTCGAGTGCGGCATTGAACGGCTTGCGCAGCGCGAAACTCAGCGCGATGGCCAGCACTGCCAGAAGGCTCAGCAACTTGCCGATCGGGTAGGACTCAAGCACGTTGTTCAGCACTTCGTCGGAATACACCAGATAATCGACGGCGATGAAGTTGAAGCGAACCCCGAACTCGTCCCAGAACAGCCATTCGGCCACTGCCGTGAACAACATGGCGTAGAGGCTGACGGTCAGCAGTCCCTGAAGGAACCAGCGGTGACCCCGGCGGCGCCACAGAGCCGGCGGACACAGCAACAGATACAGCCCCATCGGCAGGGCGGCATAGGCGAGGAAGGCCAGGTCGTATACCAGGCCGATGCCGAACACGGACAACGATCCACCACCGGCCTCATTCAGATGAGTCAGCAGCAGAACGATACGGGTGAGGAGGAATACCGCCAGCCAGGTGCCGGTGACCAGTTGCAGATAGCGCATCGGCGCCGTCTTGAGAAAAACCATTGTGTTTAGTTCCTTTTATCAATGGCGCGGGAGTTTCGCGGCGCCACTGTAATCAGGTTGTGAATCGATAGTGAAAACTTTGTTAAAAAATTATTTAAGTCAGGCAAATTCAGCTGTCGGGACGCCAACCCTAGCCCTGAGCCGAAACAGGCCGTAAGCTGCGCGGGCCATGATGGCCGTTACTGTGTACGCAAGAGGTGCCCATGCGAATTCTATTGGTCGAAGACAACCGCGATATCCTGGCCAACCTGGCTGATTACCTGGGCCTGAAGGGCTATACCGTCGATTGCGCCCAGGACGGTCTGTCGGGCCTGCATCTGGCAGCCACCGAACACTATGACCTGATCGTGCTCGACATCATGTTGCCGGGCATCGATGGCTATACCCTGTGCAAACGCCTGCGCGAAGATGCCCGCCGCGACACGCCGGTGATCATGCTCACCGCCCGCGACCAGCTCGATGACCGCCTGCAGGGCTTCAAGTCCGGGGCCGACGATTATCTGGTCAAACCTTTCGCCCTGTCGGAGCTTGCGGCGCGAGTCGAGGCGGTGATGCGCCGGACCCAGGGCGGCGGTCGTCGCTCCCTGCAGGTCGGCGACCTGAGTTACGACCTCGACACGCTTGAAGTGACCCGCGAAGGCAAATTGCTCAAGCTCAACCCGGTCGGCCTGAAACTGCTCGCGGTATTAATGCAGAAAAGCCCGCATGTGCTGCGTCGGGAAATTCTCGAAGAAGCCCTGTGGGGCGATGACTGCCCGGACAGCGACAGCCTGCGCAGCCACGTCCACCAGTTGCGCCAGGTGATCGACAAGCCTTTCGCCAAACCACTGCTGCACACCGTGCACGGCGTCGGCTATCGCCTGGCCGAGGGCCGCGATGGAGTTTAAGCAAAGCCTTGCCCAGAGGATCATCATCGCTTTTGCGTTGATGAGTGCGCTGGTGGCAGGGGCCTTCGCCATGGGCATCGTCGCGACGGTGCACCTGGTGGAAGAAAAACTGATCTCTGCCGGGCTGGGCGGCGACCTGCAGCGTCTGTTGCTGATGGACAATGTCTCGGACTGGAGCCACCGGCCGGAGCCGGATCAGCTGTTCTATTTCAGCGGCGGTCCTGGCGACTTCGAGCTGCCCAAGGATCTGCGGCACCTGGACTCGGGGTTCCACGAAGTTTTCCGCGAACAGCTGTCGTATCACGCCATGGTCGAAATCGTCGATGGCCGACGCTATGTGTTGCTGCAGGATCAAAGCGATTTCGAAGAGCGTGAGCGCGTGCTGTTCGCTGTGGTGCTGGTGGGCTTCGTGCTCAGTCTGGCGCTGGCGGTGTTCCTGGGCTGGGTGCTGGCGCGCAAGGTGATGGCGCCCGTGGTACGGCTGGCGCGTCAGGTGCGTCACCGCGATCAGTTACTGGGGCTGGCCCCGCCGCTGGCCCCGGACTACGCCGCCGATGAAGTGGGCGAGCTGGCGGTGGCCTTCGATGCGACGTTGGGGCGTCTGCGCCAGGCACTGACCCGCGAGCGGCTGTTCACCAGTGATGTCAGCCATGAGCTGCGTACGCCTTTGATGGTGTTGGCCAGTTCCTGTGAGTTGCTGCTGGAAAACCCGGACATCGATCAGCGCGGTCGTGCCCAGGTCGAGCGGATTGCCCGAGCCAGCGAAGAAATGCGCGAACTGGTGCAGACTTTCCTGATGCTGGCCCGCGCTCAGCGCGAAGATGCGGGGGCGGGGCCCCGGCACAGCCTCGGTCAGGTGGCGGACAATTTGTTGGGCCTGTGGCGCGAGCCGATCGAATCCAAGGGGCTGAAGCTGATTTTCGAACCGGGCAACCCGCCGGACACCCCTTACAACGCCACGTTGCTCAATGCGGTAATGGGCAATCTGCTGCGTAACGCATTGCACTACACCGAGCAGGGTTTCATCCGGTTGACGCTCAATGCCAACGGTTTTGTGGTCGAAGACTCGGGCGTGGGCATTCCCGAGGAGAAACGTCAGGAGATGTTCAAACCTTTCGTGCGCGGTAATGAAAAACGCGGAGAAGGCCTTGGTCTCGGGCTTTCACTGGTTCAACGTATCTGCGAAAACCAGGGTTGGAGCGTCAGTTTGAGTACGATGGAGCCCAATGGCTGCCGTTTCGAAGTAGATCTTGGCAAACGCGAATCCCTCCCAAACAGCACAAAAAAGCTGCCAACCTGAACAAATGCTGTATAACCTTGAAATAGTTCGTGGGTTTACGCGACGTTTTTTTCACAAAGGGATGACCTGACGCTGACACGTCCCTGCATAAGGTGGGGATATCAGCAATTCAGGAGTCCCGATAATGGCCGGCCCGATCAAGCTCGATTTTTCCGAGAAGTACGACGATAACCATGCGCAGAAATATCTGCGCAAGCACCAAGATGGTCTGGGACGTCGCCTGTCCAACTGGCGTGATCAACAGTTGGCCCGCAAGGCGTTGACTCTGGTCGGCGAACCGGGACTGGTGCTGGATCTGCCGTGCGGTGCCGGGCGTTTCTGGCCGTTGCTGGCAGAAAAACCCAATCGGGTAATCATCGGGGCAGACAATTCCGAGTCGATGATCAGGACGGCGATGCAGGCGCAGCCGGCGGACGTGGTGAAGCGGGTGCAACCCTTGCACACGTCGGCGTTCGACATTGCCTTGCCTGACAATGCCGTGGACAGCATTTTCTGCATGCGTCTGCTGCACCACATCGGCGAAGCCGAACATCGGCAGGCCATTCTGCGTGAATTCGAACGCGTGACCCGGGACAGTGTGATCATTTCGTTGTGGGTGGATGGCAATTTCAAGGCCTGGAAACGCAAGCGCGCCGAGAAACGGCGCGGACAGGAAGGTTACCAGAACCGGTTTGTGTTACCGGCCGCTACGGTTGAAAAGGAATTCGAAGCGGCAGGATTCAGGATCCAGGAACAACTGGACTTCATTCCGCTCTATGCCATGTGGCGAGTTTACGTATTACGCAAGAGGTAAGAGGATGGCAGTGCAATTTGCAGCAGAAACGGAAGTCGCTCCCCAGGATCGCTTCGACTATTACTGGAACCAGCGCGGTGAATGGGTAGAAGAACCCAACGTGCGTCGTGGTGGCGAAAGTGGAGTGCAGCGAGTGGTGGGGCGCGATGGGCAACTGCTGTATGCCAAACGCCAGACAGGACATATCTATCGCAGTTGGCTGCACCCCTTCGGGCGGCCGACCGTATTGCGTGAACTCGATGCGCTGACCGGCGTGACCCGGTTGGGCGTCCGGGTACCGGAAGTCGTTTTTTGTGGTGCGCAGCCCGATCCAGAGCACAAGTGGCGGGCGTTGCTGGTCACCAAATCGCTGGACGGTTTCCAGGAACTTGAACAGTGGGAAGCGGGAGGCGGTCGCGAGCGACACGGTGAAGCCGTGTATGAACGCGTGCTCAAGGACCTCGCCGAGAATCTGGCCCGCATGCACAAGGGCCGCTGGCAGCACAGCTGCATTTATATCAAGCACGTTTTTGTCAGTGTCACCGGCGAGGGTGAGTCGGCCAACGTCCAAGTGGCGCTGATCGATCTGGAAAAATGCCGCCAGCGCCTGACCGCTTATCGTGCGGCGTCCCACGACATGAAACAATTGCGTCGCCACTCGTCGTTCAGCCCTACGGACTGGAAAAAACTCGTCTATTTTTACGAGACGGCGTTTGGCAGCGCTATCAAGGGTTTATAGCGATGAAACTAGAAATTGCGCGAGGTTTGTTTCTGGTAGGAGCCTTGGCAGTTGCATCATTGGCGGTGGCGGCCTGGGAACAGCCACAAATGCAGGTGATCGGCAAATCGGGCAACGATGCCCATTGCCCGATGCCACGGGTGGCCAAGGCCACCGTGGCCACTCAACCGGACCATGATCTGCTGCTGTTCATGTTCGGGCTTTCTCAACGGATGAGGCCGCAGAGTTGAATCGATTGAAGCCTCTTTCTACAAGAGCCAAAGGCCTTGCATATGCGAGGCCTTTTTTATTGCGGCATCAGCTGGAAGTGGAAGGCTTGGGGTCGGGGCTGGCCAGCAGGGTATAGACACAGGGCAGAACAAACAGGGTAAACAGTGTCCCGATCGACATCCCGGTGGCAATCACCGTACCGATATCAAAACGACTGACCGCGCCGGCACCTGTGGCCACGATCAGTGGCACCATGCCGAACACCATCGCGGCAGTGGTCATCAGCACCGGCCGCAAGCGAATGGCTGCCGCTTCCTCCACGGCTTCCCGAGCCGTCAGCCCCTTTTCCTTGCGCAACTGATTGGCAAACTCGACGATCAGGATCCCGTGCTTGCTGATCAGGCCGATCAGCGTCACCAGGCCGACCTGAGTGTAGATGTTCATGCTCGACCAGCCGAGGAACAGCGGGATCAACGCCCCGCAGATCGACAGCGGTACGGTCACCAGGATCACCAGCGGATCGCGGAAGCTCTCGAACTGGGCGGCCAGTACCAGGAAAATGATCGCCAGCGCCAGGGCGAAAGTGACCCATAGCGCGCTGCCTTCCTGCACGAACTGCCGTGAGGCGCCGCCATAGTCGAAGGCAAACCCGGCAGGAGCTTCTTCCCGGGCGATCTGCAACACGCTGTCGATGGCTTCGCCCATGCTGACCAGCGGAAATCCGGACAGCTTCGCCGCATTGAGCTGCTGGAACTGATTGAGCTGTCGCGGTCGTGCCCGGTCGGTCACGGTGATAAGGGTCGACAGGGGCAACAAGTCGCCCTGGGTGTTTTTCACGTAGTAATTGTTCAGCCAGTCCGGATTGTCGCGATAGGCCCGCTCGACTTGGGCGATGACCTTGTAGCTGCGCCCTTCGATGGTGAAACGGTTGATTTCCGCCTCGCCCAGCAAGGTGGCGAGCGTGCCGCCCAGATCCTGCATCGAGACGCCCATCTGTGCTGCCTTGGCACGGTCGATATCGACCACGACTTCCGGTTTGTCGAAGGCCAGATCCAGGTCGACGAACGCGAACTTGCCCGACTCCATCGCACGTTTCTTGATCCGGTCGGCCACCTGCAGCAACGGCTCGTAGTCATTGGCGGTGTTGATCACGAACTCGAACGGCAGACCTTCACCGGTGCCAGGCAGGGAGGGCAGGTTGAAACCGAAGATCTGCAGGCCTGGAATGCTGCCGAGCTTGCCCTGGACTTCAGGAAGGATCTGCATCTGGGTACGGTGGCGTTCGTTCCATGGCTTGAGCAGGAAGCCGCCGATGCCGCTCTGCACACCGTTGTAGCCATTGATCTGGAACGATGAGTAGTACTCCGGGAATTCCTTGAAGATCTTCACGAATTCTTCGGTATAAGTGTTCAGGTAATCGAGGTTGGTCGGTTGCGGTGCGTTGGCCATCATGAAAATGATGCCCTGGTCTTCATCCGGCGCCAGTTCCGATTTGGTGAACTTGAGCAGCACCGGAATCAGGCACAGCACGATCACCGCGAACACCAGCACCACCGGGCGCGTATCGAGAGTGCCGTGCAGCATGCGCTGATAACGGCGCTTGAGGCTGTCGAAGATACTGTCGAGTCGATGGGCAAGGCCGGTGGGGTTTTCCTCGTGGCGCAACAGCAGTGCGCACATCATCGGCGACAAAGTCAGGGCGACGATGCCGGAAATCACCACGGCGCCGGCCAGGGTCAACGCGAACTCCTTGAACAACGCACCGGTCAGCCCGGTGAGGAAACCGATCGGTGCATACACCGCCGCCAGGGTGATGGTCATCGACACCACCGGCATCGCGATTTCCCGGGCACCCTCCAGAGCGGCCTCCAGCGGTGTCTTGCCTTCCTCGATATGCCGGTGGATGTTTTCCACCACGACGATGGCGTCGTCCACCACCAGCCCGATTGCCAGCACCATTGCCAGCAGGGTCAGCAGGTTGATCGAGTAACCCATCATCTGCATGAAGAACATCACGCCGATCATCGACAGCGGGATGGTCACCACCGGGATCACCACCGAACGCAGGGCGCCGAGGAACAGGAACACCACCACGATCACGATCAGCACCGCCTCGAACAGGGTTTTCACCACCTCGTCGATGGACGCCTGGATGAACAGCGTGGCGTCGTAGGCGATCTCGCTCTTGAGGTTGGGCGGCAACTGGGCTTCCAGTTCCGGCATGATCTTGCGCACTTCCTTGATCACGTCCAGCGGGTTGGCCCCAGGGGTAGCCTTGATGCCGATGTACACCGACGGCGTACCGCCGAAGGAACTGATGGAGTTGTAGTTCTCCGCCCCCATTTCCACCCGCGCCACATCGCTCAGCAGTACGCGGCTGTCTCCATTGACCTTGAGCGGAATCTTGCCGAATGCCTCGGCGGACTTCAGCTCAGTGTTGGCGTTGATGCTGGTGACCACGTATTCGCCTTTCACTTCGCCGGCGGCGGAGAGGAAGTTGTACTGGCGCACGGCATTGGTCACGTCGCTTGCGCTGAGGCCGAATCCGGCGAGCTTCACCGGGTCTATCCACAGACGCATGGCGAACACCTGGTTACCCAGAATCTCGGCTTCGGCCATGCCCGGCAGGGTCGCCAGTTTTGGCTGGATCACCCGTGACAGGTAGTCGGTGATCTGCGGGTTGCTCAACTCCTTGCTGAAGAAGCTGATGTACATCAGCGCCGAGGCATCGGCGGACTCCTTGCTCAGCACCGGGTCTTCGGCGTCCTGCGGCAGTTTGTTCTTGACCTCGTTGGCCTTGGCCAGCAGTTCGGTGAACAGACGATCGCTGTTGGAGCCGATGCGTGCATAGATCGAGATCACCGAGAAGTTCTGGCGGCTGACCGAGGTCATGTAGTCGATGCCCTCGGCACTCGCCAGGCTCTGTTGCATCGGCTGGGTGATATAGCCCTGAATGGTTTCGGCGTTGGCTCCTGGATAAGCGGTGGTCACCGTGATCAGGGCGTTTTCCATTTGTGGGTATTGGCGCAGCGGCAGCTTGCTCCAGGCCTGGAAGCCCAGCAGCACAATCAGCAGGCTGACCACGGTGGCGAGCACCGGGCGGCGAATGAACGGATCGGTAAAGGCCATGGGGGTTCCTTGATCAGTCGACGCGGCGCGGACTGTTCTGTTCGCCGAGGGTCTTGTCTTCGCTGATGGCGATGTGGGCACCGTTGTCCAGTTTGATCTGGCCGGCCGTCACCACTTGTTCGCCGCTCTGCACGCCCTTGTTGATCATCACCAGGCCATCACGGCGTTCACCGGTCTCGATGAAGCGGCGCTCGGCGATCAGTACCGGCTGGCCCTGGTCGTCCTTCTCGACGCCGCCGTCCTCGGCTTTCTTCTGTCCGACCACGTACAGCGAGTTGCCGTAGAGGGTGTAGGTGACAGCGCTCTCCGGTACCACGACGTGCTTCTGCGGATCCGGCAACAGGACTTCGAGGCTGGCGAACATGCCCGGCAGCAACTTGCCGTCAGGGTTGGCCAGCGTCGCGCGAACCAGAATGTTGCGGGTGGTGCTTTCGACGATCGGGTTGATGGCGCTGATGGCGCCGGGGAAGTTCTGCCCGGGGTAAGCCGCGACCGAGATCTGGACCGGCTGACCGATGGCCAGTTTCGGCACGGATTGCTCAGGCACGTAAAAGTCGGCGTAGAGGCTGCTCAGATCCTGCAGGGTGGCGATTTTCGTACCGCTGGCGAGGTAGTCGCCGACGTCCACCTGACGGATGCCGATGGTGCCGCTGAAGGGGGCGACGATGCGTTTTTTCGCCAGCGATGCATTGAGCTGATTGACCGTTGCGCGGTTCTTTTGCAGGACCGCCGAGAGCCGGTCGTATTCGCCTTTGGAAATGGCGCTGCTGCCCACCAGCTGACTGCCGCGACCGAAATCCAGTTGCGCCAGGCCGAGGTCGGCCTTGGCGGTTTCCAGCAGGGCGGACTCGACAGCGCTGTCGAGTTGCAGCAACGGTTGCCCGGCCTTGACCTTCTGCCCCGATTCGAATTTCAGCTCGGTGACGGTGCCGGCGACTTCCAGGCTCAGCTCGACGCCTTGCAGCGCCTTCAACGTGCCAACGGTGGGCAGACGCATCTGCCACGGGCGCTCGGTGGCAGTGGCCACGGCGACGCTGATCGGCGGCTTCGGTTTGGCAAAGCCCTGGATCATGGTGTAGATCGAGAAGGCCTTGTAACCGGCGAGAAGCAGAACGATCAGCAGTACAACACCCAACATGATCAGCATGCGGCGACGCAGCATATTCCAGTTCCTTGGAGAAAATCAGGCGAGACAGGCGGGCACATTACCCCGACTCCGGCAGGGATTCCAACTGCCAGTTTTTACAGGGTAGGAGGGGATGAGGTGGAGAAAGGAAGCACCGCCGACCGGACGGTCGGCGGCGATCTTCAGGCCATCAGGTGCAGATGGTTGTCCCAGAGCCCTGCGGGCAGATCCAGCGGTTTGGCCAGCAGTTCATCCTGGCGGCAATCGTAGTAGCGGCAACGTCCTTGCCCCGAAGTCACGACAAAGCCGTCTTTCACCGCACCGACGCCGGCGCAGTCGGGCAGCGGTGCGTCGAGGCGCACTTCGCCACTGTCCAGATCCCAGATGAAGAAGCGGTTGCCACGCGGCGCGGTCAGCGCCACCAGACGCAGTTCGCTGTGCACGGCGACGCTGGCGGTGTAGTGCCCCATTGACTGCAACTGATGCTCCGGCACCGGAAACGCCACGAACGGCTGGCCCGGACGCTTGATCGCCAGCAGTTCGGAGCGCTCCTGGGAAGGCCCCATGAACTGCTGACCGGCGACGATGGTGCCGTCGCTGGCGATGCCCAGATGACGCACGCTGTTCATCTGCTGGGCGAGGGTTTCCTTGCTCAGCAGGGTGCCGTCGCGTTGCATCAGCACCAGGCTCGGCTCCATGGCATCCAGGTTCATGTCGACCCGGCTTTCGGCTTCGGTGCGGATTCCGCCGTTGGCCACCACCAGGGTTTCGCCATCGGGCATCCACGACACCTGATGGGGGCCGAGGCCATGGGTGGAAATCTCGCCGCTGTGCACCAGCCGTTCGCCCTCGAACCTGTACACGCCGAGCAAGCCCCGGCCCGGATCGCTGGTGTCGTTTTCGGTGGCATACAGATAGTCGCCGCTGTGGTGGATCACCGCGTGGCCGTAGAAATGCCGGTTCGGCTGCGAAGTCACGGTCTGCAGCAAGTTACCGTCGCGCAGATCGATCAGGTAGCTCTCGGTGCCCGGACGCCGGGCGACGAACAGCGCGATCGGCAGCGTCGGGTGATTGATGATGTCGTGGCAGCGCTGGCCGACTTCGGTGGCGAACACCCGGGTGCCGTCCAGCCGATAACCGACGGCGTAGTGCCTGCCGTCGGTGTCGTCCCGCGCCGACAGCAGCAGCGGGCTCTGATCCTTGCGCTTGAACAGCGTCCAGCCGCCCAGTGTCACTGCTCCCAGCAGCAAACTACCTAAAGTCAGAGCCTGGCGTCGCAGCATGGCACTTGCCCTCATCAGTCACCGTCGTTGGCGTTGAAGCCCAGTTGGATGCCCAGCGCCTTGGCCAGTTCGCCTTCGTGCAGGCGATGGACGACGTTGAGGCTGTCATAGATGTCGTTGAGCTGCTGGCGACCGGCGTCGTCTTCGAGCATTTCGGTCAGCGAGCGCTGAGTGCTGCCGAACAGCTTGAGCGAGGCCGCGTACGCCGCGTCGATCTTGTCCGCGAGTGGTTTCTGCTCGGCAGGCAGCAAGCCGCGCAGGCCTTTGTTGTCGACGCCTTCCCAGACGGTTTTGGCAGCGGCCAGGCTGGCTTCCATCGCTGTCAGCGACGACTGGCTGCGCCATGCATCGGCCTGGAACGGTTGCGGCACACCTTTGCTCTGGCGGCCCATCGGGGTGCCGAGTTTTTTCTTCAGGGTGTCGAGGGCGGTGACCTGTACCCGCAGCAGATCGGCGATCGCCTCGTGGGAATCGGCGTAGCGCTGGTTGGGGAACTTGCTCATCTGCGCGAGCATGCCGTCAGTGTTGTTCCAGTTGCTCAGGATCTCTTCAGCCAGTTGTTTCTGGCGTTCGCCGATGGCCACCAGCAACGGGCAGTATCTGGCCTTCTGTGCGTCGTTGGCCACGTCAGGCTTGGCGTCGAACAGGATGTATTCGTAGGCCGACAACCCCTGGACCACAACACTGGACTTGGCCAAAGCGGCGGCATCGATCTGCGGCTGGCTGCTGACCAGTTGCTCGACCTGACGGCCGACCAGGTTTTTCTTGTCCGGCCAGAACTGCACCTGCCACGAACGGTTGCCTTCGGACAGCGGGCCGATCAGTAGCGGTTGCAGCTCGGCCCAGGCTTTCTGCGCGTGCAGGAAGTCGGCGCGGGCGGTTTCCAGATTTTCCTTGCCCTGGCAGTAGGCGAGGGCGCTGACGGCCAGTTGCCGGTCAGCCTCGACCCAGCGGGTGTAGGTCGGCAGGATCACCGACTTGGCGATCGCGGCCGAGGTGACGGCTTGCGGATCCTGCGGCGAGCAGGCGCCGAGGGCCAGTGCGGCAAGGCTGGTGAACAACAGCTTGGGACGGAACATGTCGGGCTCCCGATTCTTTTAAGTGTTTAAAGTGAATTCAAGAACGCCAGCAGCGCGGCACGCTGCCCGGCATTGAAAGACAAAACCTGTTGCTGCGCCGCCCGGGCTTCGCCGCCATGCCAGAGCACGGCTTCAAGCAGGTTGCGCGCGCGGCCGTCATGCAGGAACTGGGTGTGACCGCTGACCGCCTGTGTCAGGCCGATGCCCCACAACGGCGGCGTGCGCCAGTCGCGGCCGCTGGCCTGGAATTCGCTGCGGTTGTCCGCCAGGCCCTCGCCCATGTCATGCAGCAACAGATCGCTGTACGGACGAATCACTTGATTGGCCAGTTCAGGTTCGGCCGCGTTGGCGGCGGTGGTGTATTTCGGTGTGTGGCAGGACTGGCAGCCCGCCTGGAAAAACAGATTCTTGCCGGCCAGCACCTGCGCATCGTTGACGTTCCGGCGGGCGGGAACGGCCAGGTTGCGGGTGTAAAACAGTACCAGGCGCAGGATGTTGTCGCTGACTTCCGGTTCGCCGTCCGGGCCATTGCCATTGGGCGCCTGTTTACAGGCGGTTTGCGCATCGGTGCAGTCATCGAACGGTCGCAGACGGGTCGTGAGGCCCATGTCTCCTGAGAACGCGTGAACATTTTGCTGATTGAGATTCGGTTGCCCGGCTTTCCAGCCAAATCGGCCCATTACGGTCTTTTGCTGCTCGTCGTCCCAGACCCGGTTGGGTCGGCCGTTGATGCCGTTGTTCTCTTTGGCCTGCGCGGTGGCGTTGGCGAGGATGGCTTCTTCCGGAATGGCTTCGAGCAGGCCCAAACCGATCATCGGCGGCGCGACCCGTGCAGAGAAACGTGTGTCCGGGTGCATCGGGCCGTAGCCGAGCTGGCTGAACTGCAGGACCGGTTTGCGCAGCTCGACTTCGGTGCCGTCCTTGAAGCGCACGGGCACCGGCGTGTAATCGACCCGCACCTTGCCTTCCGGCGCCACGCCCGGGATCGCCATGTCCTGGAACTGCCCGCCGTACACGGGCTCCGGCACCACCCCGACCTGCTCGATCAACCTGGCGTACTGCGGCGCATCGGGAATCGACAGACGCACCAGCATTGACACGGCGTTGGGTGCATCCGGCGTCGGTGGATGGCCGCGCCCGTCCTTGATGTGACAACCCTGGCAGGCGTTGGTGTTGAACAGCGGGCCGAGGCCATCACGGGCGGTGGTGGTCGATGGTGCGATCACCCAAGGGCTGCGAAAGAAACTGTTGCCGACGCTGAAGTCCACGCGGCGCGAGGGCGGCAGATTGGCCGAGGGCAGGGAAAATGCATTCTGATCCGTCTTGCGCACGGTCGCCGCGCCGCCGGAACGGGCCTCGCCGGGTTCGGCCTTGGTGAAACGCGGGGCGTCATCGCAAGCACTCAGGCCCAGGGCCAGAAACAGTGCGGACAAGCGAAGAGGCAACGACGGCATCAGACTTCCTGCGGACGGGCAAAAATAAAGGCGCAAAGTCTAACAGGGCGTGGGAGTTTGAATAAGAGGAATTATCGTTTGCTTGATTTGTGGCAACTATGAAGGATTGATCGTTCCCACGCTCTGCGTGGGAACGCAGAGCGTGCGTTGAGACATTTCCACGCAGAGCGTGGGAACGATCAGCAAAAAAAGGCGACCCGAAGGTCGCCTTTTTTACCGGACGCTGTGATCAGAACTCGTGATCGGCGTTGTCCGGGTTCAGGTCGCTGATGCCCAGTTTGCCGGCAGCCGCTTCGATCGAGGCGGTCTGCTTGACCAGCGAGGCGATGGCGTCACGGACGATCTGGTTGCCGGCGGTGTTGCCGGCGGCGATCAACTGGTCGTAGTGCTCACCCTTGTTGGCGTGATCGACCATGACCTGGATCCTGGCTTCGGTAGCGGCCAGATCGTTTTTCAGTGCGGTGTCGGTAGCCGGGTCAACCTTGGCCACCAGCGAAGACAGGCTCGGGCCGGTCATTTTGGTGCCGTCGACGCGGGTGTATTCACCCAGATAAACGTTGCGAATGCCCTTGGCATCGTAGAAATGCGAGTTGTGGGTGTTGTCGCTGAAGCAGTCCTGTTCGTCTTCCGGGGAGTTCGCTTCCAGTGACACCTTCATGCGCTCGCCGGCCAGCTCGCCCAAAGACAGGCTGCCCATGCCGAACAGCATTTTGCGCAGGCCGCTTTCAGCCGGCTCGGCTTCCAGGGTGGCGCGGTAGTTGTCGGCCACGTTCGGTTTCCAGTTGCCGACCATTTCTTCCAGGTCGCTGACCAGCAGCTGGGTCACGGCTTTCAGGTAGGCACGACGACGATCGTTGTGACCGCCGGTGGCGCCGGCGCCCTCCAGGTAGTCCGAGGCCGGACGGTTGCCGGCGCCCGGGCCGGTGCCGTTCAGGTCCTGGCCCCAGAGCAGGAATTCGATGGCGTGGTAGCCGGTGGCGACGTTGGCTTCGGAACCGCCCAGCTCGTTCAGGCTGGCGAGTTTTTCCGGAGTGATGTCCTTGACGTCGACCTTGTCTTCGCCGACCTGCACTTCAGTGTTGGCAATGATGTTGGCGGTGGCGCCCGGATTGCCCAGTGCGTGTTCGTAGGATTTGTCGACGTAGTCGATCAGACCTTCATCCAGAGGCCAGGAGTTAACCTGGCCTTCCCAGTCGTCGATGATGGTGTTGCCGAAGCGGAACACTTCACTTTGCAGGTAAGGAACGCGGGCGGCGATCCAGGCTTCGCGCGCGGCTTTGAGCGTGTCGGCGTTCGGTTTGGCGAGAAACGCATCGATAGCGGTCTGCAGGGTTTTCGCAGTGGATTCGGCATCGCTGTAGACGGCGAAGACCATGTCGGCGTAGTGCGCGACCACAGCCTTGGCGGCGGCTTCGTCGACTTTACCGGCAGCGGCAGGTGCAGCCGGTGCGGCGGTGCTGGCGGCTGGCGTCGGCGCAGCCGGAGCGGCGGCCTTGTCTTTGCCTTCGCCGCAACCGGCGAGGGAAATGGCAATGGCCAGCAGACTGGCGGTAGCCAGAGGCATACGAATCATGGCGAACATCCTGCTTCGGTAATTGAGTGGACAGGCGCTTGGGTGCGCAAAAGCTGCGACATAATGCAAATCTTTCGCATTATGTGTAAAGGGTTGCAGCTGGAAATATTTCTTGTTTGCGCAGGGGTTGCTTTGGATCAACGGCGCCGGTTTCGCCCCGGCAGCGGTTGGCGGCGACAGGTTTCAGAGAATCGCGGCGTTGCTGCGTTGCGCCTGCTTGAGATAGACGCTCAGCTCCCGCGCCGGCAGTGGCTTGCTGTAGTGATAGCCCTGACCTTCGTGGCAACCTTCGGAGATGATGTAAGTCTCTTGCTCGGCGGTTTCCACACCTTCGGCGATCACCTGCATGCCCAGGCTCTTGCCCAGTTGGATGATGGCGCGAACGATGGTCGCGTCATCGTCGTCGTCCAGCAGGTCCTGAACGAAGCTCTTGTCGATCTTGATCTTGTCCAGTGGCAGGCTTTTGAGATAGCTCAGCGAGGAATAGCCGGTTCCGAAGTCGTCGATGGCGATCAGTGCGCCGGAGCGGCGCAGGCTCAGCAGGTGCTGGGCGGCGGTGCTGATGTCTTCCATCAGGCCGGTTTCGGTGACTTCCAGCTCCAGGCTGCGCGGCGGCAGGCGGTACATCTGCAGCAGGTTGTTGACCACCCGCGGCAGCTCGGCGTGGTGCAGTTGCACCGTGGACAGATTGACCGCCATGCGCAGGTCGACGAAACCCTGATCGTGCCACTCGCGCAGTTGCTTGCAGGCTTGATCCAGCACCCACTCGCCGATGGCAATGATCGTGCCGTTCTGCTCTGCCAGAGGAATGAACAGATCCGGCGGCACCATTCCATGTTCGGGATGCTGCCAGCGGATCAGCGCCTCGACGCCTACCACGCGATGATCGCGATAGCTGATCTGCGGTTGATAAACGAGATAGAACTGATCCCGCAGCAAGGCGTCGCGCAGGTCTTTTTCCAGTTCGCGACGGCGGCGCATTTCGCTGTCGACGCTGGCGATATAGAACTGATAGCGGTTGCGCGAACGGGTCTTGGCCAGGGTCATGGTCTGCTCGGCTTTCTGCAACAGCTTCTCGGTGCTGTCACCATCCTCCGGAAACAGCGTGATGCCGATGGTGGCGCGCAGGCGGATCTCTTGATGGTCGAGGGCGAAAGGGGCTTCCAGATCGTCGAGGATGCTTTGCGCCAGTTCCGCCGCTTCGTAAGGTTGTTCGATATCGGCCTGCACCAGGGCGAACTGGTCGCCACCGAGTCGGGCGAGGGCGCCGAGGCGGCCGCTGTGGGCGCGCAGACGATCCGCCAGGGCCAGCAGCAACTGGTCGCCGGTCTGGTAGCTGAATTGTTCGTTGATGCCCTTGAAGTCATCCAGCCCGACACACAACACCGCGACCCGACGCTGCAGCTTGCCGGCGTCCACCAGGATCTTGTCCAGTTGCTGTTGCAATTGCTGGCGGTTCGGCAGACCGGTGAGGAAATCGTACTGGGCCATGCGCAGCAGGCTGTTTTCCGCTTCATGACGCAGATGGGTATTGCGTTCGATGGACTCGAGCAACTGGTTGGCGGTGTTGATCCAGATCCCGAGCTCGTTCTTCTCGTGCCCCTTGATCTGCGGAATCTTGTGTTCGCTGGGACGGTCCGGGTTGATTTCGGTGAGGTGCTCGATGATCCGCGACAGCGGCTTGGTCAGCAGCCAGTGATAGACCAGATACAGCACCAGCCCCAGGGCCAGTGCGCGCAATACGCCGGAAATGAAGATGATCACCGAACTGACGATGAAACTCTGACCGTAGGTCGCGGTGTCGAGGGTGATGCTCAGGTCGCCGTAATACTCGCTGTAGGGGCCGCGACCCACCAGTTGGGTGGTGAAGGTGCGTTCCTGGCCGAGGATCAGGTCGGTCAGCCAGCGGCTGCTCGATTGCTGCAATTCACGGGACTTTTGCGCGAGCATCGCTTCATTGGGATGCCCGATGGACGCCTGGCGCACGGCGTCGTCCTGGAACAGGCCTTCGATCACCTGCATGCCCATTTCCCGGTCCAGGCTGTAGACCGCCTGGGTGGAGGGATCGCGGAACATGTCGAGGATGCGTTCGGCGTCGCCGGCGACCGCCTGGCGTGTCTTGTAGGCATCGAAAACGATTTGCGCGCAGCTCAAGACCACGCCGACGATCAATGCTGAAAGGAGCACGACCCGGAGCAACTTCACCGACAAGCTGTTCTTGAGTTCCAGCTTCAAAGGGTTATTCCTTGTTCCGTGCGGGTAGCGTCAAGTTGCCATGAGTATTGGCAATCCCGTGTTGGCAGTCAAAGGGACAATCGAGCCGCGGAAAAATTGTCCGTGGCCTTGGCCGAAATGCGGCTGCCTGGAGCGTTTGCCCTGATTGTACTGTGTCGGTAGTTTTGCCCTGCAACTTGAGGGCCGTCAGACAATTTTTCCTCTGTTTGATGGTAGTCCGCCGTGGCTCGGGGGCAAGGGGGCGAGGGCTGCTTTGCGCGTGGGAAATGGCCCTGTTTGTGACGGGATTCGCCGACCTGATCGTGCAGAAATAAAAAACCCGGCAAAGCCGGGTTTTTGTCTGGCGTGCAGCTCAAGCGGTGAAGGTCTTGCCTTCGAACTGCTCGGCCACGAACTTCCAGTTGACCAGGTTCCAGAACGCCTCGACATACTTCGGACGCAGGTTGCGATAGTCGATGTAGTAGGCGTGTTCCCAGACGTCGCAGGTCAGCAGCGGGGTGTCGCCGCTGGTCAGCGGGTTGCCGGCGCCGATGGTGCTGGCCAGGGCCAGGGAACCGTCAGCCTTTTTCACCAGCCAGCCCCAGCCGGAACCGAAGGTGCCGATGGAAGTTTTGCTGAACTCTTCCTTGAACTTGTCGAACGAACCGAACGCCGCGTTGATGGCGTCAGCCAGTGCGCCGGTTGGCTGACCGCCGGCGTTTGGCGCCAGGCAGTTCCAGTAGAAGGTGTGGTTCCAGACCTGAGCGGCGTTGTTGAAGATACCGCCCGAGGAAGTCTTGACGATTTCTTCCAGGGTCTTGCCTTCGAACTCGGTGCCTGGCACCAGGTTGTTCAGGTTCACGACGTAGGTGTTGTGGTGCTTGTCGTGGTGGAATTCCAGGGTTTCCTTGGAAATGTGCGGCTGCAGGGCATCGTGTGCGTAAGGCAGCGGCGGCAATTCGAAAGCCATGATGATTCTCCTAATCAGGTCTGTTGCGGTGAGCGCAAGGCCGATCACGGGCGGCCAGAAATGCACCGGCGAGTTTTTACTCTTTGCGGCGCAGGGTTCGGATCATAGCACCGGGGGTGCGGCTTAACCACGCAACAACTGTGTGGGATAGAGGTTCCAGAGCCTTTTGGAATAATTCAGGAAGCCAATATCAATTGCCCTGCCACCGTGAACATCATTACCGCCACCAGCAGATCGAGAATTCGCCAGGTACCCGGCCGCGCCAGCCACGGTGCCAGCCATGCCGCGCCGAACGCCAGGGTGAAAAACCACAGCAGCGAAGCACTCGCCGCGCCCACGACATAAGCGCCGGGCACCGATTGCTGTGCACCCAGGGAGCCAATCAGCAGCACTGTGTCCAGATAGACGTGGGGGTTGAGCAGGGTCACCGCCAGTGCGCTGAGCATCACCGCCCGCAATGAGCGCACGGTCTGGTTTTCACCCTGTTGCAGGCTCTGTTTCGAGAAGGCCCGGCGTAGCGCCTGGCTGCCGTACCAGATCAGGAACACCGCGCCGCCCCAACGGGCGACCGCCAACAGCATCGGGTTCTGCGCCAGCACCGTGGCCAGGCCGAATACCCCCGCCGCCACCAGCAATGCGTCGCAGGCCACGCACAGCGCGGCGACCGGCAGGTGATGTTCGCGACGCAGGCTCTGGGCCAGGACAAAAGCGTTCTGGGTGCCGATCGCCATGATCAGCCCTAAGGCCACCAGCAGGCCGTTTGTATAGCTTTGCCACATGACGGTTACTCCGCGTTGGCTGCGAGATCGCGCAGCACTTGCATGGCGCGTTCGGCGTCGGCCTGACCAACGAACAGATGGTCGTGGTAGTAGCCGGCAATCACGTTGCAACTGATCCCGGCCTTGCCCAGAGCAGTGGCGAAAGCGGCGGTCAGGCCGACGGCCTCCAGCGCCGAATGCACGTTCAAGGTGATCCAGGCGGCAACGTAGTCGAAGCTGAAACCGGCTCGCTCGGCGTGGGACCGTTCGAGAATCACCGTCAGGCCTTCCTGTTCACGGAAACTTCCAACAACTCCCAGACCGCTCGGCAACTGTCCGTCGCGCAAGGTGCAGAACACGTATTCGCCGGCATTGAGCTGCGGGCTCATGCTGCGCAGCAGGGTGGTCAACGAGGTTTCGCCAGCCATGGGGGGGATCCTTGATAAAGAGTGATTGCTGGCTATTCTCCGGGCACAAGCTGTATAAGAAAAACCAATAGTGCTGATCGCTCATTAGGAAAACTGATGTTCGACTATAAATTGCTTTCCGCTCTGGCTGCCGTGGTCGAGCAGGCCGGATTCGAACGGGCGGCGCAAATCCTCGGGCTGTCGCAGTCGGCGATTTCCCAGCGGATCAAATTGCTGGAAGCGCGGGTGGGCCAACCGGTGCTGGTGCGCGGAACTCCACCGTCACCCACTGAAATCGGCCGGCGTCTGCTCAACCATGTTCAGCAGGTGCGCCTGCTTGAACGGGATCTGCAAAGTCTGGTGCCGGCGCTGGACGAAGAGGGGCTGCCGGAACGTCTGCGTATCGCATTGAACGCCGACAGCCTCGCAACCTGGTGGGCCGAGGCGGTGGGGGACTTCTGTGCCGAACAACATCTGTTGCTCGACCTGATCGTCGAAGACCAGACTGTCGGCCTCAAACGCATGCGCGCCGGTGAAGTGGCGGCTTGTCTGTGCGCCAGCGAGCGACCGGTGGCAGGCGCCCGCAGCGTATTGCTCGGGGCGATGCGCTATCGGGCGCTGGCCAGTCCGGCGTTCATCCAGCGACACTTCCCCGACGGCGTGCGGGCCGAACAACTGCCGCGCACCCCGGCGCTGGTGTTCGGCCCGGACGACTTTCTGCAACATCGTTATCTCGCGTCCCTGGGTGTCGATGGTGGTTTCGAACATCATTTATGCCCGTCGTCCGAAGGTTTCATCCGCCTGACCGAGGCCGGGCTCGGCTGGGGGCTGGTGCCCGAACTGCAGGTGCGCGAGCAACTGGAGCGCGGCGTGTTGCGCGAACTGTTGCCAGATAAACCGATCGACGTGCCGTTGTACTGGCATCATTGGCGCAATGGCGGCCAGCTGCTGGGGTTGTTGACCGAGCAATTGGTACGTTCGTCGTCGCAATGGCTGGTGGCCTGAAAGCAGCTGCGAGCGTCAAGCTGCAAGCGGCAAGCAAGCGCTTGCGTACTGTTTTTACCTTGCAGCTCGAAGCTCGAAGCTCGAAGCTCGAAGCGTGCAACCGGTTTTGTTGGAGCTCTACATGAAAATTCTGGTCACCGGCGCGAGCGGTTTCATTGGCGGGCGCTTTGCGCGTTTTGCCCTGGAGCAGGGTCTGGACGTGCGGGTCAACGGTCGCCGGGCCGAAGGCGTCGAACATCTGGTACGTCGTGGTGCCGAGTTCGTTCAGGGTGATCTGAGTGATCCGGAGCTGGTGCGTACGCTCTGCACCGATGTCGAAGCTGTGGTGCATTGTGCCGGCGCCGTCGGTTTGTGGGGGCGCTATCAGGATTTTCATCAGGGCAATGTGCAGGTCACCGAAAACGTGGTCGAGGCCTGCCTCAAACAGCGTGTGCGGCGCCTGGTGCATCTGTCGTCGCCGTCGATCTATTTTGACGGTCGCGATCACCTCGGCCTGACCGAAGAGCAAGTGCCCAAGCGTTTCAAGCATCACTATGCGGCGACCAAATATCTGGCCGAGCAGAAGGTTTTCGGCGCCCAGGAATTCGGCCTCGAAACCCTGGCCCTGCGCCCGCGTTTCGTCACCGGTGCCGGCGACATGAGCATTTTTCCGCGCCTGCTGAAGATGCAGCGCAAGGGGCGTCTGGCGATCATCGGCAACGGTTTGAACAAGGTCGACTTCACCAGCGTGCACAACCTCAACGAAGCTTTGTTGAGCAGCTTGCTGGCGGCCGGCTCGGCGTTGGGCAAGGCCTACAACATCAGCAACGGCGCGCCGGTACCGTTGTGGGATGTTGTCAATTACGTGATGCGCAAAATGGAAGTCCCACAGGTCACCCGGTACCGATCCTACGGACTGGCCTACAGTGTGGCGGCCCTCAATGAAGGCGTTTGCAAACTCTGGCCGGGACGCCCGGAGCCGACCCTGACGCGTCTGGGCATGCAGGTGATGAACAAAAATTTCACCCTCGACATCAGTCGCGCCCGGCATTATCTGGACTACGATCCGAAAGTCAGTCTCTGGACCGCCCTCGATGAGTTCTGCGGCTGGTGGAAGGCGCAGGACATTCGTTGATACGAAGTGCTGAACCCAGCCGCAGGTCGAGGGTCAATCCCTGCGGTTGCGGGGTTTATACTGCGCCGCAATCAGCCATTACCGGGTTTCACAAAGGTTGCCTCAATGTCCATGCGTAACGATGCCCACGACGACGATTTCGACGATGTACCCAGTCTGCGTGCCGACACCCTCGATGATGACGACTTCCCCGCCACGGCGCGCACGTCCGTGCATTCGCGCACGCCGCCGGTGGTCAAGGTCAAGTCTGCCAGTACCGGGCCGCTGTGGGCGCTGGTCGGCGCCTTATTCTTTGCCTTCATCGGTCTGGCCTGGTGGAGTTTCCAGCAGATCTCGCTGATGGAGCAGCAACTGGTGGCGACCCAGGAAAGTTTCGCGCGGATCAGTGAGGAAGCGGCAGGGCGTCTGCAGGACATCTCCGGCAAGGTCGTGGCCAGTCAGACCAACGTCAACACCGACAGCGAAGCGCTGAAATTGCAGATCAAGCAATTGCAGAATGCGCTTCAGGATCAAAACAAACAGCAACAGGGTGTTGCCGGGCAGGCGACGGATCTGGACAAGCGTCTGGCGCAGATGAGCGCCCAGACCACTGAGCAACAGAACGCCAATACCCAGTTGCAGGCCCAGGTCAAAGCCCTGAGCGCAGAGCTGGCGACGCTGAAAAGCACACCGGCCGATACCAGCAGGATCGACGCGCAACTCAAGGGCTTCGATGCGCAGTTCAAGAGCCTCGGTGCCGACATTACGGCCCTCAAGAAACAAGGCGGTTCGAACGCCGCCATCGAGCGTCTGGAACAGGAAATCGTCGTGCTCAAGAGCGAGCAGGACAACCGTCCGGCAGCGCAGGGCGGCTCCAGCACCGCCGAGTTCGATGCATTTCGCGGGCAGATGACCCGCAACATCAACACCCTGCAGGCGCAGATCCAGAACCTGCAACAGCAGATCAACGCCCGGCCTTGAGCCTTTTCTGTGGCGAGGCAGCGAACGCCCTCGCCACAGCAACATTCAGAAGCTTTCTGAATATCCCTGCATCCCTTAACGCCGTCTACGCTCTTGAAACACCAACAGGAACGAGGGATGCGTCATGGGGTTTGTGCAAAGACTGGCCTGGCTCGGCGCGGTGCTGTTGTTGAGTTTTGGCCAGGCCAATGCGGCCACGGAAAAGGACGACAGCAAGGCGGCCATCGCCCTGCTGGAAAAGGCGCTGGCCTACTATCACGACAACGGTGACAAGGCGTTCGCGGCATTCAGCCGCCAGGGCGAATTCGTCGACAGGGATCGTTACGTGTTCGTGGTCGACACCAAGGGTGTGATGCTCGCCAGCGGCGGGCCGTCATCGGCGTTGATCGGCCGGGATGTGAGTGAAGTGCTCGGGCCGGATCTGCAGAAAGCCTTCAAGGATGCGTTGAAGGTGCCGGAAGGCAACGGCATCCAGCAGGCCGAGTACCGTTGGCAGAATCAGGCCGACGGCAGGGTCGAACGCAAGCATGTGTTCTATCAGCGCATCGGACAGCGGATTCTGGCGGTGGGTTACTACTTGCCGCGAGCCTCGGCGGAGCAGGCGAAATCATTGCTGGACAAAGCCGCTGCCGATTTGATCAGAGACGAAAAGGGTACGCTGACGGCGATCAATTCGCTCAAGGGCGGTTACCTTCAGGATGACCTGTATGTGTTCGTGGTTGACCTGAATACCCGGCGCTACGTCGCCCATGGCACCAACCTGCGGTTGATCAACACCGATTTCGCCAGGGTCAAGGACCCGCAAGGCAAACCGGTGGGCGAACCGATTCTGGCGCTGATCGGCAAGCAGGATGAGGGTGAATACGAATACCGCTGGAAGAATCCGGTGACCGGCAAGGTCGAGGACAAGCATGCCTACCTGAAAAAGGTTGGCGGGTTCCTGGTGGCGGTCGGTTATTACAGCGCTTGATCCCTGTGGCTCCCACGCAATGCGTGAGAGCCAACGGCATCCGTCAGCGTGAGCCGTGCTCACGCCCGCGCAACAAGCGGTTCGGCATGGCAATCGCCGCGGCCAGCCCCAGCAACGCAACCCCGGCGCTGACCATCAGCAAATGCCGGAACGTCACCAGCAACTCGGCGCGCAACGCGTTCTGCGCATCGCCGGGAGCGGCGTTCAGGCCATCGAGCAGCACGTTGCCGGAATGGCCTTCACCGAGCAGCGATGCGCCGGTCAGGTGGGCCAAGCTGGAGTCCTGCAACAACGCCAGCAACAGCGCCGACATCAACGCCACGCCCACCGCGCCACCCAAAGATCGGAACAGGTTGGTGGTGCTGGTGGCGACGCCGATGTCCTTTTGTTCCACCGAGTTCTGCGTGCCGACCAGTGAGGTCGGGAACTGCATGCCGCCGGCGATACCGCTGAGCAACATGAACAGGCTGCTGACCAGCGTCGCATCGGGCGGGCTGAAAGCCATGCCGAGAATCGAGATCGGCATCAGCAGCGCACCGGTGAAAATCTGCGGCTTGTAGCGCCCGGTAATCGAGGTGCGGCGTCCGGCGAAATACGCACCGATCGGCAACCCCATCGCCAGTGGCAGCAAGTGCAGTGCTGCGCTGTCCGCACCGGCACCGGTCACGCTCTGAAAGCGCAACGGCATCAGCACGATCAACGAAATCGCCTGGAAGCTGCAGAAGAAAATCGTGCACCAGCACAGCAGGGCGTTGCGGTTGGTGAACAGATGCATCGGCAGCAACGGTTCCTGCGCACGGCGTTCATGCCAGACAAACACCGCCAGTACCGCCACCGCGCAAGCGAACAGACCAAGCACTTCAGGGCTGCGCCATGCATGACCCTGGCCGACCTGAGTGATCGCCAGCAACAGCGCGGTCAGGCCGATGATCATCAGCAGAGTGCCGAGGTAGTCGATAACCGGTTTGCGCTGGGGAATCGGCAGACCGACCAGATTGCGTCGAGCCACCCAGTACGCGCCCAGGCCCAGCGGCAAGTTGATCAGGAACACCCAGCGCCACGAAAGATATTCGGTCATGTAGCCGCCGAGCACCGGGCCGGCAACGCTGGCCACCGCATACATGCTGCTGAAGTAGCCCTGATAGCGACCACGCTCCCGGGGTGGCACGATATCGCCGATGATCGCCTGACTCACCGAAATCATTCCGCCGGCGCCGATCCCCTGGAAAATCCGCGCCAGCACCAGTTGCTCCATGCTCTGGGCCATGCCGCAGAACAACGAGGCGAGGGTAAACAGGCCCATGCCGAACAGCATGAGTCTGCGCCGCCCGTACAGATCGCCGAGCTTGCCGTAGATCGGCACCGCCACGGTCATCGCCACCATGTAGCCGGAAATCACCCACGCCAGCAGGCTGACGTCCTTGAATTGCGCGGAGATGGCCGGCATGGAAACGGCGACGATGGTCTGGTCCAGCGCGCCTAGAAAGATCGCCAGCATCAGCGCGACCAGCACGCTGCGAATGGCCGGTTTGGGCGTTTCGGGGTGATTGAGAGTGGTCACGGGCAAACCTGTGGGCAGAGATGATATCCGCCGTGGCGAGCGGATCAGTGCTCGCCAGTGTAAGTCGATAGCAGGCTATTCGATAGCCTCATACGGAAGCCCGACGTAATTTTCTGCAATGGTTTTTTGCCCCGCTTCCGAACTGACAAAGTAGTCCAGTTCCGAGGCGCTGATCCGCTGGCTGAAGTCATCGTGCTCGTCGAAGCGATGCAGCATCGAGGTCATCCACCAGGAGAATCGCTCGGCTTTCCACACTCGCCGCAGACAGATCTGCGAATACTTCTCCAGCAAGTCGGTGCGGCCTTCGCGATAAACCTTCAGCAAAATCCTGAACAGCGTGCTGACATCGCTGGCGGCCAGATTCAAACCCTTGGCCCCGGTCGGCGGAACGATGTGCGCCGCATCCCCCACCAGAAACAGGCGCCCGTACTGCATGGGTTCGACCACGAAACTGCGCAGCGGCGCGATGCTCTTTTCAATCGACGGACCGGTCACGAGTTTTTGCGCCAGATCCTGTGGCAGACGATGGCGCAGCTCATCCCAGAAGCGTTGATCCGACCAGTCGTCGACCTTTTCCTCGGCCGGCACCTGCAGGTAATAACGGGTGCGTGTCGCCGAACGCATGCTGCACAGGGCGAAGCCGCGTTCGTGACGGGCGTAGACCAGTTCGTCATGAACCGGCGGTGTATCGGCGAGAATGCCCAGCCAGCCAAAGGGATAGACGCGTTCGAAGACTTTCAGGCATTCCGCTGGAATCGACTGCCGGGCCACGCCGTGGAAACCGTCGCAACCGGCGATGTAATCGCAATCGACGCGCCAGGTTTCGCCGTCCTTTTCAAACGTGACGAAGGCCTCGTCGCTTTTCATGCCACCGGGAACGACATTGCATGCTTCGTAGAGGGTCTGCCCGCCGGTCTCCCGACGAGCGGCCATCAGGTCGCGGGTGACCTCGGTCTGGCCATAGACCATCACGGTTTTGCCAGCGGTCAGCGCCTGCAGATCGATGTGTACCCGACGCCCGTCCAGGGCCAGTTCGAACCCTCCGTGCACCAGGCCTTCGGCGTCCATCCGCTGACCCACGCCAGCTTCGCGCAACAGCTCTACCATGCCTTGTTCAAGCACGCCGGCACGGATTCGTCCGAGGACATATTCAGGTGTCTGGCGCTCGATGATCAGGGTGTCGATGCCGGCGTTGTGCAGCAGTTGGCCGAGCAATAATCCGGACGGACCGGCGCCGATGATGGCGACTTGGGTTTTCAGCGTTTTCATTGTTTTTATGACTCGCAAGCTTCACACGACAACGGCCGGTGAATGATTTTCAGGATTCGAGTGCTTGCATTTTTCCCTTGCGGGTCTGTCAATTGAAGGTGAAAACTGAGCCGATACCTGTACATTCTGCCAATCGGGGCGATTATCGCCCGCAACCTTCGAGGCCTGGATTGAAGTGATGAACAAGCCTGACCTGCCTTCGATTCCGGTGTTCAAGCTCTACGGTGAAAGCCTGGACTGGCCGACCCCTGACTTGCTGCACTGTGAAACCATTTCCAAACGCAGCCGCGAACATCAATGGGAAATCAAACCTCACCGTCACGCCGATCTGTGCCAGTTGCTCTTCGTATTCAAAGGTCAGGCAGAGCTTGAAATCGAAGGCCAGCGCACGCAACTGAACGAACCCGCCATCCAGATCCTGCCACCGCTATCGGTGCATGGATTCCGTTTTTCCGAGGACGTCGAAGGATTCGTCGTGACCCTCGCCACACCGTTGATCAACCACCTTCAAGCGCAACTCGGCAGCGCGGTGCAGGCCCTGGCCCAGGCCGGGAGCTACCCGGCGGGACAGGATGCGGATTACCTCAATAGCCTGTTCGCCGCACTGCAGGCCGAGTACAACGGTCACCAACCGGCGCGGGAAATGCTCATGCATTCGCTGGTGAGCGTGATCATGGTCTGGGTCAGCCGTCAGGCGATCCGCCGTCATAACGCCAGTCAACGTCCGCAGCGTCAGCGCGAATACCTCAACGGGTTCATTCAACTGGTGGAAGAAACCTACCGTCAGCACGTCAAGGTCGAAGACCTGGCGCATCGTCTGGGTATTTCCGTTTCGCACCTCAACGGCACTTGCCGCGAACTGGCGGGGCAGCCGGCGTTGCAGATCATGCATGAGCGTCAATTGCTGGAAGCCAAGCGCCTGCTGACGTACACCAGCATGACGATTTACGAGATGTCCGAGGTATTGGGTTTTTCCGATCCGACCAACTTCACGCGCCTGTTCCGGCGTCGGGTGGGGATCTCGCCAAAGGCGTTCCGCGACCGACTCAAATCCGAACAACAAGAGAGTGAATAGGTGGGAGCGAGCTTGCTCGCGAAGACGGTGTGTCAGCCAGCAATTTTGCCACCTGACACGCCGTCTTCGTGAGCAAGCTCACTCCCACAGACGACCTGTATCAGCGCAGGGCGTTGAGGGTGGCGTTGTGAGGGATGCAGCGCTCGAAGTTGCAGCTCGCGTACTCACGGGGCAGTTGCCGCAACTGCTCCACGCGCCATGCCGCGGTGCCGTACAGCGCCAGCGTGGCCGCGCAGGTGATGAAAATCGCGAGGTATCTTCTTGTTCTGGTGCTCATGATCATGGCGGTGACCTCTGAACGAATACCCGTGGGTACTACTTTCAGCATAGGTCAGCGCCGGCGAGTTGCCAGCTGCGGTGCGAGCGGGTTTACAGGCCGACATCCCATTGCGGGTTTTCGGGAAATCGCACTACCAGGAAATCCAGCATGCTGCGCAGTGCCGCCGGCATGTGTTTGCGTGAGGCGTACACCGCATAGATGTTCATCCGCCGAGGTTCGGCGTCGGGCAGCAGGCGCACCAGTTCGCCATTGTGAATATGTACGCCGGCCTGATAGGTCGGCAGCATCGCCACCCCGGCACCGGCCAGTGTGGCACGGAGCAGGGTGCTCGCCTCGTTGGCGCTGATGTTGCCCTGCACCGGCACCGAAACCGGCTCGCCATCCTCTTCGAAATGCCACAGGCTCTTGCCGAAATAGGAGTGAGTGAGGCAGTTGTGCCGGCTCAGATCTTCCACCCGTTGCGGCTGCTGATGTTCCTGCAGATAGGCGGGCGCTGCGCAGACCACCGAGCGGCAGACCGTCAGGCGGCGGGCGATCAGGTTGGGGTCGAGGTCGTTGCTGGTGCGGATCGCCAGATCGATGCGTTCATCCACCAGGTTCACCGTGCGATCGAGCATCTGCAGATCGATGCTGACGCCCGGATAGCGTTTGACGAACGCGGCCATTGCATCGGCCAGTTGCGCCTGGCCGAATGAAGTGCTGACGCTGATCCGCAACAGACCCCGTGGCGCATCGTCAGGCTCGCTGACGGCGGCCTGCATGTCGCTGGACAGTTCGAGCATCTGCCGGCAGCGCGGCAGGATTTCGTTGCCGGCGGCGGTCAGGCTCAGTTTGCGTGTTGTGCGGTGCATCAGGCGCGCGCCGACCCAGTCTTCCAGTTCCGCCAGATACCGCGATACCACCGGCCGTGACAGATCCAGGTGATCGGCCGCCGCCGACTGGCTGCCCAGATCCACCACCGTGACAAACACCCGCATTGCTTGGAGACGATCCATGATTTGCCCGCTTTCAGAAACAAACTATGTTCAAGCATCGCATTTTTTGTAATGAGTATGGCAACTAAGCTCTGTCCCATCGCCAAGCACGGCATTTGAACAGCGGAGCAACTCATGATCGGCTTCACCACTCTCAAGCGCGTTTTACTGGCCACCGCCACCCTCGGCTTTGCTGCCCACGCAGCGGCTGCGAACCTGAACCTCGATGTCTACAACCCTGGCACCAATGCGATCTTCCCGGTGACCTCGGTGCTGGTCAGCGGCGAAAAGGATGCGATTCTGGTGGACGCCCAGTTCGGCAAATCCCAGGCCGAGCAAGTGGTGGAAAAAATCCGCGCCAGCGGCAAGCAACTGACCACCATCTACATCAGCCACGGTGACCCGGATTACTACTTCGGTCTCGACACCCTGACCAAAGCCTTCCCGAATGCCAAGGTATTGGCCTCGCAGCCGACCGTTGATCACATCAAGCAAACCGTCGACGGCAAACTCGCGTTCTGGGGGCCGAAAATGGGCGCCGACGTGCCGGCCAAAACCATCGTGCCGGGCGTGCTCAAGGGCGACAGCCTGATGCTCGAGGGGCAGAAACTGCAGGTGGTCGGCCTGGAAGGCAAGCAACCGGATCGCAGCTTCGTGTGGATTCCATCGTTGAAAGCCGTGGTTGGCGGTGTGGTCGTCGCCGAGAACATCCACGTCTGGATGGCCGACACCCAAACCGCGCAATCCCACGCCGACTGGCTGGAAACCCTGCACTCGATCGAAACCCTGAAACCGAAAACCGTGGTGCCGGGTCATTACCTGGGTGACAGCGCCCGTTCGCTGGCCGCCGTGAAATTCACCGCCGACTACATCAAGGCCTTCGACGAAGAAACCGCCAAGGCCAAGGACTCTGCCGCGCTGATCGCCGCGATGAAAAAGCGCTACCCGACACTGGGCGAGGAAAGCTCCCTGGAGCTGAGCGCCAAAGTCGCCAAGGGCGAGATGAAGTGGTAACCCGATTCTGAAAAACGCAGCACTCTCAAGCCAACTGGAGAATGTCATGAGCAAGATCGCAATCATTGGCGCCACCGGCCGTGCCGGCAGCCAATTGCTGGAAGAAGCCCTGCGCCGCGGCCACAGCGTTACCGCCATCGCCCGGGATACCTCGAAGATCGGTGCCCGTGCCGGTGTGGTCAGCAAGAACGTCGACGTGCTGGACGCTGCCGCGCTGCAAGCCGCTGTTGCCGGTCACGATGTGGTGATCAGCGCCGCGCATTTCGCCACGGTGCCGGCCAGTGCGCTGATCGGCCCGGTGAAACAGGCCGGGGTGAAACGTCTGCTGGTGGTCGGCGGTGCCGGTTCGCTGTTGCTGCCGGACGGCACCCGGGTGATCGACAGCGCCGGTTTCCCGGCCGAGTACAAGGCCGAGGCCAGCGCCGGTGCAGCGTTTCTCGATGCCCTGCGTCAGGAAAAGGAACTGGACTGGACATTCCTGTCGCCGTCGGCGCTGTTCTTCGAAGGTGAGCGCACCGGCAAATTCCGCATCGGCAAGGATGACTTGCTGGTGAGCGCCGAAGGCCAGAGCTCAATCAGCTTTGCCGACTACGCGATTGCGCTGATCGACGAAGTGGAAACGCCGAAGCATTCGCGTCAGCGGTTTACGGTCGGTTACTGAGTCTCGACTCCGATCCAATGTGGGAGCGAGCCTGCTCGCGAAGAGGGCGAGTCAGTCGACATCAACGTTGAATGACCTGTCGTATTCGCGAGCAGGCTCGCTCCCACAGGGTATTGGGATGTTCACCGCGTATGGGCCTGCTCCACCAGCCACCCCATCAACTCCTGCAGTTTCGCCGACGGCTCCGACGCCGGCGCCACGATGTAATAACCCAGTCCCGTCTTCACCTTCAGATCGAACGGCATCACCAGTCGCCCGGCGCTCAAGTCATCGCCGATCAACGACCAGTCGCCAATCGCCACGCCCGTCCCGTGGGACGCCATCGACATCGCCTGATCCAGCGTCTCGAAATGCTGGCCGCTGCTGATGTTGTTCAAGTGCAGTTCGGCGGCTTCAAGCCACAGAGCCCAGTCGTCATCGGTGTGGGTCGGATGCAGCAGCAGATGCTGTTGCAGATCCGCCGGCGTGTGCAAAGTCGGCCCACCGTTGAGCAGCGTTGGCGAACAGACTGGCGTCAGTTGTTCATCGAACAGATGCAGCGCGGCGGGAGACTCGTGGGGCGCGGGGCCATAGATCACAGCGGCGTCGAACTGCTCGCGATGAAAATCCACGCCGTGTTGCAACGACGCCGTGAGTTTCACCGGCACGTCCGGGCGCTCGCGTTGCCATTGCAACAGCCGTGGCAACAACCAGCGCATCACGCAGCTCGGGGCCTTGAGTTGCAGGGTTTCGCGCCTGGCGCCGATCTGCTCCATCGAGTCGCCGATCAGGCTGAACACCTGCTGCACCCGTGGCAGCCATTCGCGACCTTCGGCCGTCAGCTCCAGTCCCCGGGCCAGGCGTATGAACAGCTCATAACCCAAATGCTCCTCCAGCCCGGCGATCTGCCGGCTCACTGCGCCCTGGGTGATGTGCAACTGCTCGGCGGCCCGGGTGAAGTTGCAGCACTGCGCGGTGATCAGAAACGTGTGCAGGGCGGGCAAAGGAGGCAGTCGTTTCATGTGGATCCAAGCCATGACGTGAGGACATGGCTAGTATGAGCTTTTATCGATTGTTGCGGCTACACGTCGCCCGTTTCAATGAGGCCAATCACCGGTTCCTTTAAAGCCCGGTGCCTCAACGAACAAGAAGGGCAAAGACATGGCGACGTGTGGCGAAGTACTGGTCAAGTTACTCGAAGGTTACGGGGTCGAGCAGGTGTTCGGCATTCCCGGGGTGCATACCGTGGAGCTGTATCGCGGGCTGGCCCGTTCGAGCATCAACCATGTGACTCCGCGTCACGAGCAAGGCGCCGGTTTCATGGCCGACGGCTATGCCCGCACCAGCGGCAAACCGGGTGTGTGCTTCATCATCACCGGCCCCGGCATGACCAACATCACCACCGCCATGGGTCAGGCCTACGCCGATTCGATCCCGATGCTGGTGATCTCCAGCGTGCAGTCGCGCAGCCAATTGGGCGGCGGTCGCGGCAAGTTGCATGAACTGCCGAACCAGAGCGCACTGGTCGGCGGCGTGGCGGCGTTCTCTCACACACTGATGTCGGCGTCCGAATTGCCGGGCGTGCTGGCTCGTGCTTTCGCACTGTTTCAGGCTGGGCGTCCGCGTCCGGTGCACATCGAAATTCCGCTGGACGTGCTGGTTGAAGAGGCGGACGAGTTGTTGGCCAGCGTGCCGGTCCACATCGACCGCGCCGGTGCCGCGCCAGCTGCCGTGAGCCGCATGACCGAACTGCTGGCCGGCGCCCAGCGCCCGTTGATCCTCGCCGGTGGCGGCGCCATCGATGCCGCTGCCGAACTCACCGAGCTGGCCGAACTGCTCGACGCACCGGTGGCCCTGACCATCAACGCCAAAGGCATGTTGCCGTCCAGCCATCCACTGTTGATCGGTTCGACCCAGAGTCTGGTAGCGACCCGTGCCTTGGTGGCTGATGCCGACGTGGTGCTGGCGATCGGTACCGAACTGGCGGAAACCGACTACGACGTGACCTTTGCCGGCGGCTTTGAAATCCCCGGCAAGCTGCTGCGCGTGGACATCGATCCCGACCAGACCGTGCGCAACTATCCGCCGCACGTGGCGTTGGTCGCCGACTCGCGCAACGCCGCCCAGGCGCTGCTCAGTGCGCTGTCGCACAAACCGCTGGCCGAACGTCGCAACGATTGGGGGCAGGTGCGCGCTGCGCGTCTGCGTGAGGAACTGGCCACAACCTGGGATGCCCCGACGCTGGCCCAGACCCGTTTCCTCGAAACCGTGCTGCACGAACTGCCGAACGCGGTGTTCGTCGGCGACTCCACGCAACCGGTGTACACCGGTAACCTCACCTTCAACCCGGAGCGCCCGCGCCGCTGGTTCAACTCGTCCACCGGTTACGGCACGCTCGGTTATGCCTTGCCGGCGGCGATTGGTGCCTGGCTCGGTGGCCATCTCGAACACGGCGCGCGTCCGCCGGTGGTGTGCCTGATCGGCGACGGCGGTCTGCAATTCACTCTGTCGGAACTGGCCAGCGCCGTGGAGGCGCGCACCCCGGTGATCATCCTGCTGTGGAATAACCAGGGTTACGAAGAGATCAAGAAATACATGGTCAACCGTGCCATCGAGCCCGTAGGCGTGGACATCTACACCCCGGATTTCATCGGCGTGGCCAAGGCCCTGGGTTGCGCGGCGGAGGCGATCAGCTCGGTCGAACACCTGCGCGGTGCACTGCGCGCTGCCAGCGATCGCCAGGGCCCGACCCTGATCGAAATCGACCAGACCCAATGGATGAAGGCGGTGGCCCGATGATGAATTTCCCGACCACACTCGACGGCCTGTACATCAACGGCCAATGGTCTGCCGGCCGCGAACACCTGCGGGTGATCAACCCGGCGACCGAAGCGCTGCTGACCACGGTCAATGGCGGTGATGAAAGCGCCGTCAATCAAGCGGTAACGGCAGCGACCGAAGCCTTCAAGGGCTGGTCGAAAACCACCGGCGCCGAGCGCGGCGCGATCCTGCGCAACATCGCCAATGGCGTGCGCAACGGCCGCGAACATCTGATGAGGTTACAGTCGAGCAACAACGGCAAACCGCAGTTCGAAGCGGGCATCGATGTCGACGACGTGATCGCGACCTTTGAGTACTACGCCGGACTCGCCGAAGGCCTCGATGCAAAACAGGACAGCAACGTGCCGCTGCCCAGCGACGACTTCAGCGCACGTCTGCGTCGCGAGCCGTGCGGTGTGGTCGGGCTGATCGTGCCGTGGAATTTCCCGATGGTCACCACCGCGTGGAAACTTGCACCGGCCCTGGCCGCCGGTTGCTGCGTGGTGCTCAAACCCTCGGAAGTCACACCGCTGCCGGAACTGGAACTGGCGACCATCATCGCCGAATCCGGTCTGCCCAAAGGCGTGTTCAACCTGGTGTGTGGCACCGGTCTTGCGGTCGGTGCGCCGCTGTCGGCGGATCCGCGCATCGCCAAGATTTCCTTCACCGGCAGCAATGCCGTCGGTGTGCAAGTGATGCAGCGCGCCGCCGAAAGCGTGAAGGGCGTGAGCCTGGAACTGGGCGGCAAATCCTCGCTGCTGATTCTGCAGGATGCCGACCTTGATCTGGCGGTGGAGCTGGCTTGCGGCGGTGGTTTCTTCAACGCCGGGCAGATGTGCTCGGCCACCAGCCGGGTATTGGTCGCCGATGAAGTGGCCGACGAGTTCCTGATTCGTTTGCAGGCCCGTGCGGAAAAAATCCGTGTGGCCGACCCGTTCGATCCCGACGTCGAGATGGGCGCACTGGTCAATCAGGCGCAGTACCAGCGTGTGCTCGGTCATATCGACCGTGGTCTGAGCGCCGGTGCCAGGCTGATCTGTGGCGGCAATCGCCCGGCGGATCTGCCGCGCGGCTATTTCTTGCAACCGACGATCTTCACCGAAGTGCCCCTCGACAGTGCGCTGTGGTGCGAAGAGATCTTCGGGCCGGTGATCTGCGTGCGCAGCTTCGCTACGGAAGCCGAGGCGATTGCCCTGGCCAACGACAGCCAGTTCGGTCTGGTGGCCAGCGTGGTCACGCGCAATGCCGAGACCGCGGATCGGGTCGCCAACGCCTTACAGGCGGGGCTGGTGTGGCTCAACGCGCCGCAGGTGATCTTCCCGCAGACCGCGTGGGGCGGCTACAAGCAGAGCAGTATCGGTCGTGAATTGGGGCCGTGGGGCCTGACGGCATTTCAGGAAATCAAGCACGTGGTTCGCGCGCTCTGAATGCCCGAAAAAGGTCAGTGCATGCCTCGCAACGAGGCATGCGTCGGTGTCATGGCTCCAATGAGTTTTTATCGATAGTCAGGTGTTTTGCACGACCTCAGGATGAACCCGCAGACCACGCTCAAGCCCTTTGAAACCGGGCGCTTGGGCGATATCGGTCAGGCAGATGCAAGGGTTGCGATCAATCTCATACTTAAAAGAATAATGGGAGTCCTAAATGGGCGAGCACGATCTGAACAGGCGTCAATTCATCAAAACCGTCGGCGTGGCCTCGGTGGCTGCGGCGGCCATGAGCATGCCCTTCATCCGGGCCAGTGCGAGCGACACCCGTTTTGCCGGCAAGACCCTGCGCCTGCTGACCTGGTCCGATGACACGGGCCTGGCCGCACTGCGCAATATCGCTGCAACGTTCGAAGCCAAGACCGGCGCCAAAGTGATTGCCGACCGCACCGGCAGCACTTCGGAAATGGTCGCAAAACTCAAGGCCGGCGGTGATCGTCCGCAGTACGACATCATCACCCTGGCCGGGGTCGGCGCCGAAGGTCTGGCCGCTGCCGGACTGCTGGAAAAACCTGATCTCAACCGCATTCCCAACCTGATCGACGTCCCGGAAAAATACCGCACAGGGGCCAACGGTCACGGCATCGGTTACCTGTTGTGGTGCAACAGTCTGATCTACAGCACCCGCACCCAGAAAGAAGCTCCGGACAGCTACGCCGCGCTGTGGGACGCTGATCTGGCACCGAACATTTTCCTGCCGCCGCCGAACTGGACCGAGGCGATGGACCTGATCATCATCGCCGCCAAACTGGCCGGTGGTGACGAGCACAACATCGAACCGGGCTTCAAGAAACTCGCCGAACTCAAGGAACGCGTGGTGACCCTGGGCGAAAACCCCAACCAGATCGCCGAGCTGTTCCGCACCGGTTCACTGGACATGGGCGGCCTCTACGCCCCGGCGTTTTTCCCAAAACAGATCCGCGATCCGAACTACGGCCTCGGTGCCACGTTCGGGATGAAGGAAGGTTTCTACACCGACCTGATGCTCTCGGTGATGCCGAAGAACCGTCCGGGCGACACCGACCTGGCCTACGCCTTCATTGATCACTCCCTCGACCCGCTGGTGCAGGGCAAGATGGCCGAAGACATCTTCAACGGTCCGGTCAACGCCAAGGCGATCATTTCCGCCGAAGCGCGCAAGAGCCCGTTCATCCTCACGCCGGAGCAGATCGCAGAGAAGGCGATCATGCACGACAACGCCTTCCTGGCGACCGTGCATGACCAGTGGATTCGTCGCTACACGGAAATCTTTTCTTCCTGATCGAGTGATGGACACAGGTTCTTCAAACACCGAAGTACCTGTGGGAGCGAGCTTGCTCGCGATTGCGGACTGACATTCACCGACAGTGTCGACTGACAGATTGCTATCGCGAGCAAGCTCGCTCCCACAGGTTTCTCGATGAATTTGAAGGCAGTGTCTGTCAGTTGTTTTTCCATTGACGAGATCATTGCTATGGAACATCAATCCCTGACCCAACCGGTCGGCGCGGGTGACGTGCGCCCGGCGCGAGGTGTTTCGCCGACTGCGCGGGCGTGGTTTTTCCTCACGCCGTCGATGTTGTTTCTCGGCGTGCTGATTGCTGCCAGCCTGCTGGTGCTGCGCATGAGTGTGGGCACCAAAGGCGCGGAGTGGTCTGGCTTCAGCCTGGCCAGTTACGCGCAGTTGCTCGAACCTTACTATCTGAAATCGTTGCTCCTGACCTTGCGTCTGGCGCTGATCAGCGCGGTGATCGCCGTGGTGCTGGCGATCCCGGTGGCGTACACCATGTCGCGCCTGACCTCGCCGTTCCTGCGGCGGATCTTTCTGGCGGCGGTGCTGTTGCCATTGCTGGTCAACCTGCTGCTGCAAAGCTATGGCTGGCTGGTGATCCTCGGCCCCGGTGGCATGCTCAACCAGACCCTGATGGGCCTCGGCCTGATCAAGCGTCCGATCATGTTGCTCTACAACCAGAACGGCGTGTTGATGGGCCTGGTGCAGACCGCGTTCCCGCTGGCTGTGCTGCCGATTGCCAGTGCCATGCGCGGTGTTGCCCGCAGCTACGAAGAAGCTGCCGCGACCCTTGGCGCCAGTCGTTTTCAGGTTTTCCGTCAAGTGGTGTTGCCGATGAGTCTGCCGGGGATCATCACCGGCGCGACGCTGGTGTTCGCCTACAACGCCAGCAGCTTTGTGGTGCCGTTGCTGCTCGGCGGTCGGCGCGTGCCGATGCTCGCGGTGATGGTGCATGACCAGATTGCTCCGCTGATGAACTGGCCCGCCGCGTCCGCCGCCGGGGTGGTGCTGATCGTCACCACGCTGGCGATCATGACCTTGTCCGAATACATCACCGGCCGCCGTCGCCGTCTGCTGGAGGCTTCGCAATGAGTGCCCTGATCAAGAAACGTCAGTCGCTGCTGCCGGGCGATACCGGCAAGTTTGCCGGCATTCTTTCCGGGATCATTTTGTTCCTGGCCGTGTTGCCGATCCTGACGATGATCGTGATGTCGTTCAGCGGTGCGTCGAACCTCGACTTCCCGCCGAGCAGCTACAGCCTGCAGTGGTACAAGGCGGCTTGGCACACCTTCGTTTCACCGGATGCCAGCGATGTGCTGAGCCTGGGGCAGGCCATGGGCACCAGTCTGCTGGTGTCGTGTCTGGCGATGATTTTCGCCACGCTGATCGCGGTGCCGGCGGCTTACGCGCTGACCCGTTGTGAGTTCCGTGGCAAGGGCGTGGCGCTGCAACTGATGTCGCTGCCGCTGGTGTTCCCGATGGTGGTGCTGGGGCTGGCCTTGCTGCTGGTGTTCGACAGCCTGCCGTTCCACATGACCACCTCCCGGCTGGTGATTGCCCACGTGATTCTGGCGCTGCCGTTCGTGGTGAAAAATTGCACGGCGGCCATGCTCTCCATCGGCAGTGAAGTCGAAGAGGCCGCGCAGATGCTCGGCGCCTCGCCGCTGCGCGCCATTGTCGATGTGGTGGTGCCGTTGATGAAATCGGGGATTCTGGCGGGGATGTTGCTGGCGTTCATCGTCTCGTTCAACGAGTTCACCGTGACCTATTTCCTCTACACCATCGACGTCATGACCGTGCCGATCTGGATGTACAGCCGCACCGTGTCATCGCTCGACCCTACCGTGTTCTCGTTTGCCGTGCTGATCGTGCTGATCGACTTCGTCCTGATCTGGGCGTTGGAGAAGCTGGTCGGTGAAGGCGGCGTTTCCTTTTGATTAGAGGTGCAACATGACTGGACTGATTCTGGAAAACGTCGAGAAACACTACGGCTCGGCCTGCGCGGTAAAAGACGTCAACCTGCATTTGCCCGAGGGCAAACTGGTGTGCTTCCTTGGCCCGTCGGGCTGCGGCAAGACCACGTTGCTGCGCATGATCGCCGGGCTGGAAACCCTCACCGGCGGCGAGATTCGCCTGAACGGTGAAGACATCGGCCACACCCCGGCGCATCTGCGCAACTTCGGCATGGTGTTTCAGTCGCTGGCGCTCTTCCCGCACATGACCGTGGGCGAGAACATCGCTTATCCGCTGAAACTGCGGGGTGTGAGCAAGGCCGATCAACAGGCGCGGGTGGTGGAGTTGCTGGAAATGATCCAGCTGCAACCGATGATCGACCGTCCGGTGGCGAAACTTTCCGGCGGCCAGCGTCAGCGGGTGGCGATTGCCCGGGCGATTGCTTCGCACCCGAAACTCCTTTTGCTCGACGAGCCGCTGTCGGCACTGGACGCCAAGTTGCGCGAGTCGATGCAGGTGGAAATCCGCCAGCTGCAACAACGCCTGAATATCACCACCATCATGGTCACCCATGATCAACGCGAGGCCATGACCATGGCCGATATCGTAGTGGTGCTCGGTGAGCACCGGGTGCAGCAAGTGGGCACGCCGATTGAAATCTACCGGCACCCGGCCAACGAGTTTGTGGCGGACTTCATCGGCTCCGGCAATATCTTCCCGGCCACGGCGCTGGGCGATGGCAAGGTCGTGCTGCCAGGCGGCGATGCCCTGCAAGTGCCGATCTGCAGCAGCATCGTGGTCGGGCAAAAAGTGAAGATGTTGATTCGCCCCGAAGACCTGCAACTGTCGGCGCCCCAAGCCACGGCAGGCAATCGCCTGCTGGGCAAGGTGACGTTCGTTCGGGATATCGGCGCGACTATCGAGACTACGGTGGAGTGTTCCGGGGTGACCTTCACGGCGCTGAGCACGCCGTGTCAGGGGATTGGGTTGGGGATCGGGCATCCGGTGTCGGTGACGTTGCCGAGTGAGGCGTGTCGGGTACTCGGCGCCTGATCAGACACTCAGCCGAAGGCGCGCCAGATCCCGCAACGGCGGCGCGCCGAACAACCGGCTGTACTCGCGGCTGAACTGCGACGGGCTTTCATAACCCACCCGATACCCGGCTGCCGAGGCTTCCAGTCCTTCAGCCAGCATCAAGCGCCGCGCCTCTTGCAGACGCAATTGCTTTTGATACTGCAACGGACTCATCGCCGTCATCGCCTTGAAACGGTGATGCAGGGTCGAGACGCTGAGGTTCACTTCCTTCGCCAGATCATCGATACGCAATGGCTGTTCGAAGTTGCCGTTGAGCCATTTGATCGCCTGGCTGATGCGGTGGCTCTGGCTGTTGGCGATGGCGATTTCGTAGAGCCGATGGCCCTGCGGACTGCGCAGCAGGCGATAGAGAATCTCCCGGCGGATCAGCGGCGCGAGCATGGCGATGTCTTTCGGCGTGTCGAGCAGACGGGCCAGACGCAACACCGCATCGAGCATTGCGCTGTCGATTTTTTCCACATACAGACCGCGACCGGTGGGCCGGGTCGGCACACCCATCGGGCCGGCATCGGCGATCAGTGCGGTGATCTCCGCTGGATCGATGTCCAGGCGCACGGCGAGGATCGGCTCTTCGGGCGAGACATTCACCACCCGCCCGCTCAACGGCATCGAGACCGAGACCACCAGATAATTCAGCGGATCATAATTGAAGTATTCGTCCGCCAGCCGTACCTCTTTGCGACCCTGGGCCATGATGCACAGCGCCGGTTGTGCGAGCACCGGGGCGAATTCGTGGGATTTTGTGTGGCGCGACATGAACAGCGAGCCGACGGCGGTGGCATAACTGCCATCTTCGGACGTGTTGCGGCGAATGATCGCCGCCAGTTCCTCGCGTTGCTTTTCCATGTCGGCATCGGGCGGCGCCTGAAAACGATCGAATGACGTCATGCACAGCCTCCTCGGCAAGGGATGGAATGGGAACAGAGCATAAGTTTGTGCAAGTACAAGTGGTAGATACATCCTGCGAAATGCTTGCCTGATCCTGCATTGCGTTGCGTGCCTGCCCAGGCATGACAGTGTGCATTGCGGAAAACTTGCTCGAAACCGGTGTGACAGGACGGTGACAGCGATTCACGATCTGTTACAGGTCTGAAAGACAGTCTCGCAGGATTGTGCAACGCGACGGCAGGAATCGACTAACGGCGAGCGTTCCCCGGCCCTTAACCTTGGATCCTGTCGCAGCCCGTCCCCGGCTGCCACGCGACTCCCTGGGAGGGTTGAACATGTCCAAGCAGATTCCCGTCAGTCATATGGCCTTCGTTCGAGCGCGCGCCGGGCGTTCGGCGGAACTCGGCATGCGCCTGAGTGCGCTGATCGAACCGTCCCGTGCCGCCGCCGGTTGCCTGAGCTTTTCCCTGCAGCATTCACAGTGTGATCCCGAGCTGTGGCTGGTCTCCGGTTTCTGGAGCAACCAACAGTCGATGACCGCCTATTTCAGCAGCCCGTCAATGGAGGTCTTTGCCGAGCTGGTGCAGGACCTGGTGGTCAACAGCCTGGATTTCCATACGTTTAAAGACGTGTCGGCGGCGCAGGCGCCGGGCCAGAGTTGCGCGCCGATACACAAACTCGCCGGTTGAGGGTTTAATGGCCGGCCTATCTGACTGAGCCAGGACCTGCGACATGGCACGTAAAGAGTTCGAACACTTCGAAGCGGTTTCCGCTGTAGTCCCCGTCGAATTGGGCAGCAACAAGGGTTATCACGCGGCAATCGCGGTCAAGGCCCTGGTTGACGGCGGTGCGCCACGCTTTCACAAACTGTTGAATGACCAGGTATTCCCTGGTGCCATTGCCGCCGATGAAGCGGCCATCAATGAGCTGGACAAGCTCAAGGGCGTCACTGATGACGCCGAGCTGATCTGGTGACTGCGTTTACTTGACGGCGCCCGGGCGCCACATCTTGAACAGGGCCTCCGGCCCCAGCTGGAAGTAGTCCGCCGGCCCGCCGCCACGCAGAATCGGTTCTGCGGCGGCGGTGTCGTAGATCCCGTCCTTCAACAGCCATTTGGCAATGTGCACAGCGACCACTTCGCCGAGCACCAGCCAGCTCGGCACCGTCTCGCCGTCGGCGCGCTGCAACTGAATGATCTGCGTGACCTTGCACTCGAAGGACACCGGGCTTTCGGCCACCCGTGGTACGGCAATCACCTTCGACGCCACCGGCGTCAGCCCCGCCAGTTCGAACTCGTTGATCTGCGGCGCGACCGCTGCGCAGCTCTGGTTCATCTGCTCGGCCAGCGGACGGGTGGCGAGGTTCCAGACGAACTCGCCGGTCTGCTCGATGTTGTTCAGGCTGTCTTTGCGCCCGACGCTGGAGAACCCGATGATCGGCGGAATGTAGTTGAACGCGTTGAAAAAACTGTAAGGCGCCAGGTTCAGTCGACCTTCGGCATCCTGCGAAGAAATCCAGCCGATGGGGCGCGGGCCGACGATGGCGTTGAACGGATCGTGGGGCAGGCCGTGGCCGTTGGCCGGTTCATAGAAGTGGATGTCATCGGACATGGCGAGGGTGTTCCTGAAGGCTTTCGGAAGCGGGCAATAGTGCAAGTCCGGCCCGAGAAGATCAAATGCAGGCTCTGCAGAAATGAACAAGCCCGGCAATGGCCGGGCTTCGGTGTCTGCATTCGCCGATCAGCTGATGGCGGCGGCGGTACCGGTTTTGTCGAAGCCGTCGGCAGCGATGGCAGCGGCGGTGCCGGTCTTGTCGAAACCGTCAGCCGCAACGGCTGCAGCCGTACCGGTCTTGTCGAAGCCGTCGGCAGCAACGGCTTTGCCGACATTGGTTTTATCGAAACCATCGGCAGCGTAGGCGCCGGAGTGGCTGGTTTCGATGGCGGCGCTGGCGCCAGAAATGAAGTCGGCGGATTTGGTTTTGGTCG